>NZ_QTXU01000007.1:0-102185 GCF_003461785.1 Ruminococcus sp. AM43-6
TTTCCCAAAAGCAGGAAATCTCGGCTCTTTGAGCGCTGTTTTTTTTACAACGCCTTTTTTTGTGATGTCTGCTTGATTTTGCAGTAAGGATAGTGTATAATAAGAGTAACTGTAAAATGCAGTATAGAACGGAGATAGCAAATGAACTTACTTTTTATCGGAGATGTTGTGGGACAAAGCGGCTGCGATTTTCTTGAAAGCAGAATGTATAAGCTGAAGCGTGAATATGATATAGATGTGACCGTGGTGAACGGTGAAAATTCTGCTCAGGGCAATGGTATCACACCGCAGTCTTACAGACAGCTTCTTAACATGGGGGCTGACGTTGTAACGACAGGAAATCATTCTTTCAGACGACGTGAGGCTGAGGAGCTTTATGACACAAACGAGCAACTTTTAAGACCTGCCAATTATCCTGAGGGCGTTATGGGTCATGGTGTGACTTATATCGATATGTGTCCTTATAAGATAGCCGTGGTAAATCTTATGGGAACGATGTATATGGAAGCTGTGGAAAATCCTTTCAACTATGTTGACAAGCTTCTTGAAAGCATTGATACGCCTAATATAATCGTTGATTTTCATGCGGAGGCAACTTCTGAGAAAAAGGCTATGGGCTTTTATCTGCAAAAACGATGCACTGCTGTGCTTGGCACTCATACCCATGTTCAGACGGCTGATGAAGTGATCTTAGGCGGACATACCGCCTATATCACCGATGTTGGAATGACAGGCCCTGAGCTTTCCGTACTTGGGGTGGACAGTGATATAGTCATAAATAAGTTCAAATATCGCACCCCTGTGAGGTTTTCAGAAAGCACAAACGATTGCTTTATAAACGGAGTTGTGGTAAAATTTGATGAAAAATCGGGAAAAGCAACAAATATACAGCGTGTTATTAAGCGATAATAACGAAAAGTATTAATAAAGCTTGAAATTTTATTATGTATGTAGTATAATATAGTGTGTATAATAAGTGGGGTAAATTCTTTGAATTTACTTATGGAGGTATTCAAGTGGAAATTCTAAAGGTTTCTTCAAGGTCTGTCCCTAATTCGGTGGCAGGAGCAGTTTCGGGCGTTATCCGTGACAGCGGTGCAGTTGAGGTACAGGCAGTGGGCGCAGGCGCAGCCAATCAGGCGATCAAGGCTATAGCGATCGCAAGGGGCTATCTTGCACCATTGGGCATTGATCTTATTTGTATCCCAGCATTTGCAAGCGTTTTGATCGACGGTGAGGAAAGAACTGCGATCAAGCTTATTTGTGAAGAAAGATAATAATGCGGCAGCAAGGCGTGTTAAAGTCTTGCTGCTTTTTGCTACAAAGGAGGGGACAGCATGGAAACTGTTTTGCAGACTTATGGGCTTACAAAGCAGTATGGAAGCTTTACAGCGCTGAGCAATCTTGACCTTGCGCTGGAGAGGGGTAAAATTATCGGTCTGCTAGGGCCGAACGGAAGCGGAAAAACAACATTTATCAAGCTTTGCTGTGGACTTATAAAACCTACGGCAGGGGATATACTTATATGCGGAATGCCTATTGGCGTGGAAACTAAAAAAGTGGTTTCCTATCTGCCTGACAGAAATTTCATACCTGACGATATGAAAGTAAATGAGATGCTCAGGTTTTTTCAGGATTTTTACAGCAATTTCAATGTAGCAAAGGCTCAGGATATGATGAACAGGCTGGGGATAAACCCTGCGGCAAAGTTCAAGACAATGTCAAAGGGTACAAAAGAAAAGGTGCAGCTTTGTCTTGTTATGAGCCGTGAGGCTGACGTTTATCTTCTTGATGAGCCAATTGCAGGCGTTGATCCTGCGGCAAGAGATTATATCCTCAACACCATAATCTCAAATTACAACGAGCGGGCGGCTGTGGTAATTTCCACCCACCTTATTGCAGATATCGAACCTGTCCTTGATGACGTAGTAATGATACAAAACGGTATGCTAAGGCTGCATAAATCTGTTGACGCTATCCATAACGAAACCGGCAAGTCTGTGGATCAGCTTTTCAGGGAGGTGTACAGATGTTAGGCAAGCTTTTGAAATATGAGCTTAAACGCTCGGCAAGAAAGTTTTTCCCACTTGTGGTGGGATATATGATAGTTGCACTGATATTTTCTCTGATGCTCCGTTATGGTGAGAGCGTTAAAAGCCCTAATTTTCTGGTGATATTCATTGTTGTGTGCATTGCCTATGGTATTGCGGTGGGGGCGTTGTTCACTGTGGGCTTTACCATATCGCTGACGAACTTTCACAAGACCCTTTTCACTGACGAGGGCTATCTTATGCTGACAATACCTGTCAAGCCATATTATCACATTTTCACAAAGTTCATCTCTTCTGTTATATGGTCGGCGGCAAGCATGATCGTTTTTGTGCTTTCGCTGTTGCTTATCGACCCAACAGAGTATCTTGACTCTGTGGGAGATTTTATAAACGCTTTGGGCAACGGCTTTGCTGAAGAACCGCTCACTTCGTTTCTAATATGCCTGTATACTCTGACGCTGTTTGCAGGCTTGCAGATATTCTTATATTTTGTTATCTCTCTTTCAAACTGTTTCAAGCATAAAGTTCTAGTAGGCTTTGCCATAATCTTCGCTTGCAATATGTTATCCTCGATGATAAGCAATCTGGCAGGCGACCTTTCTCTGTGGAATATGCTCTTTATGCCAACGTCACGCTTGCCCGATACAGAAGTGGCATTCAACCTAAGACTTGTGTTTATGACAATGTATCAGTTCGCATATATTTTGGCATATTTCTTGTTGACTAACTTTATAATAACACGCAAACATAATTTGCAGTAAAAAAAAGGCAGACGATAAGTCTGCCTTTTTTGTGTTGTGATCTTTAGTTAAGTATCCAAATCTGAGCTGAGTTTTCAGGCTCAAGGTCAGCAAACGAGAGCTTTCCGCCCTTTGAGTTTGCAAGCACCTTTACATAGTCTGTGGACTCAGTGGATATTCTGAAACGTCTTTTTCCCAGCGCAGTGACCCTGAACTGAACAGGCTTGCCGTCTATTTTCAGATAGTCATAGCCCTTGCATGAAGCGTTTACATATCCGCCGTCGCCTATCTTTAAACCAAATGTGCCGTCCTCTGTAAGACAGACCGTCAGCTTCTGTTCAAGCTCCTTGTCAGGCTTTTCAAGCTGTAATCCCTTAGGAGTAACAGTGAGTACAAGACCTGATATCTCGTTTTTGAATGTGTAAGCCTTGCCGTCAAGTATGTAATTCCCTGCGTCAGAGGTGCAATCGTCATAGAATTTCAGAAGAAGCGCTGTGACATTCTGCTGTGTAACAGGCAGAGTGTTCTTTGCAACGTCATCGAAAGCTCTTGGGTCAAGGTGAGAAATGGTGTCAACGAACTTGCCTGCGTATTTTACAAGCTTGTTTGAAGCCTCGCCAAAGTTATCCTTGCCGTAGTATTTCAGCAGACGCTTGTCGAAGCTGTCGGCTGTGTGTCTTGTGCAGGTGGTGGAAACGTGCTTCTCAAAAGCGTAATGCACGTTATTTGCCTTGTCCTGATATTTCATGTTTGC
The DNA here is from genome assembly GCF_003461785.1 of Ruminococcus sp. AM43-6. Lineage (NCBI taxonomy): Bacteria > Bacillati > Bacillota > Clostridia > Eubacteriales > Oscillospiraceae > Ruminococcus > Ruminococcus sp. AM43-6. The sequence goes on from NZ_QTXU01000007.1 coordinate 3,546, forward strand.
AACGTGAACAGTGCATCCCATGTCTGAAATAAAATGTGCGGCTCTGCCGAGAACACGCATGGCGTTTTTTATGTCACCGCTTTTGTAAAGAGATACTGCGGCGGTGTAGTTTTCTTCGAGGCAAGTTCTTGCGCTCACTGCAAGGTCACCAAAGCGGTTGCGGTAATAGCCGTTAGTTTCAGGAAGCTCCTTGCCCTTTGGATTAACGCAGGAGTAATAATGCTTGCCATGACCTTTGTCCATATCGTTCTCCTCGTCAGGCTGTGTGCAGCCCTTGAGTATCTCGCTGTGATAGTCTTTATAGAATGTCACCTGCTTCTGCTTTTTCTCCTTTTCCAGAAGTGCAAGTGATTTTTTCACAATGTCCTCGTGAGTAGTGCCGCTCCATGCGTACGCTTTGATAGGTCTGAGCCTGTAGCATACAGCCAGCGCAACTGCGGCTGTGAGAATTTTTTTCATAACTCTATTTTCCTTTTCTGATATTTTTGTTGTTTTTCTTTTTCCTTACTGAGTAGCGGAACGTGCCAAGCTTTTTGCCAAGACCGTAATACTCTCCGTGAGCGTAGGCAAGAAGCCCCGCTTTGTCAAGGCAAAGCTTTCCTTTTTCGTCAAGCAATTCTTTTGCAACGTCAAGCCCTACAATGTCAGCAATGAACATATCATGTGTACCAAGGCTCACGACCTCTCTTACTTTGCACTCGATATTCACAGGGGACTGGGCCAGCAAAGGTGCCGATACCTTTGCGGACGGCTCTGCGGTAAGGTGCATTTCCTTGAACTTATCCACTTTTCTGCCGGTTTTCACACCGCACCAATCCACAGCTTTCACAAGCTCTCTGGTCGGCAGATTTATGACAAACTCACCGCTTTGAGAGATAAGCTCGTGGGAATATCTCTCAGGTCTGACGGAGATGTAGGTAACAGGCGGCTGAGTGCAGAGAATGCCTGTCCACGCAACTGTGAACACATTGGGTTTATCCATACTGCCGCAGGTAACGAGAGTAGGTGGCAGGGGAGAGGTTATGACGCTGCCTTTCCACTGTTCCTTGGTGTATTTTGTGTACTCCATTATTTCACGCCTTTCTCGTTGTCGAGTCCAAAATTATGTACTCGTCTGTATATTTTGTCATAGTCCTTATAAAGAAGCTGAGTCTGATTTTCAAGAAAATAGTAGTGCTTTATATAAGGCACAAGCAGTACGAGAAACGCAATGGCAAGGGGTATGAGTATCATGACCTGCCAAACTGCAATGGCAATGAACGTCATGACAGTACAAAGTGCAAAAAGCACCGTCACGATAAGATGTATCAGCCGTTCGTGCTGAAAAAAAGCGATATGTTCTTTGTGATAATCAAGGAGCTTTGCAAAGTCGCAGTCTTTATCATCAAGACAGCTTGCAACAAAACTGCGGTAACGCTTGAAATATTCCGTCATGATATCACCTACAGTTCAATAAACTCAGCGTCTTGTATCTCAAGGTCACGGAGCTTGGTCTTGTATGAATTTTTCTTTTTAAGAGCCGCACGTTCCTGCTCTTTTTTCTTGACGTCCTTTGCAACTGTCATAAGCATTATATTGTCGATAGTTTTATAGTGCTTTGAAACACGCTGAGCAAAGCTTTTGCGCTTTGCAGGCTTTTTCTTTTTGCCGTCAAAAATAATGGCAAGAACAACGGATATCGTCATTGCAATAATAGTTTTCTCTGCATTTGAGTTCACAGAGATAACTCCTTTTTTCATACTATCACCATTCCTTCTGCCTGAGTTTTCCTATCAGGATAACAACATATAAAGCTATTATACTATATTATCCCGAAGATTTCAAGTATTATCTATTAATAAAAAAGTAACGGTGTTATTATGAGAGCTATCGTTTTTGTTGTGCTTTAACGGTCACGGGGATGTTGGACTGTCAAAAAATGAATGCCATATGTATCAAAAAAACTACCGCTTGTGCATTATTTTTACCACTTGTGCAAATATTGTTGACTTTTTGTTAATAAGAATGTACAATTATTGTGAACATTAATGCTATTTAGCAGGAATGTCTGGCTAATGCACAAGCAGGAGGAAAATGATGGAGAATAATGAGAACAAAGCAAAAACACAAAGGATCATAATAGCTGCACTTATTCTTGGCATGATGTTTTGCATAGGCATTACGATTTGGGCTGTGTTTTTCAGAAAGCCAGAAACAAAATCTCTAGTACCTGATTATGCACCTCAGCAGACAGAGCAGAATGCTGAACCTTTGGAGGATAACAGCAGAAGTCTTGATGTGCCTGAGGGTGGCGGAGGAATTTCTCTTGAATACGAAAATACAGTGAATATCAAGCTTTCTGATAAAACAGCTTATTTTAGTTATAAGCATCCAAGCAGTTCAACTCAGGATATCGTGCTTTGTATCGAGGTAAATGGTGAGATCATCGCACGCTCAGGTACTATAAAACCAGGTAATCAGCTTAAAACGCTTCCTTTGCTTGAGGGCGAGGAGGACAAACTTAGTGAAGGCACTTATACAGACGCAAATTTCAGAGTTTTAAGTTATGATCCGCAATCAGGTGAAAAAGCAATGGTCGATACGGTTGCGAAAATAACTGTCACTGTTGAAAAATAAATAACGGAGGAATTTATCATGAAAAACAAATTTGCGATCATTGCCGCATTAGTGCTTGCAAGCACTAGCGTGGTTACAGCATATGCGGTAAATTCAGAAAAAAATGACGGCAGTGAACCAACAAATATCAAGGTTACAGGAAGCTATATTGATTCCAAGTCAACGACAATGTCTGTGGACGTTGAGTGGGAGGAAATGAATTTTACCTACTTTGGCGGACATAAGGTATGGGATCCTGAAACACATAGCTATACCACAGAGTCTGCATGCTGGTGGGATGAGCCTAAGGAGATAACTGTAACAAACCATTCAAATTCAGCTATTAAAGCACAGTTGAATTTTGCATCAAAGGTCGAAGGACTTAACGGCATGTTTGATGAAGATGTTATTTTATTGGAAACAGCCGAAGGCACTGCTGTTGACGCCGCACCTAAAGATTCAACACATTTCAGTGTAAGTGGAGCAGGAATAGAAACAAACAATACAGATCTTGGCACTATCACAGTAACGATCTCTGAAGACATTCAGTAAGTAACTGACGCAATGGCTGCTTTTACTCATGTTGATACAACTCTTTATTATGTAACAGGATCAAATGGAGCATGGAGGGTAGTAAGAAACAATGATATTGGGATTGTACCGATAGCGTAATTAAAAAAGTATTCATATCAGGGGGCTTATGATGGATAAGCAAAAAAATGACGGGAAGCTGATCGTATCAGTGCTTATGGTCTGTTTTGCAGTTACCATTGGCGTGATGATATTTGCATTGTGCCGTCCAAATGATAAAAAAAGTGCAGAATTTACTCCACCGCCTTTTGAAAGCACAGCACAGCATGGCAAGCCTGAGGTTTCGGAAAATTTAGGCTATAGCTCTCCGAACAGAGATGATATGAGCTATGATTTTGCGGTGTGCGGAAACGTCACTATGGAAGGCGATAAGGCAATAGTATATCTTACAAATATCGAGGGCAACAATGCCTGGATAAAGCTCAGAGTGTTTGACGAACAGGGAAATATGCTCGGAGAAACGGGTCTTATCAAGCCAAACGAGTATGTGAAATATGTTACGCTCTCAAAGACGCCGAAGGTCGGTACAAAGATAAAGCTTAAGATCATGGGTTACGAGCCGCACACTTATTATAGTGCAGGTGCGGCTTCCTTGAATACACAGATAGGGGGTCAAATAGACCAATGAAAAAAATGACTTCATTTCTTGCTCTTGTGCTTGCATTAAGCATACCTTCTGGTGCTTATGCGGCCGAGGCAAAGCTTGATGATGATAATACAACTGCAAGTGGAAATGTTTATGCGGTCTATACAGAAGATGTTCCATGGAACAGTGTGCCTGTTGACGACGATGGAAATGCTGTTATTGATTTTCCAGATGGCACAAGCGTGAAGATCGAGAATGCCGATAAAGATAAAAATCTTGTGGTGGATCAGGTCACAGAGAAGGAAGCTCTTGACTGGTTAAACAGCGTCATGGGAAAAAAGTCTGAAAACACCGTAGCATTTCATATTTATTACATTGACGGAGATTCTATTCTGCCGGCAAATGGAATAAAGGTAACGATAAACATAGACAAAGATCAGGTGAATTCCGTTAAAGCTGATGGTACAGTAAGTAGTCTTAAATGTGAAGAGTCTGATGCAGAAATATCATTTGTCACAGACGATGCACCTTTCTATGTCCTTGGTACAAAAGCACCTGAAAGTTCATCAGATATATCACCAGACAGCACTGGTAAAAAAGATGATAGCTTACAAAACAGTTCACAGACAGCAGTTCAAAATGTAAACAAAGACGGTGATAAGTCACCTAACACAGGCTTAGGAGCAGGTGCAGCATTGACAATGTTGCTGCTTGGTGCCGTTGCCGTAAGCGTGTCAAAAAGAACAAAGGATAAATGATCTGATATTCATAAGGTTCGCCGTTTGCATTGGTGTTATTAAGCAAAAAAAGACTCGCACGAAAAAGGGCAACTCAATAAGGGATTTGTAATCCTGTAAAATATCGGCATAGTCGTAATAATCGGCTATGCCTTTTTTACATTGCTTGGAATATGTACTTCACCAATGAAGTTGAAAATTATCTTTAGCTTTTTAGTGTTTCTGTCCCATGGCTTCTCATTTCCGTAAACATATATCTTTTCAATAAAAGTTCTGATGATCTCAGCATTAAGTTCCTTGATATCTGTGTAAGTCTTAACCAATCGAAGGAAACTGTCTGCGTTAGAGGATTTCTGTTTGGCTGCATCAATGATATGTCGAAGTTCTGCAAGACGATGCGTTAGTAGATTCTGCTCGGTTTCATAAGTTGCTAACATTTTCGCAAAACGCTCATCACTGATTTTACCTTCAACATTGTCTTCGTACAACTTTTGAATGATGGTATCGAGCTTGCTGATCCTTGTCTGTGATTGTTCGTATTCTTTCTTGCTTTCACGAATTTCACGTTCGACTGCTTTGGCGTTGGATTTTGTAACCATCTCAACAAACTCATCTTCATGCTCTCTAGCAAACGCTGTCACCTGCTGAATCATGTAAAGCAGGACATTTTCAATATCCACATTGCGTATTTGATGAGAGGTGCAGATGTCTTTACTTCGTTTGCGATAGTTGGCACAGACCATATATTCTTTGTCATGACTCCAGTCTTTGCCTCTGACTTGATATAACTTTGAACCACAGTCTGCACAGAATACCATGCCGGACAATACTGGCATTTCTCCGAGCGGTGTAGGTCTGCGTCTTCCGTCACGAATTCGCTTTACCGTCTGAAATGTATCTTCATCAATAATAGCTTCATGTGTATTTTTGAAAATTTGCCACTCTGATGGATCGTTCTTGATTGTTTTCTTTAACTTATAGGATTTTTTCCTTGTCTTGAAATTGATCGTATGACCAAGGTATTCCTGCCTGTCGAGAATATCTGCTACCGTCCTAGGCACCCATGCATAAGGCTCTTCGGTGGTAGGTGCTGTCGGATACAAGCCGATTTCTTTGAAATAGGATGAAGGTGTAAGTACCTTGTCATTCTCAAGTTTCTTTGCAATCTGACTTGGACCATATCCCTCAATACATAGTTGAAATATTCTTTTTACGATCTCTGCGGCAGGTTCATCCAAGATCCAATGATTCTTATCCTTAGGGCCTTTCATATATCCATAAGGTGGATTTGTACACAATGGCTTTCCCGATTCACCCTTAGCCTTAAACACGGCTTTGATTTTCTTGCTCGTGTCCTTGGCGTACCATTCATTAATAATATTAAGAAATGGTGTAAAATCACTTTCTTGCTGATTGGCACTGTCAACTCCATTGTTGATGGCAATAAATCTGACTTCAGCTTCCGGAAAAGCAATCTCCGTGTAATAACCTACCTTGAGATAATCTCTACCGAGTCTGCTCATATCTTTTACAATAATCGTTGCGATATGACCTGCGTCCATTTCTGCTATCATTCTTTGAAAACTCGGTCTGTCAAAGGTTGTACCACTCACACCGTCATCAACAAAAAATTCAGTTTTAGTAAATCCGTTATCATCAGCGTATTTTTTTAATATTGCTTTTTGATTCTTTATACTGTTGCTGTCACCCTGAAGTTCATCATCACGAGATAATCTGCAATAAAGTGCAGTTTTCTTTTCAGGGGCTGCATCATAAGGCTGTCTGTTTAAATTATTCACTTTCTATTCCTTTCCGACAGCCTTCAAGCGGAACACCCTATATAGGGTATTGTCATATTACCGTACTATTCGGCATTAGTCGAGTTATATTACGCTGATAATTGTGTTATTTCTGATAACTTTTCATGGTCGGTTGCATGGCTTGTAATAAGCCTTTTTACCTTATCATAGGCTGTTTCTGTAGCCGTATCACTTGTTTCGTACTCAACGATGAATAAGGTATTCCCGATCTGAAGTTCAGTTACACCGGATTTACTTTCCACTGAATCCACCTCGTTTCGTTTGTTCTTATTTAAGCTGAAGCACCTTGACAGCTTCAGAACGTATTAGTTTTGCATCAAGATACTCATGTGCAAGATATCCCACTTGATGGTGCATGGTAAATAACTCTGTTAAAGCACGTACGCTGATTGGCATACGGTTGATGATCCAGTAATAGCTGAAATCACCAAATGCGATAATCTTATCTGTGCTTGGCATTGCATTGCAGATGTACACAGGTCTGCTCATGATAGTGTCATTGCTGTGATTCCAAATATAGTTACCGTCCTTATCCTTAAGAGTGCGTAACTTCTGTGCAGTTTCATCATTCATTAGCCATACACTCTTAGTGCGATATTCTGGTTTTGCCGAGAAGTAAAGTGCAATGACATCATCATAGGTAAGTGCTTCTGCCGTTACTCCGGCCTCAGCACCATCGGCATCGTGTAGAATTCCTGTAGGCATATCTACACCAGTACCATTTACAAATGCATCTTCCTCAGCTTTACCAAATCTTTTAGCAAAGCGGTTTACAAGGAAGTCTTCCATGTCGAATTTCATATCCTGCATAAAATCCATATCCATTCTGTCGATGATGGCAAGTTTGTGGCATTTCACCTTTTTCTTAGTGAAAGATGATGCTACATCTTTGATAAAACGGTCGGTATTGCTTACTATCCATTCGGCTGGCTCATCACTATCAGAAAGCCAAATATCCAAATCAGAGTCAATAGTGGTAATGCTTGTACCGATATTTCTGAAGATACATTCTTTCTTTAATGCATCCATAAACATACGATTACTGTCGTATGGAATAACGAACATATCACTTCCGGCGTTTCCTTTTCCCATGGTGCTATACGGAACACCTTTTCCTTTCATCATCGTGTTCCAGAATGCTTTTCTGTAGGATTCGGATTCAATTGTAAAAGTGTCGTAATTCATAATCTTAAATCTCCTTTGCATTGGTGTTAATATATTTTTTCTTAAGAGAATCAGCTTCTCCGGGTGAGATATGTCTGCACTCTATAAGTGCATCCATCATATGATCAAATGACTGATAAGGATACTGTTTACCCTGATACCAGACAAAGAACACTTTGTCTTCAGTTGGATATAGTGGGCAAAGAATAACAACAGCCTCATCTTTGTTTTGAGGGATGATATCCAGAATATAGAATGTCTGAAAATCGATCCATGTATTGCGTAAATAATGTGCAACTTTCTTATCAATGTTCATGTGTTAATTCCTCCATTTTCTCATAAAAAATTAATGTGTTTGATTTGGGTTTAATTACCCCTTTGATTTCGCCTTGTTTGTACACAAAACCCCACGCCGTTCCACGATAAAAGAAAGCGTTGAGATTTGCACCGCCCCTAGGGGTTAAAGTTCAATGCGACACTTGTTCTGACAGAAATTAGAAAGCTTTTTATTGTATATCCTGTCATCTTCTTCCGTCCACTCGTGAAGGTTGTTGCTGATAATAAAATCTTCTAAGTCCTTACGGGATAGAAATGTCGCATCGAATAAATCTCCGACAATGCTCCAGCAAGCATGGTCTGCCTTGGTGCTGCACTGTACAAGAAAAGCTTTTCCTTTACGGTTTGCAAGCATAACCACAGGCTGGTATTGAGCTGTTTGTTTCATGTCATGTACATATCGGTCGAAGATAGATGTATCAAATCTGTATTTGCTCATGTGTCTGCTCCTTTCCAGGCTGTTGCCTTAATCGTTGATGTTCTTAGGTTATCTAGCACATACGCATCACCTCCTGTTACAATATAATTAGTCGGGTAAGACCTTACAAGCCGGTAAGGGTTTACACGCACTTGTTACTTAAGCTATACTGAAAGCAGTAATTGGACTGACGATCACCTCCCTGGGACAAAGCGCCCGTAACGAAGACAGTCACCCATGCTTTCATTATAGCGTTCGGTTTATGCAGGTTGAGCCACAGAATAATGTGCGTTCGTGTCACCAAACAGATTGAATAGGTAATGAGTAAAGCATGGTTTGCCCGATTACAATATCAAATCAGGAGATGTAGATTATTATGAACGCAGTAGGTATTGATGTTTCCAAAGGTAAAAGTACAGTTGCTGTACTTCGCCCTTATGGTGAGGTTGTGGCTTCGCCTTTTGATGTTGCTCACACCGGAAGTGATTTAAGAGCGTTAGCTGATTCAATCAAGAAACTTCCTGGTGAGACAAAGGTTGTCATGGAGGCAACTGGAAACTATTTTGAACCCATTGCCCGCTGCCTCCACGAACAAAATATATTTGTTTCCGTAGTCAATCCTGTGTTGATAAGTGACTTCGGTGGAAACACGTTAAGAAAGCCAAAAACAGATAAAAAGGATTCGGTAAAAATCGCTTCATATGCGTTAACTTACTGGCATGACTCGAAGAAATATACTCCTCAGGAAGATTTGAGAAAATCCTTAAAACTGCTGAACAGACAATATCAGCAGTCAATCAAGTTGAAAACCATGATGAATAATAATCTGATTTCGTTACTTGACCTTACTTTTCCGGGAGTCAATAAACTGTTTACATCACCTTCCAGAGAATCAGATGGGCATGAAAAGTGGGTGGACTTTGTATTGGAATTCCCTCACTGTGACATAATTTCCAAGCTTACCATAAGGGCTTTTGCAAGGAAATACAAGAAGTGGTGCAGCAACAACTCATATCACTTCACAGAATCACCATGTGAGAAAATATACGCTTTTTCAAAGGAATGTGTCAGCAGCGTTTCTTCTGATGAAGCAATAGTTTTCTCTGTTGTACAAGCTGCTAAAATGCTTGTTTCTGCTACAGAGAACTGTCATGCCATCCAGACTGAAATGAACCGTGTTGCTTCTCAGCTTCCCGAATACGATACTGTAATGAATATGTATGGTGTTGGAAAAGCTGTAGGTCCTCAGCTTATGGCTGAAATCGGAGATCCAAGACGTTTTCACAGCAGAAAAGCAATTACTGCTTATTTTGGCTATGACAGCGAGAATAACGATTCAGGTCAGAAAACTACCAGATCAAATCCGATGACAAAGAAAGGTTCCGGAGCTCTCCGACGCACGTTGTTCATTATTATGAAGGTACTGCTGCAGAATAAGCCACAGGACAATCCTGTTTATGATTTCCTGATCAGGAAACAGTCAGAAGGCAAGCACTATTACTCGTACATGAACGCAGCTGCAAACAAGTTTCTGCGCATTTATTATGCGAAAGTAAAAGAAGTACTACATACTACAGAAACACCCCTTACATGATTGTCTATTCATAGATTCTGAACCGGGGACAACCCAGGCACGGCGCAGCCGCTTGACCTTGACAGGTTATCATAAAAATGCTAAAATGGCTGACTCGACGGTAACTGGATTTGTCTATTCATGAGTTCCTCACCTTCGGCACGACATACAGGGCATTTTTATGATGTTCTGTCAAGGTTGCCAACCCACTTTTATTTTTTTAGGCTGCTGAGGCAGTCTTTTTGTCGTACCAATTTTTATTCAGAAAATTTTTTCTGTTTTTTCATTTTAGGGCTTGACTTTTATTTGCAGGTCTTCACAGTTGGGGCAATGGGGCAGATAAATATATATTTTCTCTATAGAGAGTAGAATTTTAAATTAACTGTATATACTTGCCACAATGCCCCAAATACTTATTCAAGAAAATCCGAAAGCAATCTGTACCCTGTGACCATTGTGGTTTTTTCTCCGCCACCTTTCGGTCTTTTCCTGACTACGGTTGCCACGGTTTCAAGGCTTTGTTTAAAGTTCTTCATGCTTTCGGCATAGTGACCGTTCTCGGCGCACCAATCCTTATAGCGTCTGTATACAGAAGAAGTCCTTTCTTCAAAGTCCCCTTGTTCCATGCAGTCTTCCATAAAGAGGACCATCTTATCGCTGTCATGCTGATATCTTGCCGTTGCATCTTTTACGGACTGTGGAAGTACAAGTCCTTCTTTTTGTAGTAGTGCATAACCTTCAAGTAGCCAATTCAAAATAGCACTTTGTACTTCTGGCTTTGAAAATTCCTGCTTTAAAGACTTGTCCTGTTCCGACTCATCAAAATGCCTTTCAAAAGGAACAATGATGACTCGACCACTTGTAAAAATGGTCGTATCATTGACTGCAGGCAGATAATTGGTATTGATGTAAAGTTTGAACAATGGCTGAAAATCAAAACTGTTCTCATGAAGAAAACGGGCATTTATTGTGTCATTACCTGTCATACTTTTTACCTGTGCAGCATTAAGGACAAGTCCTTTACCGGGTTCCGAGATATTGACAAATCGCACTCCTGCAAGACGGGCAATGTCTTCGGTTGGCTGAGAACTGTTTGCATTATTCTTTTGAGCAAGTGTTTCGGGCCTTGCCGTACAACCATAAGAGCCAAGTACCTTTAATACACTTTCACAGAGTGTTCCTTTGCCATTGCGTGTACTTGCACCATAGAGAATGGTCATACACTCATGTCTTGTATCTCCTGTAAGTCCGTAACCAAATAGTTTCTGCAGAAATTTTGCTTTTTCCTTATCTCCGGACATGATCTCTGAGATAAACTTATCCCATCTATGACTTTTGGCATTTGGGTCATATATGACATTGGAAAATTTCGTTAATTTATCACTGCTTTTATGCTCCAGACATTCAAAGGTATCCACACGAAGTGTTCCGTTTTTACAGTTGAAGATATATGGATCGGTATCAAATTCTGATACGGAAATGGGATGATACACCTGTGCATCTTTTAGAATATTGACTCTGCACCCATGTGACTGCCATCGTTTGGAATAGTCCATATAGCTTTTTCGTTTATGCTCGTCTGTAATTTTCAAAGCATACATATGTAGAAGATTTGCAAGATTCATACATAACTTCATGGCTTTCAGTCCGCCGACATCCTGTTTCCATATGCCGTTTTCGTAATAAAACCACGACTTTCGCTCAGGCACATAGCGAAGACAGTTTCTATAAAAATCTGCAAAAAGCATTCCTGCACCGATATCCGTCCAAGGATACTTTGTAATATCTTCAGGATTTAAAGCAATAAGCCTATTCATTTCATCATCAAAATCTTCATTTGCAGGAGCAGGAACTATCGGAGAATAGAAGTTTTTCATACCCGACAATGCTTTATCTATCGTCATTTCTCCATAAGTTTTGCTTCCATGTCTTTCGTCCCATTTGCTACGAAACAAGGCAGACTCACGAAACATTCTGTCAATCTGTTCTTTATTTCCGTTGCAATAGAATGAGAGTATAGATACAAGTCCTAAGTCTGCTTCACTCTGTGACGGATAATCGGAAATATCACCGTGCCACAGCTTTTGAAATTTCTCACTTTGCTTAGATACCGTTGCTTTAGCAATGACACTTTCATCAGATAACAGGGATGGCCTGTTTTCAAAATTCAAATCGTTAATTGTCGGTACTTTTCTTTTCATATATGTATCAAGCAGCCACTGTAAACCATCTGTATTTTCTGCTATTTCATTTTTAAGATATACATCACCTGTGATAGTGACAAATCGATTGGTAGCACCTGCAACATAAACCTCAATATCACCTTTCTTGACATGGTAAGTGTCTTTGTCATAGACATAAGCGTCAGATGCAAATACGATGATACGCAGTCCTGCTCCGCTAGGACTTATCTCTATGTATGTATTTCCGAAATGAGATGTAATATCTTCAGCCCAAGAACTGAGCTTTCCGTCTTCAATACAGTGGTCTAGGTCAATAGCAATCAACTTACCGTCCACACGAATTCCAATACCATCGTAACCATTCAGTGCATTAATTACTGAATCAAAGTCAGTAAAAGAGCTTGGGATTTTCACTGAAGCGTGAGCGTTAGTCATTGGATTGTATGGAACTTTTGTCATTCCAGAATCTCTATTCTCGTACCTCCAGTTGCACCATTTGGCATTTGCTTTTAGATATGGCGGTATATTTTCAGCTTTTACCATATGAATTCCCTCCTTTATTTCGTCTTCAATAGTGGAAGGACAAAACCGATACGTTTAAGTACCAATTCTTAAAATCTTTTTTCCTTACAAGTTACAGGCAAAGAAAAATGTTTGCTTTTTTACCCCTTCAAGAAAAATTTTTAAATTTCCCTCTAACTAATAGCCACGGGAAGATAACTAAAAGGACGTTCTTGAAGAATAAAAATAAAAAATCCTCCAAGTCATATAGACCGGAGGATCTAAGAGGTAGAAAAATTCATAAGTTTGTGCTATAATAACGCTATATCGTTGACATACAGCACAAGGAGAAATAAACATGACTTATTCAGAAGAAATAAAGAAAATTCGTCAGAAATGTTTTTTATCACAAGAAGCATTTGGCCGAGAACTTGGAGTTTCCTTTTCATCAGTAAATAGATGGGAAACCGGGAAGAGTAAGCCAAATATGATTGCTATGAAGAAAATCAAAGATTTTTGCGAATCACATGAATTAGATTTTAACAGCTTAGAAAAGGCATGGAATGAAATATAGATAAAACAGGTAGAGAGGTTGTTTAAGATGACACCAGAACAAGAAGCAAGAATTATAATTGATGAAAAATTAAATCAGTCGGGATGGATAATTCAAAACGTATCACAGCTTAATCTTAGTGCGTCCGCAGGTGTAGCAATAAGAGAATTTCCTACCAGCACTGGACCTGTTGATTACGCTCTTTTTGTGGATGGAAACCCAGTAGGTGTTATTGAAGCTAAAAAGAGTTCAGTCGGAGAAAATATTACTACTGTTGAGGAGCAGTCTGCTAGATATGCAAACAGTACCTTCAAGTGGATTAACCATGAATATGAAATTAGATTTGCTTATGAGGCAACTGACAAGCTGATTCGATTTACTGACTATAAGGATATTAAGTATAGATCCCGAAAGGTTTTCTCTTTTCATAGACCGGAATATTTACGTTCTTTGCTTGCTGCACCAGACACAATTCGTAATAATATGAAGAATTTCCCAGAGCTTGATACTACGAGATTTCGTGATTGCCAGATAAATGCTATAAAAAATATGGATAAGTCATTCTCAGAGAACAGACCTCGTGCTCTTGTGCAGATGGCTACTGGTGCTGGAAAGACTTTTACTGCTATCACGGAAGCATATCGATTATTAAAATATGCAAAAATGAATCGAATTCTTTTCCTTGTTGATACTAAAAGTCTTGGAGAACAAGCAGAAAGAGAATTTCTTGCCTATACTCCAAATGATGATACACGCTCTTTTTCACAGTTGTACGGAGTTCGAAGATTAAAGAGTTCATATATACCAAACGATGTACAAATATGCATAAGTACAATCCAGAGAATGTATTCTATTTTAAAAGAGGAAGATATGGATGAATCTGCAGAAGAAGAATCATTCAATGAATATGTAACTGCTGACACTAAAGCTCCTAAAGAAGTTGTTTATAACGAGAAGTATCCACCAGAATTTTTTGACTGTATTATCATTGATGAATGTCACAGATCTATTTACAACGTATGGCAGCAGGTGCTTACATACTTTGATGCTTTTTTAGTTGGACTTACTGCAACACCGGACAAAAGAACATTTGCTTTCTTTGACGAGAATGTTGTCAGCGAGTATCGAAGAGAACAGGCTATTATCGATGGTGTAAATGTCGGAGAGGATATTTTCCTTATTGAAACGGAGGTTTCTCAGAAAGGCGGTCATATTTTAAAAAGGTTAATCGAATACCGTGACCGTTTATCAAGAGAAAAACGCTGGGAACAAATGGACGAGGATGTGGATTACGACAAAAACAAGCTTGATAAAGATGTCGTAAATCCAAGTCAGATAAGAACCATCGTCAAAACTTACAAAGATGCACTGTTTACAACACTGTTTCCAAGAAGAAAAGAAGTTCCTAAGACTCTAATTTTTGCAAAAACGGATAGCCATGCAGATGATATTATCAATATTGTCCGTGAAGAATTTGGAGAAGGAAATGAATTCTGCAAAAAGATAACTTACTCTGTTGAGAATGCTGAAGGTGTTTTAAGTTCATTTAGGAATGACTATTATCCTCGTATTGCAGTTACTGTGGATATGATAGCGACCGGAACAGATGTCAAACCTATTGAATGCTTAATTTTCATGAGAGATGTGCGTAGTAAGAATTACTTTGAACAGATGGTTGGACGAGGAACCAGAACAATCGGTGTAGATGACCTTCAGAAGGTTACTCCTTCTGCTACAGAGAATAAAGACCACTTTGTTATTGTTGATGCAGTCGGTGTTACAAAATCAAAGAAATCGGAAACAAGAAGCCTTGAGCGTAAACCTACTGTTTCAATGAGAGAATTAATGATGAATGTTGCCTTAGGTGATAAGAGCGAAGACACTCTGACATCTCTTGCAAATCGTGTGTCTCGTTTGGATAAGCAGATGACAGAAAAGGAACATAGGGAATTTACAGAGAATGTTGGTGCGTCTGCCCGTAACATTGCAAATAATCTTCTCAATGCATTTGATGAAGATGTAATCAATGATAGAGCAAAAACTATAGCTTCAAGTGGTATTCCGTCTGATGATGATATTGCAAACGCTCAGAAAGAATTAATTAAAGAGGCAACACAGCCTTTCTTTAATTCGGATGTAAGAGATTTCATTGAGAACATTCGCAGGAGCCATGATCAAATCATTGATACCGTTACCCTTGATTCAGTCATCTTTGCAGGCTTTGATTCACAGAAAGAAGAAAATGCAGATAAGGTTATTCAGACATTTAAAGAATTCATTGAAGATAACAAGAATGAGATTATTGCACTTCGCATCATTTACAATGAAGCTTATAAAGACAGACCTATGGTCATTGAGCAACTCAAAGCATTATATGAAAAATTAAAAAAGAAAAATATAACTATTGAGCGTCTATGGGATTGTTATTATATTAAGTATACGGATAAGGTCAAGCGTGGTACTACAGCACAGATTACCGACCTTATCTCAATCATAAGATTTGAAATTGGAGCAACAGACGAACTAACAACATTTTCCGATAAGGTAAATGCCAATTTCAAAGAATGGACGTTCAAGAAAAATGCCGGACATACTCAGTTTACTGAAGAACAAATGGAATGGCTTAGACTAATAAAAGATCACATTATTTCTTCGCTAAGCATTTTAGACGAAGATCTGGATTATACTCCTTTTGACCATAAAGGAGGGCTTCTTGGATTCTATGAGGCGTTCGGCGATAACTATAAAAATATATTAAATGAATTAAATGCCGCATTGGTGGCTTAAGGAGGATACCGAATGGAACTAATTGAATTGGGCACCATCCTTCATATGGAAAAAGGTAAAAAACCACTATCACAAGTAAAAGAACCCACTGAAGGATATCTTCCTTATGTGGATATTAAGGCTTTTGAACAAGGAGTAATAGATAATTACGCATCACCAGAAAAGTCTCTTCTTTGCGAGGAAGGAGATTTGTTGATTGTTGGTGATGGTTCACGTTCGGGTTTGACTGGACGTGCCATTAAAGGGGTTGTAGGTTCGACTCTTTTTAAGATTTATGCGGACGGAGTATCTACAGATTACTTAAGGTACTTTATTGAAAGTAAATATCTATTGTTAAACACAAAAAAGAAAGGCACTGGCACACCACATTTAAATGCAAATATTCTTAAAGAATCTAAAATTTTTGTTCCTTCACTTGAAGAACAAGAACGCATTGTAGCAAGGATTGAAGAATTGTTTTCAGATTTGGATGATGCTGTAAAGACCTTAAAAGCAACACAGCAACAATTGAATTTATATAAACAGGCAGTGCTGAAAGATGCGTTTGAAGGAAAGCTAACTTTTTCTTGGAGAGATAAACATCATAACGAAAATCCAAGAGACGATTTTGAAAGAATAAAACGCAATAATGAAGTTTTTAAGGATACGTCAGGTGATGAAAATGAAATATCTCTCACAATGCCTAAAGAATGGAAGAAAGTTAGATTAGGCGAAGTGTTCGAGGTTCAAGTCGGTGCAACACCTAGTAGACGAGTTCCAGAATATTGGAACGGAAATATTAACTGGGTAAGTAGCGGTGAGGTGCATTTTAACAATATATATTCTACAAGGGAGCAGGTGACAGAAGATGGAATATTACATTCATCCACTAATGTACATCCTATTGGTACAGTTATGCTTGCTATGATTGGGGAAGGAAAAACAAGAGGACAGGCAGCTATTCTAAATACCAAAGCTGCCCATAACCAAAATACTGCTGCAATATTAGTATCAGAAACACCTTGTTCGTCCAAATATATTTATTATTTTTTACTTTTGAATTATGAGAACACAAGACGTGTTGGTTCTGGTAATAATCAAAAGGCTCTAAATAAGGAAAGGGTTCGTGCACTACGGTTTCCATTTACATCTTTTAAAGAGCAAGAAGAAATAGTTGCAGAAATCGAATCTCGTTTATCTGTTTTCGATAGCATTGAACAAACCATAGATTGCACACTGTCACAGGCAGAGGCACTGAGACAAAGTATTCTAAAACAAGCATTTGAAGGGAGACTAATATAATGGCAAATGAAAATTCATCAGCAATCATCTCCAAAGTCTGGGGAATGTGTAACCCTCTTAGAGATGACGGAGTCTCTCACGGAGACTACTTGGAACAATTAACCTATCTGCTTTTTCTCAAAATGGCAGACGAGTATTCAAGACCGCCTTATAACAGAGATGCAGGTATTCCAGAAGGATACCAATGGAAAGACCTTAACTCTCTTAAAGGTGCTGAACTTGAAGAACAATATAAAAACACTTTAGAAACACTTGGTGAAAAACCTGGTATGCTCGGACAGATTTTTAAAGGAGCAACCAATAAGATTAGTAATGCTGCAATTCTCTATCGAGTTGTTCAAATGATTGAAAGCGAAAAATGGGTAGCAATGTCTTCCGATGTCAAAGGTGAAATCTACGAAGGACTATTACAGAAAAACGCTGAAGATATCAAAAGTGGTGCCGGACAATACTTTACTCCTCGTCCTTTGATTAAGGCAATGGTTGAATGTATTGCACCTGAGCCAATGAAAACCATTGCAGACCCTTGTTGTGGCAGCGGTGGTTTTTTCCTTGCTTCTCAGTCATACATTTCTGATCCGAATAATTATACGCTAGACAGAGAGCAAAAAGCATTCTTAAAAGATCATACTTTCTATGGAAACGAGATTGTTGGTGCAACTTTCAAGACAGCTTTAATGAACCTATATCTGCATAACATAGGAGATATTTACACAGAAGCTCCAATTACTCTTGGAGATGCGTTACTAACAGACCCTGGCTATCGTGTGGATTATGTATTAACTAATCCGCCATTTGGAAAGAAATCATCTATCACTTTTACAAATGAATACGGTGAGCAAGAAGATGAAGATCTTGTATATAATCGTCAGGACTTTTGGACGTCAAGTTCCAATAAACAGCTTAATTTTATTCAGCATATCAACACGATTTTGAAATCTACAGGTAAAGCTGCAGTGGTTCTTCCGGATAATGTTTTGTTCGAGGGAGGTGCGGGAGAAATTATTCGAAAGAAACTTCTTGAAACAACAGAACTTCATACTATTCTTAGACTACCTACAGGAATTTTCTATAAACCAGGTGTAAAAGCTAATGTATTATTCTTTGATAAAAGGCCTGCAAGTCCTGAAAGACAGACAAAGGAAATATGGATATACGATTTCCGAACCAATGTACATTTTACTTTGAAACAACATCCAATGACTGATGCAGATTTACAGGATTTCATAAGATGCTATAATCCATCTAATCGTCACGAACGCACCGAAACTTGGTCAGAAAACAATCCAGACGGACGCTTTAGAAAGTTTAGCGTTGAAGAAATATTGGAACGTGATAAGACAAGTCTTGATATCTTTTGGATTAAGGATAAGTCGCTCGCTGACCTTGATAATCTTCCTTCTCCAGATGAATTGGCAGAAGACATTATAGAAAACTTGCAGAGTGCCTTAGATAGCTTTAGAGAGTTACAAGCACAGTTGGAAAAGTAAGGATGGTGAAATTATTACGGAAAATAATTATAAAACTTTGGAAACCTCAGTTAAACGCAGCTATGCAAGTGTCGTATGGTCGCATAAAATTCAAGAGAAGCAATGCGATATTTACACAAGGCAGTATAAGCTTTTAGAAACACTTAATATTATTGCCGCATCTGCAACATCGGTTGGTATATTATCATTGATATTCACTAATCAATTTTGGATTAAAATAATATCTGCAATATTATCGTTTGTTACAATATTTGTCAGTGCTTATTTTAAATCGTTTGATTTACATCAGATGACACTAAGTAATAAAGATACAGCAAATAAGCTGCTATGTATTCGTGACCAATTGTATTTAATCATTTTAAAAATACACATGGGGTGTGATTCGGTAAATAATTTGCTAACACAGTACGAGGACGTACTTAAAGAATTAGATAAAATATATCAATCTGCTCCGAATACTACGAATAAAGCGGTGAAATTGGCAAGAAAGGCATTAAATGTAGATAAGGATAACAGTTTTTCTGAAGATGAAATAAATGCCTTCCTTCCAGATGAGCTGAGAATGGAGGAAAAACATGAGTGATTTAGTTTGTAAGCACGGAGAGATTATAGCTTTAGATACTAGGCGTAAAATTTCTCAAAGATATCACACTGTTACAAAAGCGATTAATAAAGAGTTTTGGAATAGTTTCAGTGACACTGCAAATAGTTTGTATGTCGGTTCATATGGAAGAGGTACAGCAATAGATACAAGCGATTTAGATATTTTAGTGTGCCTTCCAGAATCAGAATATAATCGTTATGATGTGATGAAAGGTAATGGTCAATCAAGATTGTTACAAAGTGTTAAGAACGCAATATTAGATGTATATCCTAGAAGTGATGTACGAGCTGATGGGCAAGTAGTAAAAACTAATTTCTCAGATGGAATGAAATTTGAAATATTACCTGCATTCAAGGTGTTTGATTGGTTTGGTAATTGGACTGGCACATATAGATATCCAGATACAAATATGGGTGGAAATTGGAAATCTACAAATCCTAAAGCTGAACAAGATGCTATATCAAATAAAAACAAGAGTAGTAACGGCCTGCTGTATGACACTTGTAAACATATTCGTAGGATAAGAGATAACCATTTTAGCAGTTACCATTTATCGGGAATTGTGATTGACAGTTTTGTTTATCACGCTATCGGAGGATGGCAATGGACTGAACCCGGAAGTTCTTCTGCATCAAGAGGTTCATATGAGCAGGTATTGATTGATTATTATAATAGTCACCTTGCATGGGGATTTCCTATCAATGCACCAGGAAGCAATGACTCAGTTTCTACTGATACAAGCATTGAATGTTTAAAAAAGGTTCTTGATTATATGGTTAAATAAGAAATGACCACACTGGAGTAAATCAATACTCTAGTGTGGTCGTTTTGTTTTGAGTTTCGTTTGAAGGCTACACTTAAAAATAGTTATTTTATCAAATCCCTAAGTGAGCCTCATAAATGTGCGAGTTCTTTTTTTATGTAGCAGATATAAAATACAGTTATATTTCAATATAATCCCAAAGCTCGGAAACAAGTTTTTCTGTAAAGCCCTTGCACAAAAGAAGCTCGTTAGGGCTTTCGTAATAGGATATAAGCTCACGAAGTTCTATGACAGCATTCGCCTTGTCCATATCAATTAGAAGCTTGTCTGATATCTCCTGAGCGTCAGCCTTGTTTATGTTCACTTTCTGCCTGACTTTCTCAGTAGTTTCAGCCGTTGTAACAGTTTGCTCCTCTGTGGCCGGAGGCTCTGTTACAGTATCAGCAGGGATTTCTGTCTGCACAGGCTGAGTTTCTGCGGCTTTCGTTTCCTGTGGCATATCATGGTAGTCTGCGCTGTCAACATAAAAATAGCCTTTGAGAAGTGCAAGTGTAGAGTCTCCGATGCCGTTTACTTCAAGAAGCATATCCATGTTGCTGATAACACCAACTCTGTCACGATATGCTATTATCCTGTCGGCTGTTACCTCGCCTATGCCGCTCACCGCCATAAGCATTTCTTTGTCAGCCTTGTTTATGTCAGCAGGAAAGCTGTATTCCTCTTTGGTTTCAGCAATACTGCTTGTGACGGCTTTTGATGTCATTGTTTTCTTTGTGGTGTGTGCCTTTGCAGTCTTGCTAATGACCTTTTCACTGCCTGAATTGTCCACCTTGTCAGCCTGAGAGCTGTCAGCAGGCGGTGTGAGTATCACCACATCATCACGCTGTGGTCTGTTAACAAGTGCAGAAGCAATCGCTGTAGTAATGGCGATCGCAACTGCGATCACGCCTACAAAAAGTTTTATTCTGCTTGTTTTTGCTTTTGAAGCATCATTTTCTGTCACATTCGATTTTTCGTCTTTGTTGCTGTCTAACTTGCTGTCCATAATTGGTTATTTTTCTGCAAGCATTTCGTTGAGATTTTCCACCATTTCTGACATCTTCGCTCTTGTGATGTCCGGAACATTTGCAAATGTAACAAGGGTTCTCAGTGGCATATCTCTTATCATTGCTTCCATCATTTCCTTTGCAGAAGCGCCAAGATCGTCGGAAGCCGTGTCGCCAAAGCCGCAGTCTATTTGGCTTAAAATATCCTCGAACATAGCTCTGCCCTCTGGGATAGAATTTATCTCGCCACAGGTGGTGTTCAAGGTGAAATGCACTGGGAGTTTTGTATCGGAAGATACATAAACAGAAGTCGAAAGTCTGATATCTCTTGAAGAAGAGCCTGCCTCGATAATAAACTCACCGTATTCAACGAACCAATCGTGTATATCAGGCTCGTAGTATGCAAATGAACGCTTATCAAGGTGGAACACAGCCTTTTTGGTCTCGCCAGCTTTAAGGAAAAGCTTTTCAAAGCCCTTAAGCTCACGGACAGGTCTGCGCACTGAGCTTTCCTTGTCGGAAACGTAAAGCTGAACGATCTCCATACCGTCTCTGTCTCCTGTGTTTGTTACGTCCACCATGACCGTCAGTGTCTTGTCGTCTTTTATCTCGTTTTCTGAAACAGTAAGATTGCTGTATTCAAAGGTTGTGTATGAAAGTCCGTGACCAAATGGGAACAGTGGCTTTATGCCCTTTTCATCATAATATCTGTAGCCCACGAAAATTCCCTCGGCATAGTCAACATCGTCCATATTTCCCGGGAAATTAAGATAAGACGGATTATGTGAAAGCTTTTCAGGGAAAGTTTCCGCAAGCTTTCCGCTAGGGTTAGCTTCGCCAAAAAGCAGAGCCTTTTCAGCAGTGCCGATGTTCTGTCCGCCAAGATACATTTCAAGTATGCCCTTCACCTTATCTGCAAACGGCATTTCAACAGCCGAGCCGTTGTGGAGAACGATAACAACGTTTTCATTTACCTTAGCAACTTCATCAATAAGCTTGAGCTGACAATCAGGCATTCTCATATGCTTTCTGTCAAAGCCCTCAGACTCAAAGCTTTCGGGCAGACCTGCGAAGATAACGGCAACATCGCTGTTTTTGGCAAGCTCCACAGCTTCATCGAGAAGCTCGTCAACAGTTTCGTCACGGTCTGTGACGAAGCCCTGTGCGTATGTAATATTATCCATGCCCTTGACAGCTTCAAGAGCAGAAGTTACCTTAAATGAATTTATGTGAGAGCTTCCGCCACCCTGATAACGTGGCTTGTCGGCAAATTCGCCAATGAAAGCTATCTTTGCAGACTTGTCAAGCGGCAGTATCTTATCATCATTTTTGAGCAGTACAGCACATTCGGACTCTATCTTGCCTGCAAATTCATGCTGCTTTTCTTTATCCCACTTTGTTGCAGGGGCATAGCCGTCCTCGGCTTTCTGAATAAGCGTAAGCACGTTTCTCACAGCCTTGTCAAGGTCTTTCATTGAAAGCGAGCCGTTGTTTACGGCTTCTATGATAAGCTCGTCATTCTTGCCGTTGCTGGTAGGCATCTCAAGGTCAAGACCTGCGGCAACGCCAAGAGGTCTGTCATCAACTGCGCCCCAATCGCTAACTACAAGTCCATCATAGCCCCATTCGTTTCTGAGTATATCAGTGAGCAGAAGCTTGTTCTGCGAGGAATATTCGCCGTTTATGCGGTTGTATGAACACATCACTGTCCAAGGCTTTGCTTCCTTGATTGGTGTTTCAAAGGCACTTAAATATATCTCATGGAACGTTCTCTCATCAACGTTGGCAGAATAGCTCATACGTCTTGTTTCCTGATTGTTCATGGCAAAGTGTTTAAGGGAAGTTCCTACGCCCTTGCTCTGAACGCCCTTTATGTGTGCTGTGGCAAGCTGTGAAGCAAGATAAGGGTCTTCTGAGAAGTATTCAAAGTTTCTGCCGCAAAGTGGTGAACGTTTTATGTTACAGCCAGGGCCAAGTATAACGGAAACGTCCTCAGCCTGACACTCCTCCCCAAGAGCCTTGCCGAGAGTTGTAAGCAGCTTTCTGTCAAAAGAGCAGGCAAGTGCGCAGGCACATGGGAAGCATACTGCCTTGATAGCTTCGTTAGGATTGTCTGTATCATCACGCATTTTTCTAAGTCCGTGAGGGCCGTCAGACACCATTATGCTTGGTATATCCAGCCTTTTTATTTCCTCAGTGTGCCAGAAGTCAGAGCCTGAGCACAATGAAGCTTTTTCTTCAAGTGTGAGTTCCTTCAAAATCTTGTCTATGTTCATTGTGAAAACCTCTTTTCTATAAAACTATAGTTTGATTGTAACACAATTTTCTATGAAATTCTATATATTTTGTGCATATTTTACATAAAGTTAATATTATCTTCGATTAGTTTGGTAAGAGCCACCCTGAAATCCTCGTCCTGCTGTTTGGTGCGCTTTGGCGGACCTTTGAGCCTGCCGCCGCTTCTGCGTATCTTCTTTGCAGTATGTCTTGATAGAAGCAGTGCATCAATGTTGGAGCTGTCATATATCCTGCCGTTCTGGTCCAGAGCAAGGACGTTTCTTGCAAGACACATTGCCGCAAGCCCATAATCCTGCGTCACGGCAATATCGCCCTTTAGAGCGATGTTCACAAGCTTCATGTCTGCACTGTCTGCACCCTTGTCGACAGTTATCACCTGTGCATAGTCAGAACTGAAAATATGCGAGCTGTCACAAACTATGATACATTCAAGCCCATGGCTTTTGCTTATAGAAACTGCGATACTCGTGACAGGACAGCCGTCAGCGTCTATAAGTATCCTCACGCCTTGCCGCCTTCTATATAAAATGTAGATTCCATATCTGCAATGTGGGTCGCCAGTGCGAGAGGATACATTTCAAGGGCAAGACCGATACTATTCTTGTTTTCTTCTCCTGAAAAGCCCATGTGCCAGCGTATAGCCATGGCTTCCTCACGGGTCAGCCGCATATAGCTGCTGACTATGTAGACCGACTTTTCACCGTGACCATATGGCAGTGTTTCGTGAAATTCATAGTATGGGACTTTCTCCCACACGCCCTGTTCGTTCTTGGCGTTGCGGTAGCTTACTCTGTAAAGATTTACCTTGCAGATGTCGTGAAGCAGTGAAACGATAGCAATGCTTTCGTCAGAGTATTCCATGTTGTAATCTTCCTTTACACGCTCACGCTCCAGATAGCTTTTCAGGCACTCATAAACGTGTATGCTGTGTTCGCACAAGCCACCCTCGTATGCTCCGTGGTATCTTGTAGAAGCAGGTGCAACAAAGAAGTCGCTGTTTTCTGAAAGCAGATAATTGAGCAGCTTTTCCGAGCCCGGGCGCTTTATGTTTTCCGTGTAGATCTCAACGAATTTGTCTTTAAGTTCTGTTACCTTTGACATAGTTGACCTCCTGTAAAAATATTATATTATGATAAGCTTTAGCGTTTTAGTTTTACCAAACTAATTATAACATATTTTTTGTAAGATTAACAGTACTTTTCGCTAATTTTTGCATTTGCTATTGCTTTTTCATGCAAAATATGCTATGATATATTATATTTATGTGGATATGGTTTGGAAAAATATAAGAAATTTAATGATTTTTAACAAATGAGAATGAAAGGAGTTGCTTATATATGTGCGGAATAGTAGGCTATGTGGGAAAAAAGGATTGTACAAAGGTGCTGCTTGACTCACTGTCAAAGCTTGAATACAGAGGTTATGACTCAGCAGGAATAGCTGTTTTTGAGAACGATGCTATCAAGACAAAAAAGACAAAGGGCAGACTTGCTGACCTTGAAGAAAAGCTTAAAAGAGAGGGCTGGCTCAACGGTACTTGCGGTATAGGTCACACACGCTGGGCTACACATGGCGAGCCGTCTGATATAAATTCACACCCTCACGGAAATGCGAATATTTCTATCGTTCATAATGGTATCATTGAAAACTACAGAACTATCAAGGATTTTCTGCTGAAAAAGGGATATATCTTTGAATCTCAGACAGATACAGAAACAGTTGCAAAGCTTCTTGATTATTATTATGATGGAGACCCTATGGCGACAATACAGAAGGTTCTTGCTGAGATAGAGGGTTCATATGCTCTCGGTATCATATTCAAGGATTTTCCAAGAAGAATATATGCAGTAAGAAAGGATTCTCCTCTTATCGTTGCAGTTGGCGAGGACGAAGCTTTTATAGCTTCTGATGTGCCTGCAATACTGAAATATACGAAGAATTATTATCTTCTTGACGAGAACGAGATAGCTGTCCTTGACGATGGCAAGGTGGAGTTTTTTGACGTTCACTCAATGCCGGTTGAGAAAGAGATGCTTGTTGCTGACTTTGATATGGAAGCGGCTGAGAAGGGCGGATATGCTCACTTTATGCTCAAAGAGATTCACGAACAGCCAACAGCTATAAAAACAACTATCACACCAAGAATAGTTGACGGTATGCCAAACCTTGAAGAGTGTGGTCTTACATATGACAGACTCAAGGGCTATAACAACATCTTCGTTGTTGCCTGCGGTACTGCAATGCACGCAGGTCTTGTGGGCAAGTATGTGCTTGAAAAGATTGGCAGGGTACCTGTTACAGTGGATATGGCTTCTGAGTTCAGATACAGAGATCCTATCATTGCAAAGGGAGATCTTGTTATTCTTGTTTCACAGTCAGGAGAAACAGCCGACACTCTCGCAGCCCTTAGAATGGCTAAGGAGAGGGGTGCTGAAACACTTTCTATCGTAAACGTAAAAGGCTCGTCTATCGCAAGAGAGTCTGATATGGTGCTTTACACCCATGCAGGCCCTGAGATATCTGTAGCTTCCACAAAGGCTTATATAGTTCAGCTTTCTGTGTTCTATCTGCTGAGCTTTGCTATAGCATACGCTCACGGGGCTATCTCAAAAGAGGAGTGCATGAGACTTACAGCAGAGCTTCAGAACGTTCCTAATATGCTTGAAGTTGTCCTTAAAACACCTGATAATTGTCAGTATGTTGCTTCACAGCTTGTAAACAAGGAAAATCTTCTTTATATCGGCAGAGGTCTTGACTATGCGCTTTCTATGGAAGGCTCACTGAAGCTTAAGGAGATATCATATATCCATTCTGAATCATATGCCGCAGGCGAGCTTAAGCATGGCACTATCTCACTGGTAACGAACAATATGCCTGTTATCGCAGTTGCAACACAAAGAGAGATTCTTGACAAGACCATAAGCAACGTCAAGGAGGTCAAGGCAAGAGGAGCATACGTTGTCCTTGTTACTCACGGATATATCAACGTTGATGATGAGGTGGCAGATTATAAGATCGGTCTGCCGACAATAGACGATCTGCTTATGCCTATGCTTACAGTGGTCCCTTTGCAGCTTATCGCTTACTATACCTCAGTTCTTAGAGGCAATGATGTTGATAAGCCGAGAAATCTTGCAAAATCAGTTACAGTTGAATAAAATACAGGGCAATCCGCAAAGGGTTGCCCTTGCTGTTTGAAAAGGAGTTTATTATGAGCAAATACAGATACTTTGTTTTCGATTTTGACCTTACTCTTGCAGACTCTTCCGAGGGCATTTTGGAGTGCTTTAAGCACGTTTTGAAAGAGTTTGGTTATCCGCCAAAGGACGACAGGACAATCTACAACACCATAGGTATGACCCTTGTTGACGCTTTCGACCTGCTGACAGATATGCCTGACAATCCTCAGCGTGAGGATATGCGCAAGGCGTATGTAAAAAAGGCAGACGAGGTAATGGTGAAGAAAACATATTTTTATGACGATACTATCGCAATTTTGCAGACCTTGCAGAACGCAGGGGTAAAAGTCGGCATAGTTTCCACGAAATATCGCTATAGGATAGTCAATACTTTCAATGAGCAGGCAGGCTCTTTGCCTGTAGATATCATAGTTGGCGGCGAGGACGTCACAAGGACAAAGCCTGACCCGCAGGGACTTGACCTGATAATAGAGCGTTTCGGTGCGGATAAATCGGACGTGCTTTATATAGGCGACAGCTACATCGACGCCGAAACTGCACTCAATTCAGGTGTGGATTTTGCAGGAGTAACAACTGGCTCTACCACTAAAGAGGATTTTGAAAAATACCCTCATATCTATATCGGCTCGTCACTGTTGGACATATTTCAGAATATATAAATTTTAAGTAAATATAATTTTAAATAAATGTGAAAAACTATTGCTATTTACGGAGCTTGATGTTATAATATAATTTGATGTACTATGTTAAGTACCAAGCGGATAACATAAATATTATTATATGAAAGGACGGGTATGCTATGATAAAAAGCATGACCGGTTTCGGCAGAGAGCATATCGTGGCAAACGGCAGAGAGATAATCGTTGAGATACGCTCTGTAAACCACAGATATTATGAATTTACTTCGAGAACTCCGAGAGCCTACGGCTATCTTGATGAAAAGCTGAAAGGCTTTCTTAAAAGCGGTATTTCCCGTGGTAAGGTAGAGGCTTCCGTTTCTATCTATAATCAGGAGGGTACTGACGCTGAGATAGAGCTTAACAAGGCTGTTGCAAAGGGCTATCTTGACGCACTGAGAGGTGCGGCTGACGAGCTTGACCTTGATGACGATATCACACTGTCACATATCATGAAGCTTCCTGATGTGTTCACAGTTGTGAAGAAAACAGATGATGAGGAAGTTATCTGGAACGAGGTCAAGGATGTGGCTCAGGTGGCGTTGGACAGATTTGTTCAGATGCGTGAAACTGAGGGCGTCAAGATGTATGACGATATCAGCGGCAGACTTGATTATATCGAGGAAACTGTGGGCAAGATAGAAGATCAGTCACCTAGCGTTACTGAAAGCTACAGAGAAAGACTTTATGCAAAGATAAAGGAAACTCTCGGCGATAAGGACATAGACGAGCAGAGGATACTTACAGAAGTGGCTATTTTCGCCGATAAGGTGGCAATAGACGAGGAAACAGTAAGGCTCAGAAGCCATATCTCACAGTTCAGAGGGCTTATCAAGTCGGACGAGCCTGTTGGAAGAAAGCTTGACTTCCTTGTGCAGGAGCTTAACCGTGAGGTGAATACTATCGGCTCAAAGGCTAACGATCTCACTATCACAAAAATGGTGGTGGATCTTAAGGCTGAGATCGAAAAGATCAGAGAGCAGATACAGAATATCGAATAACGGCGGTGTGAGATATGCAGCTTATTAATATCGGTTTTGGAAATATGGTGTCCTCCGCAAGGGTCATTGCCATAGTTTCCCCTGAGTCTGCGCCTATAAAGCGTATCATTCAGGAAGCTAAGGATAAGGGTACTCTTATAGACGCCACCTACGGCAGAAGAACAAGAGCGGTGCTTATTATGGACAGCGACCATGTGGTGCTGTCGGCAGTTGCACCTGAAACTGTAGGCGGACGTGCCGCTGTTGACGAGGAGGACGATGACAATGTATAAGAACAATGCAAAGCTGTTTGTTATATCAGCTCCCTCAGGCTGTGGCAAGGGAACTATACTTGCAGAGGTCTTTAAAAACAGAGATGTGTTCTATTCTATATCCTGCACTACAAGAAAGCCCAGAGAGGGCGAAAAGGACGGCGTTCACTATCATTTTATAAGCGATGACAGCTTTAAGAAAATGATAGACAGCGGTGAATTTCTTGAACACGCAGGATATGTTGGTCATTATTACGGAACACCAAAGAAGCCTGTTCTTGCTAATCTTGAGCAGGGCAGAGATGTTATACTTGAAATTGAAACTAACGGTGCTTTTCAGGTGAAGAAAGCCTTTCCTGAAGCTGTGCTGATGTTTATACTTCCACCGTCTGTTAAGGAGATAGACAGACGGCTTAGAAAGCGTGGAACTGAGTCTGATGATGTTATCGCTGACCGTGTAAGTCAGGCTGCCGGTGAGATCGGCAAAGCCGGTGGTTATGATTATGTGATAATGAACGACGGACTAGAGGACGCTGTGGAAGATTTTGTTGCAGTTATGAACTCCGTGAAAGCCGAGGACGGCAAGGCGGATAAATTCAGATCAGAAAATGATGATACAAAGAAATTAATTGACGAGGTGCTTAATTATGATGCTTAGACCGGCCGTAAGCCAGATTTTGAAGAACAATGAAAGCTATTATTCTCTAGTTATTGCAGTTGCAAAGAGAGCAAGAGAGATCACAAGCGACGCTTTTGACAACAAGCTGGTGCTTGATGAAAAGCCAGTAAAGACAGCAGTTGACGAGCTTTATAATGGCGAATACAAAATAATCGAGGATCCAAGCCTCAGAAAATAATCGAGGCTTTTTATGGGGAGGTGTACGGCTGTGCGTGGAGTTTTTATCGTGGCAAAGGTTGCAATAAGCCGTGCATCATACAGCTTTGACGCACTGTATAGCTATAGTGTGCCGGAGGAGCTGGCTCAGAAAGTGAAAAGCGGAGTGCGTGTGCTTGTGCCTTTTGGCAGAGGAAACCGCAAAGCCGTAGGGTTTGTTGCGAGAACGTATACGGAAGCCGAGTATAACGATAAGCTGAAGCCTGTTATTTCAGTGGTGGACGGGGAAAGCCTTGTTACCGAGGAAATGATGAGGATAATAATGTGGCTGAAAGAAAACACTTTCTGCACCTATTATGACGCTTACAAATCCGTTGTGCCTACAGGCTTTTCCTACACTTTTTCACAGCATTACAGCCTTGTCAATACCTACATTGACGAGGATACATTAAATGAAGATGAGAAAAATGTGGTGGACTTTCTCCGATGTGCAAAAAGTCAGAGGGAGATTGACAGCTTTCTTGACGTGCATAATGACGCACGAAAGAAGAAAACTGTGGATTCTCTTGTGGATAAGGGTTATGTTGAGATCAGCGACGCTTTGAAAAGAAAAGTCGGTGATGAGAATGTCAGCATGGTAAGGCTATCTGACGAGTATGTGTCAGGGGAGATACAGACCACTCTTACCCCGAAGCAGACCCTTGTGGTGAAGCTGCTTGAAGAGGGCGGCTGTGCCTCTGTTAAAGAGGTCTGCTATATGACCAACTGCACTTCAAGCATATTAAAAAGGCTTGCTGACAAGAAAGTTATCGTGCAGTATAAATATGAGGTCATGCGTGACGCCATAGGCGAGCTTGGCGAAAGGCAGGACCCTGACGATATCATATTAAATGATGAACAATCAGCGGCATATGAGGGCATAATGGGGCTTATAAAAGCTGAAAAGCCCGCAGGTGCGTTGCTTTATGGTGTTACGGGAAGCGGCAAGACGTCTGTGTTCATAAAGCTTATAAAAAGCGTTATGGATATGGGCAAAACAGCGGTCATGCTCGTGCCTGAAATATCCCTTACACCACAAATGCTCGGCAAATTCAAGTCACTTTTCGGTGATAAGATAGCCGTTATGCACTCGTCATTGTCGTTGGGACAGCGTACAGACGAGTTCAAACGTGTAATGCGTGGGGAAGCAAGAATAGTTATCGGCACAAGAAGTGCAATATTTGCTCCTGTCACCAACGTGGGAATAATCATCATGGACGAGGAGGGCGAGCCGTCATATAAGTCGGACTCAACGCCTAGATACCATGCACGAGATGTTGCCATACAGCGGTGCGGATATAATAACTGCGTGCTGTTAATGGCTTCTGCAACTCCGTCGCTGGAGAGCTTTTATTATGCTCAAAAGAGCAGATATCACTTGTTTGAGCTTAAAAACAGATATTCAAAGTCGCCCCTGCCGGCAGTTGAGATAGTCGATATGCAGGAGGAAGCGGCAGAGGGCAATGACAGCTTGCTCAGCCGTGTTATGTGTGATAAGCTCACAGAAGTGCTTGCGAAAAAAGAGCAGGCTATCCTGCTTTTAAATAGACGTGGCTATACAACGTATATCACTTGCATGGACTGCCGTCAGCCTGTGGCTTGCCCAAATTGCAATATACCCCTGACGTATCACAAGAAAAACGATAGGTATATGTGCCACTACTGCGGATATACCATGGATAATATAGAGCACTGTCCACAGTGCGGCTCACAGCGGCTCAAATCAAGCGGTGTGGGAACTCAGCGTGTGGAGGACGAGCTTGAAAGACTTTTTCCGCAGGCAAGGCTTCTGCGAATGGACGCTGATACCACTTCTTCAAGATATTCTTATGAAGAGAATTTCAAGGCGTTTGAGAAAGGCGAGTATGATATAATGCTCGGCACTCAAATGATAGCAAAGGGACTGAATTTTCCAAATGTCACAATGGTGGGAGTCATATCACTTGACAAGGCACTGTTCACAGGGGATTTTCGCAGCTATGAGAGAACATTCTCACTGCTCACTCAGGTGGCAGGAAGAAGCGGCAGAGGAGATAAACCAGGGGTCGCATACATTCAGACCTTTGTGCCTGACCATTATGTGCTGAACCTTGCGGCAGAGCAAAATTATGATGAGTTTTATAAAGAGGAGATAGCACTGAGAAAGTCGCTGACATATCCGCCTTTTTGCGATATATGCGTCATAGGCTTTTCAGCACCTCTTGAAAGCAAGGTAATAGGCGCTTCACGCTGGGTGACTCAGCTTATAAAAGAGTATATCTCACAGCATAGGGTGAATTTTCCCCTCAGAGCGTTAGGTCCTGCACCATGCACATTTGAAATGATAAATAATCGCTACAGATACAGACTTATCCTGAAAACACGCAATACTGCGGATTTTCGTGAGATGATAAAGCACGTTTTGGGCGAGTTCTATAAAAATAAAGATTATCAGACAGTTCGTATATATGCCGACATAAACGGCGATATCGGGCTTTAAGAAAGGATAGTTAAATAAATGGCACTCAGAAAAATACTTAATAAGAGCGATGAGATTCTTCACAAGGTCTGTAAGCCTGTTACAGAATTTGACGACAAGCTTGGTCAGCTTCTTGACGATATGACAGAAACCCTGAAAAACGCCAACGGCGTTGGTCTTGCAGGTCCACAGGTGGCAAAGCTGAGAAGAGTGGTCGTTATAATAATCGACGATAAGGTTTACGAGCTTATCAACCCTGAGATAACATGGCAGAGCGAGGAAAAGCAGAGAGTTCTGGAGGGCTGTCTTTCATGCCCGAACGAGTGGGGCTATGTTACAAGACCTATGAGAGTTAAGTTCAAGGCGCAGGACAGACATGGCAAGTGGTACGAAATGGAAGTATCAGAACTGTTTGCACAGTGCGTTTGCCATGAGCTTGCACACCTTGAGGGTCATCTGTTTACTGAGATAGTTGAAGAATTTGTAGAGGTCGAGGACTAATGAAAATAATCTTCATGGGTACGCCTGATTTTGCCGTACCAACGCTGAAAAAGCTTTATAACAGCGGATATGAGGTGCAGGCTGTTTTCACTCAGCCTGATAAGCCAAAGGGCAGAGGCTATAAGCTTACTCCACCCCCTGTAAAGGTGCTTGCGCAGGAGCATGACACTCCTGTTTATCAGCCGCAAAGCCTTAAAAAAGACGGCGAGGAGTATGTTAAAATTATCAATGACCTTGCCCCTGATTGTATCGTGGTGGCGGCTTATGGCAAAATGCTCCCTAAGTCGGTGCTTGATATACCAAGGCTTGGATGTGTGAACGTCCATGGCTCGCTGCTTCCTAAATATCGTGGAGCAGGTCCGATACAGTGGGCTGTGCTTAATGATGAGGCTGAGACCGGAATTACAACGATGCTTATGGGCGAGGGCATGGATACGGGAGATATCCTTGTGGAAAAGGCTACTCCTATTGGCGAGAACGAAACAGCCGCTGAGCTTTTTGACAGACTTGCCGAAATGGGTGCAGAGGTGCTTGTTGATACCCTTGAAAAGCTCGATAAGGGCGAGATAACTCCTGTTAAGCAGGACGAGAGCCTTGCGACTTATGCACCAATGCTCTCAAAGGAGCTTTGCCCTATAGATTTCACAAAGCCAGTGAGAAAGATACACAAACAGATATGCGGTCTGTCTGATTGGCCATGCGCTACTACAGTGCTTGAGGGCAAAAGGCTGAAAGTATATAGATCTGAGATAGCTTCCACAAAGCCTTGCGGAAAGCCTGCGGGCACTGTGGTGGATAACAGCGACTTTTCCGTTGCCTGCTCAGACGGAGTGATAAGATTTACTCAGGTGCAGGCTGAAGGCTCAAAGAGAATGGATACCGCTGATTTTCTCAGAGGCAGACATATCGAGAACGGCACTGTGCTGGGATAATTCGGAGGAACTATGGGAAACGCCAGAAAAACGGTTTTAAGGCTGCTTACAAGGCTAGAAAACAGCGGCTCATATTCAAATATACTTCTTGACGAGGGCCTTGAAAGGTCAGACCTTTCACCTCAGGACAAGAAATTCGCCGCAGCGCTTTTCTACGGCGTTTTGGAAAGACAGATAACACTTGATAACATTATTCGGGAATATTCACGCAACCCTAAGAATAAGCTTGGTACTGAGGTCAGAGTTATACTGAGAATGGGTCTTTATCAGCTTTTATATATGGACTCTGTTCCTGACAATGCGGCTGTGGACGAGTCTGTGAAGCTTGCAAAGAAAAACAGAAATCCTGCGGCAAGCGGCTTTGTGAACGCAATGCTAAGGGAGTTTATAAGAAACGACAAAAAGCTTCCAAAGGGCAGAAATGCTACCGAGGAGCTTTCTATAGAATACTCCGCACCTGTATGGCTGACGGAGAAGTGGACAAGGGAATATGGTAAGGATATCTGCCTTGAAATGCTGAAAACCTCTGTGGGACAGGCACCTGTCACCGCAAGAGTGAACACGGTCTTTCATTCTCTTGAAAGTACACTGGATATGCTCGCTGAGGAGGGCATTACATTTGAAAGGCTGTCCGTCCTGCCTGATTGCATAAGGATATGCGGTGCAGGAGCGGTGGAGCATACTAAGGCTTACAAAGAGGGCAGGATACACGTTCAGGATCTTTCGAGCCAGCTTTGCTGTGCGGCGCTTGATCCTAAGGAGAACGATACAGTGCTTGACCTTTGTGCCGCACCTGGTGGAAAGACCTTTACAATTGCCGAGCGTATGAACAACAAGGGCAGAGTGCTTGCTTTTGATTTACATAAAAATCGTGCAGGTCTTATTGAAAGCGGTGCCAAAAGGCTTGGGCTTGACTGCATAAGGGCAGGTGTCAACAATGCGAAGGTCTATGACGATAAAATGCCAAGAGCTGACAAAGTGCTTTGCGACGCACCCTGTTCGGGACTTGGTGTAATAAGAAGAAAACCTGAGATAAAGTATAAAGAACCCTCAGATTTCGATAGGCTTCCCGAAATACAGTATGATATACTGAAAACGTCGGCGGAGTATGTAAAAGTAGGCGGAACGCTGGTGTATTCTACCTGCACGCTGTCAAGGGCGGAAAATGATGAGGTGGCAGACAGATTTTTGGCTGAACACCCTGATTTTGAGCCTGCACCGCTAGGCGAGGCCTTCGGCAGCGACAGCGGTCTTTGCAGAATGTCTATCACACCTGCAAAATATAATTCAGACGGATTTTTTATTGCTAAGTTTATCAGGCTGAGGTGATCTTTTGGTAGCATTTGATGATAATGGAAAAATAGATATATTGGGGCTTCTGCCTGACGAGCTGGAAGCCGAGATACTAAAGCTTGGAGAAAAGAAGTTCCGTGCAGGGCAGATATTTGATTGGCTTCATGTAAAGCGAGTGTCAAGTTTTGATGAAATGACTAATCTATCTGTACAATTACGGAATCTGCTTAATGAAAAATTTTGTTTAAAATCACTATTTGTGTCAAAAAAGCTTGAATCTCATACCGATAATACTGTAAAATATCTATATGAGCTTGAGGACGGAAATCATGTGGAATCCGTAATAATGGAATACAACTACGGAAACACCATTTGCGTGTCAACTCAGGTGGGTTGCAAAATGGGCTGTCGCTTTTGTGCGTCAACTATTGCAGGCTTCAAGCGTGATCTGACTTCCTCGGAGATCCTGGGACAGATATACGCTTCTGAGCGTGACAGCGGAAGAAAGATATCAGGCGTGGTGCTTATGGGAATAGGCGAGCCTATGGATAACTTTGATAATGTGGTGAATTTCCTTGAAGTGCTGTCCTGTCCAAAGGGCTTTAATATGTCGCTAAGGCATGTTTCAGTGTCTACCTGCGGCATTGTGCCGAGGATATATGAGCTTGCAGAGAAAAAGCTTGGCATAACATTGTCTATCTCTTTGCACGCTTCCAATAATAAGAGCAGGAGCGAGATAATGCCTGTTAATGACAGGTATGATATCAACGAGCTTCTTGCCGCCTGCCGATACTATTTTAAGGTAACAGGCAGGAGAATTTCTTTTGAATATGCTTTGATAGACGGGCATAACGATTCTATGGAGGACGCAAGGGAGCTTGCGGAGCTTCTGGGTGGATTTGTCTGTCATGTGAATATAATCCCTGTTAATAAGATAAAGGAGCGTAATTATCATTCTGACAGAAAGTCAGCCAACAGATTCAGAGGATATCTGGAGAAGCTTGGGATAAACGCTACTGTGAGGCGGACCTTGGGTGCGGATATAGACGCTGCCTGCGGTCAGCTAAGACGAGA
This sequence comes from Ruminococcus sp. AM43-6, assembly GCF_003461785.1. Lineage (NCBI taxonomy): Bacteria > Bacillati > Bacillota > Clostridia > Eubacteriales > Oscillospiraceae > Ruminococcus > Ruminococcus sp. AM43-6. The sequence goes on from NZ_QTXU01000007.1 coordinate 39,133, forward strand.
ATATGAGATCTGATAAAAGGTGGTGAATCGCTTGTTTATAGCGTCTGATACAGACATCGGAAAAAAACGCAGTGAAAATCAGGACAGAGTGCATGCTGAATTTCTTGCTGACAATGTTGCCGTTGCGGTGGTCTGTGACGGTATGGGCGGAGCGTCATCAGGCGGAGTTGCCAGTCAGCTTGCCATTGACGCAGTAGTAAAACGTATCAAGGAAAATTTCCGAAAAGATATGAAACCAAATTCCATAAGAAATCTTATGCTCACTTCAGTGCATTATGCGAATACGATCGTGTATGGCAAGAGCAAGGAGGATATTGACAAAAACGGCATGGGTACTACCTGCGTTGCGGCATTGGTGGTGGATAAGACCGTCTATATGGTGAGCGTTGGCGACAGCCGTGGATATCTTCTTACCAAGGACGGTATAGCTCAGATAACCACTGACCATACTTATGTGGAAATGCTTTATAGGTCGGGTCAGATAACCAAAGAAGAAGCGAAAAATCATCATATGAGAAACGTTATCACAAAGGCTGTGGGCGTTGAATCAGATGTTGAGGTCGATTATTTCGAGCTTGAAGAAAATGATAATTTTGCGGTGCTGCTTTGCTCTGACGGTCTGACCAATTATTGCACAGACAATATGATATATGAAACTGTGTTTGGCAATAATCTTGACGAGGCTATAAAACAGCTTATTGCTTTCGCAAACGAATGCGGCGGTAAAGATAATATTACTGCTGCGGTAATAGCAAATTAATGGAATGACAATAAAACATGAATAATATAGGAGTTGAATTACATGGATTCTAATATCGGCAAAAAGCTAGACGGCAGATATGAGATAACCGAGCTTATCGGCGTGGGCGGAATGGCTGACGTTTATAAGGCAGTTGACGTTATGGAAAACCGTACTGTTGCGGTAAAGATACTTAAGCCTGAGTTTTCACAGAACGAGGAATTTCTCAGACGCTTCAGAAACGAGAGCAAGGCTATCGCTGTACTTTCTCACCCTAATATCGTAAAGATATATGACGTGGGATTTTCTGACGAGATACAGTTTATCGTTATGGAGTATATCGACGGCATCACCCTTAAAGAGTTTATCGAGCAGCAGGGTGTGCTTAGGTGGAAAGACGCTTTGCACTTTGTAACTCAGATACTCCGTGCTTTGCAGCACGCTCATGATAAGGGTATCGTTCACAGAGATATCAAACCGCAGAACATAATGCTTTTCCCTGACGGAACTATCAAAGTCATGGATTTTGGTATCGCAAGATTTTCAAGGATCGACGGAAAGACACTTTCTGACAAGACTATCGGTTCTGTTCACTATATCTCACCTGAGCAGGCAAGGGGCGATATGACAGATGAAAGATCTGACATATACTCTGTAGGCGTTATGCTCTATGAGATGCTCACAGGCAGAAAGCCTTTTGACGGTGAAAATCCTGTGGCTATCGCTCTCAAGCATATGCAGGAGGATCCGGTTCCGCCAAGAGAGATCATGCCTTCTATCCCAGAGGCTCTTGAAGAAATAGTTATGCACGCTATGGAGAGAGATCCTGCAAGACGTTATCAGTCAGCAGCAGAGATGATAAAGGATATAGACACATTCAAGCTCAATCCATCTGTTGTTTTCGGATATAAGAACAGTCCTGTTCCTATCCCTGTGGCTGATAACAATAACAAATATTTTGACGATGAGCATAGTGAGAACTATGACGACGATGAAGAATATGAGGACGATGACGAAGAAAACGACGAGGAAGAAGAGGAAGAAAAGAAGCGTTCTTACGTTGTTCCAATACTTCTTGCCGTGACAGTTGCGGTCGTTATCATTGCGGCGTTCGTTATCGTAGGAGTTGTATTCAAGTCATTCAGCGGTTCAAACGGTATGCACACAGGTACAGTTACACTGCCAAACTTTGTGGGCAAGAATATCGTTCAGGTAGAGCAGGATTATAAGGATAAGCTTAAATTTGATATTACCGAAGAGTATAATGACCAGTATGACGAGGGAATAATCACATTTCAGGGTCAGGCAGCAGGAAAGTCTGTTAAGGAAGGCTTCACGGTTACACTTACTGTAAGTAAGGGCAAAAAAATGGCAACTATCCCTGACATGGTGAAGAAAGACGGCACTGTGGCTGAAAGTGAGCTTAAGGCTGCAGGATTTATGGTCGTTAAGAGAGATATATGGTCTGAGGATATAGCTTCAGGTCTTGTTGTGAAAACACAGCCGGCAGCAGGCGAGCAGTATGCCGTAGGTGCGACTGTTGCTTTGTTTGTAAGTAAGGGCCCTGTTGAAACAAGAGTCAAAGTACCAAGAGTTGTAGGTCTTACAGAAGAAAAGGCAGTTGCAATGCTCAAGGAGAACAAGCTCAAGGCTGAGGTCAAGGAGATCGAGCATGAGGGCGATAAGGGCAAGGTCATCGAGCAGGATACAGACGAAGGCACATATGTTGAACGTGACACAACTGTTACTATTTACGTTTCGACCGGAGAAACTTCACCTGTTGAGGTAACATTCTCACTGCCACTCCCAAGTGGTATCCACGGCTCATATTCTATAGACATCTACAATAACGGCAACGTTGCATATACACAGAAGATCGGTAGTGGCGAATCTGTTGCAGGCGGTTCTGTAAATGTAACTGTAAAGGGCAAGAAGACAGAAACTCTGACTATCTTCATCACAAATGACGAGAATCAGCAGAAGTGCCGTTATGCAGTATATGACGTAGATTATGATAAGCAGACAGCTACTCTTAGCGGAAGCCTGAATGAAAGCGGTCTGATCGACATTACTCCGACAACGACCACAACTACTACAACTACGACCACAACAACTACTACAACTACCACTACTGAAGCACCTGCACCGGGGCCTCAGGAGCCAGACGAGCAGGGTCAGTAGTTCATGAATGGAATAATCGTTAAAGCTATCGGAGGCATCTACTATGTAGAAGCCTCCGACGGCATTTATGAATGTAAGGCAAGAGGAGCATTCAGAAGAAAGAACATTTCTCCTGTAGGCGGCGACAGAGTTGAATTTTCATTGGAGGACGACGGAAGCGGAGTTATCGAGAAGATAGAGGAAAGACGCTCATTGCTTATAAGACCGCCTCTTGCAAATCTTGATATGCTTGTGTTCGTTTCGTCTACCTGCGAACCAAGACCTAATCTGCTGTTGCTTGATAAGTTTATTGCAATAGCTGTTTTCAAAAAAATAGAGCCTGTGGTAGTCTTTACAAAGATAGATAAGGAAAGCTGTGACGAGCTTGTGGACATATACAAGGGCGCAGGGATAAAGACTTTTCAGGTAGACAATACCACCGGCGAGGGCAGTGAGGCTGTTAAGGCAGTGCTGGAGGGCAAGCTGTCGGCATTTACAGGAAACACGGGCGTTGGCAAATCGTCACTGCTCAATAATATGTTTCCTGCATTGGGGCTTGCCACCAACGAGATAAGCAAAAAGCTTGGCAGAGGAAAGCACACCACACGCCATGTAGAGCTTTACAAGCTGGATGGCGGTGGTTATATTGCCGATACCCCTGGCTTTTCGTCGTTTGATACCAACAGATATGATATTATTTTCAAGGACAAGCTTGCAGGCTGTTTTCCTGAGTTTCAGAAATACGAGGGCAAGTGCAGATTTCCTGATTGCAGCCACACAAAGGAAAAGGGCTGTGCGGTCATAGAGGCGGTAAAAAATGGCGAGATCGCAAAGTCAAGGCACGAAAGCTATGTGGAAATGTACGAGCAGGCAAAGCAGCTTAAGGAGTGGGAATACAAAAATGACTAAGAAATGCACTATCTTTTCAGGCGGTGAAGCGGTGTCGGCTCAGTGTGTGGCAGAATATAAGTCTTTTATCGACGATTCTCTTGTGATATCCGCTGACAAGGGCTATAAGCTTGCACAGGCAGTGGGCGTGAAGTCGGACATTATTATGGGCGATTTTGATTCTGCTGAAAAACCTGTTTTTGATAATATCGAGATCTTTCCCTCTGAAAAGGACGATACCGACCTTATGCTTGCCATAAAGCAGGGCTTTGAGTCGGGTTGTGATGATTTTCTCATATTCGGCGCAACAGGCGGACGAGTAGACCACTTACTTGGAAATATTCAATCTCTGGGATATATTTTATCTTGTGGCGGTGAGGGAATGATAGCCGCAGATAGGGAGATAATTCGGCTTTATCGTGCAGGCAGTTACAGGATATATGACCGTGAGGGCTTTTCGTTCTCACTGGTGGCATATACCGATAAGGTAGAGGGTCTGACCATAAAGGGTGCGAAATATGAAGTAGAGGACTGTCTGCTGACCAATGCTTTTCCACTTGGCATATCAAACGTGGTGAAAGGCTTTGATGGGCAGGATAGAAAATACGCTGAGATATCATTCAAAAGTGGTTATCTGCTGTCAGTACAGTCAAAAATGGTAACCGATTTTTGATTTTTGAATAATATAAACTATAACTATTCGGGAGGTAATACTTATGAAAGTTGTAGTTGTAAAAAGTCCAAAGGTCATATCGGGCTTAATGAGGCTTATTTTCAAGATCAAAAAGGAAGAAGAATAGGATAACTGGCGGTACTCGTGTGAGTGCCGTCGATTTTTTTGCTATAGCAGAAAAGCTCTTAGATCACAGGAACGATCTAAGAGCTTTTTTTATTTTGTTATGTTATGATTCATCATGATGTGCTTTTGACGGCAAAATTACGTTATTCGTATAACGATAAATAACTATTTTACGATCCTTTATAAGCTTTGCTCTGTCGAATTTCGTCAAATCCTCTATTTTACGAAAATATTCAATTATCTTGTTGCAATTCTATTGCGGAAAGCAAGAGTGTAGGAAGCCCTAATACGGCTGATGACATGAAGAAATAAAAGAAATGTGACTAATTGGTAGATAAACGGACAAAAAAATAAAATCGGACTTAAAAAAGCCCGATTTTACGATGATTTATGGTGCCGCTAACCGGACTTGAACCGGTACGGGTTTTACCCCGAGGGATTTTAAGTTTTTAAATCGGTGAAGCGTTTTAATTTCTTTTGTGGTCTTTTGTTCCCTTTTGTGCCCGATTTTTCGAGCTTTTTGAGTATCAAAAATTGAAAAACACCGAATTACAGCAGCTTTCAAGAATCATAAAAAACCATGTTTTTTGGTAGACTTTCGGTAGATTTGTGGTAGACAAAAGCCGATAACTTGACTTGGTAGACCTACGGTAGACACACGAAATAAATTTAGTTCCCTGCGAAAAATGCCGATTTTTGTAGGAGAAATTGGCACAAAGGATAGGAAATGTCTCGTGTATTTGCCACACAAGAAAATGATAATCTATTGTTACTAATAAAGCGGATCTGTGCTTTTGACCTCTAAAATTCAATCAAAAAAGCAATCATTTGGCGGACGATGTTCCATATAATCGGAGCGTTGTCCGCTATTTTTATGCCTGAAAATCGAATATCACGTCTGCTGTTTTAGTTAAGCGAAATGAAAAATAGGAGGTTTTTATGTCTGAACGCCAAATCATCACGATCAGCGATGACAAGCTGTCCTGCGAAGCAACAGCTATTCTGCTGAGAATGCTCAATTTTCCCGATACAGACTATCATACCGCAGAGGAGCTTTGTCCGTTCTTTGAGAATGATTCTCTGAGAACTATCAGGAACGCTCTGAACGAACTTTACGATGCAGGCTACCTCCGATGCAGCGGTAAGACTTATATGGTCAATAAGCTCATGATCACGCAAATGAAGCTCGCTTGAGCTGAAAACAGGAGGTGAATGGATATGTCTGCTAAGAAAACAAAAAAGGTCAAAACAACACCGTCATCGGTGTGCCGTGTCAATAAAAATGCAAACTATACCGTAATGAGCAACTATCATCTGCGGTCAACGAACCTCAGTCTGAAAGCGATCGGACTTCTGAGTAAAGTTCTTTCCTTGCCGGAGAATTGGGATTACTCTATCTCAGGTCTGACTGCGATCTGCAAAGAGAAAGAAACAGCAATCAAGGCAGCATTGAACGAACTGAAGCATTGGGGGTATCTCAATGTGACTAAGCTGATGCCGAATGAAACGAACAGCGGTCGGATCGAGTATGTCTATGACTTCTATGAGTATTCCGAAAAAGATACGCCTGATGCTGACCGGGACGATAATGATACATATGCCAAAGTAAGCTCCGTAAAAAAAGCACCGCAAGGGGCAGAAAAACAAGGCATAGAAAATCTACCCCTTGAAATTCTACCCATAGAAAAACAAGCGGTAGAAAATCAGGGGCAAATAAATACTAAGAAGATAATAAATAATAATCAAATACGGAGTGATCAAGTATCTATCGATCAATCCCACTCCGACAGCGAAAAAGCTGTTGAAAGACAGGCAGACGGACGGATCGACGGATATATCAGCGAAAAAGAGATCTATACCGAAGTAGTGAAAACCAACATCGACTTTCCATACTTTGCAGAGTGGCTCGGTGATGAGGAAGAAGCTGAGGAGATCATTCAGATGATCGTTCGGCGGATATGCTCCAGAAAGAAAACAGAGCGTATCTGCGGACAGGATTTTCCCAGAGAAGTTGTCAAGTCCACTATGCTAAAGGTTGATATAAACGTCCTTGAAAATGCGATTGAGCAGATGAAGCGTGCAGACAATGTGCGAAACTATGAGAGTTATCTTATCAGCACTCTGTTCAACGAAGCCAACGGCAAGCGGTTCAAGGAAAATGCTGAGGGACGGTGGGCTGAGTATGCTGTCAAAAGAGATTTTGACGTTTATGATGACTGAACGTTCCTGAGAGGGGGTGGTGGCTATGGGTGCGAATAAGAAACCGGACGTAGCTGCTTGAAAGACGGCAAATGAGCTTTTTGGAAAGGAAGGTGAAGATCATGGCTAAGTCTATTCTGACACCGGAGGGCGATCTCATCAACTACGATAACCTGATTGCGGTCAGCGTCGAGGTGCGTTCTGTCGGTGTCGATGATGAGCATACGGAAGATGCTTACTGCATTGTTGGTACTGATGTGACCAACAGGGAGAATCTGCTTTATCACTCGTCCGACTACGATAAGGTGATGAGTGTCCAGGGCGATATTACCCGTTGGCTCCAGAGTGAAGCATTTTCCACTTTTGAGATGCCGACCGCAGACGAAGGTGGTGATGCCTGATGCCTTCGGACTATGAGAACGGTGCGAAGAAAACCATTGATATTTCGATCAAGGCGGAGAAAATGACCGCTGATGTGCTGAAATCGGCATTGCGGGAGTTTATGTCGGGCAAGGCAGAGAAAAAAGGGCGAATGACCTACAAGCAGTTGCAGGCGAAGTCGCCGTCCAAGCTCGACAGCATTGAGGTCTCAGACAGAAATATCGGAGATTTTCTGAAAACCGCACGAAAATATGATGTGGATTTTGCCCTGAAAAGAGATAAAAGCACCACTCCGCATACCTATCATGTTTTCTTTTCTGCTGCCAAAACAGAGGATTTCAAGAGAGCATTTTCGGAGTATGTCGGCAAGGGACAGGGCAAGACACAGAAGCGTGGTGAGTTCACCCGTGAGCAGATGCAGCAGCAGGCTCAGAAGATCAGGAACAAACCTCGCAAACAGAAACAGAGAGAGAAAACAAGGGAGAACAGACGATGATCTATAACCACTTCCAGCCTGCACCCGTTCCATGGGCAAGGGGCGATGATATTTTTACGGCAGTCTTTTTTGCCGATACCAACAGAAAGGAAAGGTCTGCGAATTGCAGATCGACTCGAGAAAACTCAAAAAGCTGATCATCAAAACTATTCCCTATGTCGCTTTCTCTTATGTGGGTAACCTAATCGGCTTTGCGTACCGAACCGCTGATGGCAGCGGCTTTCAGGAAAAGCTCCTGCCTTTCATGAGTAATCTCGGTGTGGCATTTGCAAGAATCTTTCCAAGTTTACACCCGTTTGATCTTCTTATCGGCTTGGGTTTGGCGGGAGTAATGAGGCTCGTCCTCTACGTCAAGTCGAAAAACAGGAAGAAGTTCCGCCAGGGTGAGGAGTACGGCTCTGCCGTATGGGGCGGTGAAAAGGATATTGAGCCGTATATGGACTTATCCTGCCCCGAAAACAATGTGATACTCACAAAGACGGAATCTCTGACCATGGGCAAGCCCTCTGCACCGAAATTTGCCCGTAACAAGAACATTCTTGTGATCGGTGGCTCAGGTTCAGGTAAGACACGCTTCTTCGTAAAGCCGAACCTGATGCAGATGCACTCCTCCTATGTAGTGACCGACCCGAAAGGCACGGTACTTGTGGAGTGCGGAAAGATGCTTGAAAGGGGCCGCCCGAAACGTGTGGACGGAAAAATAGTATATCAGAAAACACCTGACAGCAAGTACAAAAAGGACGATAAGGGAAAATATATCCCTGTCTATGAACCGTACAAGATCAAAGTATTCAATACCATTGATTTTGCGAAGTCGATGCATTATAACCCGTTCGCATATATCAGCAAGAAGAACCGTGAGAAGGACATTCTGAAATTCGTGGAAGTACTTATCAAGAACACTTCTTCTCAGCAGCCGTCCGGCGATGATTTTTGGGTGAAAGCGGAGAAACTGCTTTATACTGCGTATATTGCCCTGATCTTTGCTATGTACCCCGAAGATGAATGGAACTTTGAAACCTTGATCGACATGATCAACAATTCGGAGTGCCGTGAGGACGATGAGGAGTTCAAAAACAGCATTGACCTTGAATTTGAGATCGTGGAGTGCTGGCTAAACCATACAAAGCACGATGATCCCGATGTCATGGCTGATTACGGTGATGTCTTTGAAGCTGAACCCGATGCCGAACAACGGCGAATGGGTGCATTTGCACTCAAACAATACAAGGCATACAAGTTGGCGGCAGGAAAAACAGCTAAGTCTATCCTAATTAGCTGTAGCACCCGACTTGCACCTTTTGCAATAGATGAGGTCTTGGAGATCACCTCCTATGATGAGCTGCACCTTGACAAGCTCGGTGACGAGCTGAGTGCACTTTTTATCATCATCTCCGATACTGATGCCACATTCAACTTCCTTGTGGCTATCATGTATTCCCAGCTTTTCAACCTACTCTGCACCAAAGCAGATAATTCCCCAGGTGGAAAGCTGACCTATCATGTACGCTGTTTGTTAGACGAGTTCGCCAATATTGGCGAAATACCGCAGTTTGAGAAGCTCATTGCGACTATCCGAAGCCGTGAAATATCGGCAAGTATCATCTTGCAAGCTAAGAGCCAGCTAAAGGCTATCTACAAAGACAATGCAGACACGATCGAAGGCAACTGTGATACGATGCTGTTTTTGGGCGGTAAGGAGAAGTCCACGCTGAAAGAGATATCCGAAAGTCTCGGTAAAGAAACTATCGACAGTTTCAACACCTCTACCAACCGTGGACAATCGGAGAGCTACGGAATGAACTATCAGAAGCTCGGAAAAGAGCTGAAATCTCAGGACGAACTGGCGGTCATGGACGGCGGTAAATGTATCCTGCAAGTGCGAGGAGTGCGTCCGTTCTTCTCGGACAAGTTTGATATTACCCGTCATAAGCAGTACCCTATGCTGTTAGATGACAATCCTGAGCAGGAATTTAACATCGAAAACTATGTGAGTAACCGAAGAGAGATGCGTTTGAAACTGCCCAAAGGAGAACGTTTTTCGGCTTATGGTGTGGATATGACAAACGCCGGACAGGAAGTTACAACAGTATCAGCAAAAGAAAAAGATAAAGCTGGTACTGCAATATCTGAGGAAACCGAAGAAAAAGAGATATATGTCGGCTTTTAACTCAGACAGTGAAGAAACCGAATAAAGGCAATACCGCACGATCTTTGTGTGGTATTGCCTAAAAAAGAATCGGTTGAAGCTGCGGACAATTATTACTTTATTTTTTTGAGGGAGACTTTTTACCTATGAACGAACTGAATATTTCTGCGGTCGATGCAACCGCAATGGAGACAGCAGCCACTGCCTCTGCACCGAAGCACAAGTGGCTCTCTAAGCTCACCCGTGGTGCAAAGAAGGCAACGATGTTCTGCACTGTTGCAGGCATCATGGCATCTACCTGTGTAACTCAGGCATTTGCAGCAGGCACGGGTGCTGTTGATACTTCTTCTTTCATTTCTACTGCTTGTACCGTACTCAAGAGCGTTATCTGCCTGATCGGTGCAGGTGTCGGTGTCTGGGGCGTTGTAAACCTCCTTGAAGGTTACGGAAACGATAACCCCGGTGCGAAATCCCAGGGCATGAAGCAGCTCATGTCAGGCCTTGGTCTGATACTCCTTGCAATCGTCCTCGTTCCTGTTCTTGAAACAATGATGACGGGTGCGATTTAAGTGACGTTGTGACCTAATATAAGCAGATTAGCTACATAGCGGTGGGCTTTGCGTTGCAATAATGGGTTTTGGGTAAGTGATCTGCACTCTCAGATATGAAAGGGAGTGAAAACATAAATGACAATAAATATCGGATATTTAACTGCCAATAAAACAAGTGCAGGAGATGAAGTGTACACTCCATTCTATGCGGTAGAGCCGTTAATGGAATTTTTGCCAAAAGACAAGAAAATATGGTGTCCGTTCGATGAAGAATGGAGTGCGTTTTATCAGTATCTTACGGAACAGGGGTTTGATGTGGAACGAAGCAGCTTGAAAGATGGCAAGGATTATTTTCACTTTGAGCCTGACAAATGGGATATTCTCGTAAGCAATCCTCCATTTTCTAAGAAAGATGAAGTCCTGAAACGAGCTTTTACTTTTCAGAAGCCTTTTGCTCTTCTCTTGCCCGTGAACAGTATTCAGGGTAAGGCACGGTACATGATATTCAATAATGAGATTCAGATGCTCTGCTTTGATAGTCGGGTCGATTATCATACACGGCAGAATATGCTCTTTACAACAAAGGGAAATCATTTCGGCTCTGCGTATTTTTGCAGAAACCTTCTTCCCACAAAGCTGGAATTACGTCAGCTTGTGAAATATGACAGACCATTGATGAATTCCTCGGAGAGGGGTGATGAATAGATGGGAGTGATCAGCGATGCGATCGATGCTTTGGAGGATTGGTGCTGTGACTTATTCAAGGACGGCATAAAATCTCAGTTTGACGGAATTTCCGAACTTCTGACTGATACATTTGCTCAGACAACAGGTTCGGGTGCAAAGGGAAACCTTGTATCAAACTTTCTTACAAAGCACCCTGCTCAGTTTACGGGTACTGCCGGAAGTGCGCCGACAGGCTACGGAATTTGGGCAACTATCGAAACGCTCTGTAACAATGTTGTAGTCCCTATTGGAGGTTTCATTCTGACAGTCATCCTCTTGAATGAGCTTTGTCAAATGGTCATTCGGGGAAATAATTTCAAAGACTTTGACGATTCGATCTTTATAAAATGGATCATCAAAGCCTTATGCGGTGTAATACTTGTAGCCAACACATATTACATCGCTTCCGCACTATTTTCGTTTGGCACAAATGTATGCTCCAATGGACTTTCTACGCTGTTCGTCAGCGGTGACTACCTATCTAAAAGTCTTGCGTTAAAGAAATCAGCTCTCAACAGCTTAGGCTTGGGTGAGTTGATGACAGTGTGGTTCATATCCCTTATTGTTCATCTGGGAGTGATGATACTTATTGTTGCGATCGTAATTACTCTTGCAAGTCGTATCATCGAGATGTTTATGTATCTCAGCATTGCACCTATCCCTATGGCAACAATGATGGACAGCGGTGAATGGGCAAGTATCGGTAAAAACTGGGTAAAGCAGCTTTTGGCTCTTTCTTTCCAGGGGTTCTTTATCGTAGTCGCACTCGGTATTTTCAAAACGCTTTTCAGCAATATGATCACCTCGCTCAATTCAAGTTCGGACGGTGTGATAATGCAAATGGCAATGCTTATGGGATACACGGCAGCACTTATCTTTACCATTCTGCGTACAGGAGCAATCAGCAAAAGTGTGTTTAACGCACATTGACCTTGAACAAGATTGGAGGCCCTATGGCACATTATGTACAAATCCCGAAAGACCTGAACGACATCAAAGAGAAGTTTATTATGGGATTTACCAAAAGACAGGTGATATGCTTTGGTATCGGTCTTGTTCTCGGAGCACCTGTTTTCTTTCTGACGAAAACAGCTATCGGAATGTCCGGGGCGATCTTCGCTATGGGTGCAGTCGCTGCTCCTGCGATACTCTGCGGACTCTATAAGAAAAATGGAGTTTTCTTGGAGAAACAGGCAAAATATATGCGTGAATACTTTACAAGACCTCGAAAGCGGTATTACCGCACAACAAACATATTTGAGTGCTTTGAAAGGCATATCGAATACACAAGAATCAAGAAAAAGCTGAGAAATGCCGAAAGAAAAGGTTGATACGGCTGACTATAGAGTAAACTTTCGGTGTCTACGCTTTTGAATATAAACGGAGGTTACCAATGGGCTTTAGAAAGAGAAATGCCAATAAAAGTGATAACCGCAGCAAGTCTAAGGTTGTCATGGGCAAGCCTGCCTCTCAGCTTACAAAAGAGGACAAAAAAATACTTTCCGCACGAATGGCGGAAATCAAGAGTGCTAATGGCGGTAAGACTACGGTGCAGAACACCATTCCCTATATGTGTATGTATAAGGACGGTATTTGCCAGGTATCGGAGAACTTCTTCTCTATGACGGTACAGTTTTATGATGCCAATTACTCTATTTCGGAGTTTGAGGAACAGAATAATATCTTCTCAAAGTATTGTGATGTTATCAATCTATTTGACAATACGATCAAATTCCAGCTTACCTTTGAAAATCAAAACAGATCAAAGGAAAAGCTCTTAAAAACGGTGCAGATACCTGAACAGAAAGATGATTTCAATGCAATCCGCAAGGAGTACAGCGAAATGCTTACCGATAAGCTGATGAAAGGCTCTAACGGTCAGTCGGCAAGAAAGTTCCTGACGTTTGGTATCGAATCCACATCATACAAGGCAGCAAGGGCAAAACTCTTGTCGATCAAAAATGACGTGATCAAGGGCTTTAAGGCTTTTGGCGTGGAAGCGAAACTTCTTGACGGCAGACAACGCCTTGAAGCTCTCTACTATGCCTTGAACCCTTACAGAAATTCTCCATTCATCTTTGATTGGGACAGTATGCTTCATGCAGGAATGGACACAAAGGATTCTATCAGTCCGTCCTCGCTGAAATTCAATAAGGCTGGCTTTGAGATCGGTAATGCTTACGGTGCTGTATGGGGCATGAATATCCTTGCAGGAGAATTGTCAGACGAAATATTAAAGGACTTTCTTGAAATGCAGAACCTTTTCTGCGTGAATATCCATGTTGATCCGCTGGATCAGATAGCTGCCCTGAAATTCGTTAAAAAGAAGCTCACCAATGTGGAGCAGATGAAGATTGACGAACAGAAAAAGGCATCGCAGTCCGGCTATGATCCCGACATTCTTCCGCCTGCGATCAAGATGTATATCGAGGACATTGAAAAGCTCCTCGCTGACCTCAACAGCAAGAATGAGCGTCTTTTTCATATCAGTATTTCATTGAGAGCCTATGCAAAAAGTAAAAAAGAACTGAAACTTCTTTCTGAGATGCTAAAGCGTGTTTGCCAGAAGAATAACTGCACGATGTTTCCATATGATTATCGACAGGAACAGACTCTCGTTTCTACACTTCCGCTGTGCTATAACAAAATTCCCGTCCGCCGTGAGATGCACACAAGCGGTATCGCTATCTTCGTGCCGTTTACCACAAAAGAGCTATTTCAGGACGGACAGGCTACCTATTACGGTATCAATACGCTGTCAGGAAATATGATCCGTGCCAACAGGTCAAGGCTCAAAAATCCGAATGGACTTATCCTCGGTACGCCGGGTGCAGGCAAGAGTTTCAGCGTCAAGCGTGAAATACTCGACTGTTTTCTGACAACAGTCGATGACATCATCATCTGTGACCCCGAAGGCGAGTATTATCCGCTTGTTTCGGCTCTGCACGGACAGCTTATCCGTATTGCTTCAAACAGCGAACAACACCTGAATCCTATGGATATTACGATTGATGATTTCCTTTTCAGCAATTCTATGGAAGTGATCGCCAATAAGTCCGACTTCCTGATCTCGCTTTGCGAGATCGTTGTCGGAGGTCGCTACGGTCTTTCCGCTGAGGAACGCTCTGTTATCGACAAATGTGTTCAGAGCATCTACAAGCATTTTATCGAGAATGAGCCGACACCTGAAAAGATGCCGCTTCTCTCCGATTTGCAGCAGGAGCTTAATAAGGAAGGCGAAGTCGCTCTTCGTGTAGCAAATTCTCTTGAAATGTTCGTAAACGGCAGCCAGAACCTCTTTAATCACCGCACCAACATTGATATGAGTAATCGTATCATCTGCTTTGATATTAAGGAACTTGGCAATCAGCTCAAAAAAGTCGGTATGCTGATCGTACAGGATACCGTGTGGAACAGAGTTTCCGCAAACCGTGAGAAAAAGAAGATCACTCGCTACTACATTGACGAGTTCCATCTCCTTCTGAAAGAGGAACAGACAGCGAAATATTCCGCTGAGATCTGGAAGCGTTTTCGTAAATGGGGCGGCGTGCCGACAGGCATCACGCAAAATGTCAAGGATTTGCTTTCTTCTCAGGAGGTCGAGAACATCTTTGATAACTCGGATTTTGTCTATATGCTGAATCAGGCAGCCGGAGACAGGGACATTCTCGCTGAAAAACTTCATATTTCAAAGGAGCAGATGAAGTTTGTAACAAACAGCGGTCCGGGTGAGGGGCTTATCCGCTATGATAAGGTGCTTCTGCCGTTTACTGACCGTTTCCCGACAGATACGGAGATGTATAAACTCATGACCACGAAACCAACCGGAGAATAATAAAAGCTGCCGACAACAGCCGACAGCTTTCAGGTTCAAATTCTCTCAAGTAATTCTGAGGGCTTCAAAGCAGGCACTTTGCTGTCCTTAAAATCACGAATGTTTCTTGTGACGATATAATCCGCTTTGATCCTACTTGCCTGACACATCTGTAAGGCATCTTCATAATCAGAAGAAAACATCTCAGCGGCGGCTTTTAGATCGGTTGATTTGAGGTCAACAACTTTAAATATCATCGTGATCTGCTGAATGAGCTGTTCTGTTTTCTGTGGAGTAAGCTCCTTGCGGAGAATATACACAATGTTCGGAACAGACAATGCGGAAATGTAGCCCTCGATTTGATCTACTTCACAATACTTCCAAACTTTTGATGAGGCTTCGACAAACTCAGGACGGTTGCAAAGCACATCAAGAATGACATTGGTATCAACCAAAATTTTCATGTGCTTCTATCCTTTCTGCACGAACTGCTTTATCATCATAATCATTTTTAAGAACGCCAGTAAGTGAATCAGTCAGGAAGGAAACGCTTGATTCGTGGGAAACAAGTCTTGCAACTTCTTTTCCGTTCTTGAGAATGATGATCTCGTCACCCTGCTGAACAGCTTGCAGATAATGGCCAAAGTTATTCTGAATATCGGTAGCGGTTGCAGTGATCATAATAACACCTCCAAACATTTTCGCTAATATTAGTATATCCCATTTTAGCTAAAATGTCAAGGGCAAATTTTAGGGAAAGGGGGAACTATGAGCTTACATAGAAAAGAGAATAACCTCCGCAGAGCACAGGCACGTTTCGACAGAGTCAGCAGACGGTCGAAGCAGTTTCAGATAGATTTCCGCCGTGAAGCTAACAGCAGAGGCCGCTTTCATACCCGTGCATATATTGTCCGTAGTGAGAAAACGCATCACGGCGGTCGGGGTATCGTCCATAAGTTTGCAAATGCGAAATACCGCATTCAGGGCGATAAACCGTCAGTTACACGGATGATCAAATCATGGCAGCCTAAGACATTCAAAGGAAAGCTATTTAAGGTAAATACCCGTGCTGTGAATTTTGCAGTTCATGATGTAGCTCAGACGGCGGTCGATACAGCTTTCGCAGCGGAAACTGGCGGCATCAAAACCGCCGATATTGCCCAGCGTGAAGTCCGCAACAAGCTCAAGCAGAAATACACCCGTGAAGCGGTGGACGATTATCACCGTGGTGTGTTTCTCATGGGCCGCACGGCGATCGATGCTGTCAAGGGTACGCATGATCACCTGAAAACAAAGAAGCAGTACAAGCTCGAAAAGGCGAAGTTGCAGCTAAAGAAAGCTGATAACAAGCTCTATAAGGCGAAAACGCAGAAGCCGAAAATGGCTGCGACAAAAGCCGATTTGAAGAAAGCCAAGGCGGAATATAAAGCCCGAATTGTAAAAGACAAGGGCAATAAGTTCCGCAAGGCGATGAACAAACGCCGGTTGCAGGCATATAAGCAGACAAAGCGTGATCTGAAATTTGAGCGTAAACAGCTGAAAACAGAACAGCAATTCCGTGTTAAGGAATTGCATAATCAGGAAAAGATCAGCAGAAACTCTCACCCAGGCTTGCTTGCATTAAAGCCAGTTTCATATTCGGTAAAGCGAATGAGGGCTTCTGCGTGGCAGAAAGCTGTCAATGAAGATCAAGACAATGACGTACTTCATGCGATAGACTCGGCAAAACGCAGAATAGCGGAACCTATCAAAGATAAGGTAAGTAAGCCTCAGCGGTTACAGCGAGAAGAAAAAAAGCGTGATCGCCTGTCCGATGAAAAGTCAAAATCAAATAAAAAACTCAATCGGCAGGAAAACAAGCTGAATGAAAAGCACGATAAATACAAGCAGAGAAAGAAGCGTAAACCCCAAAATAAGAAAACGAAAAAAACGGTGGCTGAGAGATTCAAATCGGCTTTCAAATTCGTGAAAAATGTCTATGAAAAAGAAGTCAAAAAGTTCTTTGCAGCAATAGCTGTTCCGATACTTATTATCTTTCTTGTGTTTGCTTTTATCATCATGATTTTCAGCTCCATAGTTTCAGGCGGTGGATTTACCCTCGGTACTTATGCGTCGCAGGACTATGACCTTTCCGAAGCTGAAAAGTATTACACGGAGCTTGTTTATAACCTCAATCAGAAAATACTTAAAGTCAGCGATACTTCTGACTGGAAAAAAGGTCTTGTGGATTTCGGTGCAAAGAAAAAAGAATTGAAAGATGATCCCGATAACTGGTATTGGGGCAAGTCCCCTGTCTATGATTGGGATCCTGTATATGATTTCGACTGCTATAAGCTGTGGTCATTCCTTTGTGCATACTATTATGACTTTGATGCCGCCGACAACGGTGACATCAAGTATTGGAAGTTCAAAAGCGATACAAAGGATCTGCTTGAGGACATTTTCAATGCGGAGTATGAGTTCGTATATTGGTATGACAATAAATCCCGTTGGGAAGAACTTGACAACTATGTTTATTTCGGCGGGGGAAGCAGCAATGATGGCAGTTACTACTATTGCGAGAAATCAGCAAGTAAAAGCAGCGGATCTTGGACTTACAAATTCAAGCCGACTTCTTATACCTCAGAACTTGGTCAGTATCTTGATGGTGACGGCTATTGCTATCTGAACCGCAGTTATCGTGTCTTGAATCCAAACGATGATTATGCACTCACGGGCTATTATGTACTTGATAACCGTTATTTTGCAGACAATGCCCACACCAAAGAGCCTTTCTATTGGGTGGACAGTGACGGAAAATTCTTTTTCAAAAATCATGACGGAAATACTCAGTACCGTTCGTTCTACGGTTGGGAGAACGATGATGCTTGGTTCATGATTACGGAAACCGATGCGAGAGCGTGGACAGGCGACAGCAATTGTTCAGCTCTGTATGGTTATGTGCAGAAACAGTATTGGAAAACAGAATGTAATCTTTATTACAACGTAAAGCAGAAAAAGACTTTTGATGAGGTCATAGAGGACAAGCTAAAATCAATGTCCCACAAGACAGAACGCTGGCAGTATTACAATCTGCTTGTCGGCAACGAGGACGGAAACACACTCTATGGCAATCATCAGACCTTGCATAATCTTCTGCCCGAGCCGTCTATCCGTGACTATTCCCTCAAAAGAGAGTTCGGATATGAAATGACGGGGTGGAACGAAAAAAGCGATGGTCTGTATCAGGGTATCAAGGTGTATGCTAACAGCGGTACAAAGCTCAAAATGCCTTTCAGCGGAAAAATAACTGATGTTGATACTGCTGACAACAAGATCACGATCCGCAAGGACGATGTACAGTATTGGTACGACGGAAACGGCGGCACTAAGCGTGATACGGAAGTCACCATTGCAAATGCGGTGCTTATAAATGACTATGAGAAAGGCGACAGTATCAAGGAAGGCAAAGAATTTGCCAAAACAACAGCCGGGAATGTTAATTTCCACATTTATATAGACACCGACGGCTACGGCTGGGACTATATTGATCCTCGGCTCGTGCTGTATTAACGGAGGTACATAATGGCTTTATACGATGTAAAAATAGAGAAATTCAGCAAAAAGGCAGAGCAGCTTGAAAGAAATATCAAGAGAGATACAGAGGAACGCAGACGGCTTCTCTCCGAAATTACAAGGCTGCGTTATCTCTCACTCTGCGAAAAGCTGAACTGTGATGGAGAGGAATTAGAAACCGTGCTTGCCAGAGAACATGAGCAGATTCAGAATATGAAAGCTCGTGGTCTGACCGATGATGAGATAGACGATCTCGGCAAAAGCGGCAAATACGAAGAACAAATGAGATTTTACTCTGAGGAGGACGATGATGAAAACAAGAATGATTAGTGCTGTGATGGCTGCTTTCATGCTTGCAACAGCAAGTATTGGCGGTATTACCGCTTCTGCCGAAGTAGGAACAGCAGAGACTACGGAAACAACCGCTTCTGAACCTGCGGACGAAAGCTCTGTTGATATGGAGAAGTTCCGTGAGGTCATGAGTGAGCTTGCCGAGGCAGATACAACCGATGTTGTTACCGACTATGACGGCGATCCCTATTACGATACTGACGGCAACGCCACCCTTATCAAGTCGGAGCAGATCATCTACAATACCGAGGAAATGCAGTTCATCGCTGTGACCACAAAAGACGGTCATGTGTTCTATGTGCTTATCAATTACACCGCAGACAATGGCGAGGACAATGTGTATTTTCTGAACAAAGTTGACGATTATGACCTGTATGCTTTGCTTTATGCCGGAACTGAGGATGAGGATGATGCCAAGAAGATCACTCCCGAGCAGGCAGCTCAAGAAGCAGAAAAGGCGAACGGCAGAGTGCAGTCCGGCGGCAGTGATAATACTGACGATGCTGAAGATCCCGCTGAGAACGGCGAGAAATCGTCTGAGTCAGCAGCTCATACAAAGAATGTTCCTATGAATAAAAACAGTATGATCCTTGTTTTTGGTGTGATTGTTCTGATCGGTGTTGGTGCCGCAGGCTTCTTCCTAATGAAGAAAAAGAAAGGCGGCAATAAGACTGCGGATCAGTTTGAGCCTGAGTATGACGATGATACAGAGATCACCGAAGAATCTGAGGACGATATGAAATTCTACGATAATCAGGACGATGAAAAATAAGAAAGAGAGGGCAAAAGAATGAGAAAGATGAAGAAGATCGCTGTATGTGCGGCAGCGGTGGCAGGGGCAGCCGGAATTGCAGGCGTTTCAGCAAGGGCAGTTGAGGGCGTGAGAAAGAAGTGGTTTCTTCGTGGATTTGAAGCAGGACAGTTTATCGGCGATTTGACCGCTGCGGAGAACTTCGCCCATGAAAAGAATGTTATCCAGAAGAAGTATGACAAGCTCTGCGAAGAGTTTGAGGAGCTTCAGGAGAACTATAACGATCTTTTTGATGACTACTACGAAGTATGATCAACTTTGAACCCAGTGGATTCAAAGTTCCCGACAACAGAACAGACAACATAAGACAATGAGAAAAGAGAGAGAATTTGTCTAATGAAGGTACTCAGCTTATTTGACGGCATTTCCTGCGGTATGCTTGCTCTGCAAAGGGCTGGCATTCCCGTGGAGTGCTATGATGCATTTGAGATCGACAAGTATGCCGTCACGGTCTCAAAGCGTAATTTTCCCGTAATCGTTCATCACGGGAATGTATATGACGGCGATTTCACGCAGTTCAAAGGATATGACCTGCTGCTCGGCGGTTCGCCCTGCACCTATTGGTCTATCGCCAAAAAGGACAGAGAGATCGACTGCGACGGAGAAGGGTTCAGGCTCTTTCAGGAATATGTGAGAGCCTTAGAGGAGTCGGGCTGTCAGTATTTCCTCTACGAAAACAACTATTCCGTACATCAGAACATCAAGGACGAGATCACAAGGGTTCTCGGTGTAGAACCGATCATGATAAACTCTGCACTTGTATCGGCACAAAACAGAAAACGCTGTTATTGGACGAATATTCCTTTTACTTCTTTTCCGAAAGATAAGGGCATTTTATTGAAAGATGTGCTTGAAAGCGGTGTCACTTGGCAGGACAAGTCCTACTGTATGACAGCACGTTACCCAGGGGCTGTTTTGTTCAACACGCTTGAACGCAAGCAGCGAACTATGGTCGCTGAACCTGTCCCGATCAATACATACTGCAACGGCGAAACAATGCCTATGGGAGCCGCCCAGCGTGGAAGATATGTTGACGGCGAAAAGACCGAACAGCATATCGAAATTCGTGAGGACGGTAAATCTAACTGCCTGACTACGGTGCAGAAAGATTCTCTTGTATGTTCTCCTGTTCGTATCGGACAGTATGGCAAGGGCGGACAGGGACAACGTATTTACTCCGTTGTCGGTAAATCTGTCACACTTTCCGCAAACGGCGGCGGTCAGGGGGCTAAGACAGGTCTATATAAGATCGACCTGCCTGACGGTGATTATATTATCCGTAAGCTTACACCCATTGAAGCGGAGCGTTTGCAGACACTTCCCGATAACTACACGGCAGGCATTTCCAATACCCAGCGATACAAGTGTATCGGCAACGGGTGGACGGTCGATGTGATCGCACACATCTTGGGAGGGCTTCACGATGTTTGATGAAGTCCTGAACAAGTGTGCAGAAAACAACAACTACACCATTTATACCAGTATGTGCAAAGCACAACGCATACTGATGCGGTCTTATGATCCTGTATGCAGTATCAGCGGCGGTTCTGACAGCGATATTGTCCTTGACCTGATTCACAAGGTCGATGAGGACGGCAAGGTCAAGTATTTTTGGATAGATACGGGACTGGAATACTCCGCTACAAAGGAACATCTAGACTATCTTGAACAGAAATACGGCATTACCATTGAGCGTGTCAAACCCGATAAGCCTATCCCGACCTGTGTGAAGCAGTATGGTATTCCTTTCCTGTCGAAATATGTTTCCGAACAGATGATGCGTTTGCAGGCTCACAGATTTCAGTGGGAAGACGAATCACTTGAAGTGTTGTTGCAGAGATATCCTCGGTGTAAGACGGCTCTGCAATGGTGGTGCGGAGAGCGATACTCTGATGAAGACGGTGTTCAGAAAATCAGCAGATTCTCGATTTACCGCAACCGTTTTCTGAAAGAGTTTATCATGCAGAATCCGCCGGATTTCTCCATATCCAACAAGTGCTGTGAATATGCGAAAAAGAAGCCCGCAAAGCGTATCGTCAAGGAACATGATGCAGACTTGGATATAACAGGTATCCGACAAGCTGAAGGCGGTATCCGTTCGGCGGCTTATAAGACTTGTTTTTCTGAGAGCAAGTCTAAGGGGTGCAACACATTCCGTCCGGTATTTTGGTACACGGACGGTGATAAAAAGGACTATGAGCAGTTATTCGATGTTCAGCACTCCCGATGCTACACGGAATACGGTCTGCGGAGAACAGGCTGTGTAGGCTGTCCGTTCAGCAAGCACATCAATGAAGAACTTGCAATCATCGAGGAACATGAGCCGAATTTATACAAGGCTGCCGTCAACATTTTCGGCAAGTCCTATGAATATACAGCGAAATACCGTGCTTTCGTGAAAGAAATGAAGGTAAAGGAAAAGGAGCAGAAAAAGAAAGATGTTTGATCCTGACATACAGAGGAAAGCGATTAGCCTTATCATGGGCTTTATTATGGAGTTTTCGGGAGTACCTTCCGAACCTGAACTGATTGAGCTGACAACAGATAACCTGAATGTATCGACGATTTCTGTTTCCTGCTTGAAAGTATCATGGGATTCTGAGCCTGACCGTGATTATTCTGTGAGCTGCACGGCTCATGATGATAACTATGCTTTCAGCGATAATATGTACTTTGTGTTCAAAGGCAATGACCTCTGCTACATAACAGGTCTGCGTGAGAATACAGAGTACACAGTGACAGTCGAACCTATTCTTTCTGCGGAAGAAACAGACGGATATTCCGTAACACCTTCAACCGCTGACGGCAAGACCGAAACGGTTGAGGTCATATATGACTTTCCGTATGAGGACGGCTAGACAAACTGCTTTGCAGGCGAAAGAGCTTCGGGGCTGACGGCTATGCCCAGTTCAGGGGCAATATACGGTTCAAAGGTCGATACCATAACAGGAACCGGAATACGCCGTGATGAGTACGGGGATTACTGTTGTGCAATGGGCGTATGGTACGGATACTGCGGAGATCGTTTCCTGATCAAGCTTGAAAACGGTACGCAGTTTACTACAAAGATATGTGACAGTAAGGGCTATGCCGATGATGGTGAGGGAAAATATCACAACTTCGGCGGCAGCGGTAAGTGTATCGTTGAGTTTATCTATGACGATCATCACTTACCGTTCTGCGTGGCATTTAGCGGTAGCTGTGGCTACTATAACTGGAACGGGCTTGATCTGAGTTCCAATATCAAGTCCATCAAGAAAATCAACTACGGTGAACCCGTGGAATACTGAAAAATGTGGAGGTTTCTATTATGAACGTAAAGAAGATCATCAAGGGAATTGTCGGACTCGGTGCTATGGCAGGTGTTGCATACGCTGCATATAAGTTCGGTGAAAGCAATGGCAAGATCAACGAGCGTTTCCGTGAGAAGTACGGCGATGACGAGGACGATATTGAGTTTGACGATAATGAGGACGAGTTCAGGTTTTATGACAATTACGATGAGCCTGACGATGCGTGCCTTGCACCTAAGACGGAGAATAAGCCTTCTTTCTCTGTAAGCATACATAAATTTGCTCCGCTTGATTCTGTTAAGGTTGAGGGCATTTCGGAGAAAGATATGGATATGCTTATCTATCATATCTCGCATGACAAATATACCTCGAACAAGCAGATTCGTGAGTGGCTTGAGGTTGACAAGGATACCGCTGCAAAGGTTATCTTTGCACTCAGAAAGACCGGATATATCGGGGACGAGTATTCCAACTATATGATTCCGGTCAACATCACAACTGAGGTGTATTTTCGACTCAGGTCGTACAACAATTCTAAAAAGTAAAAGCACACTCCCCCTATCAGGAAATGTGCTTTGATAATCAGATGCTTTTCTCCTATTTTGATATGAAATTTAGGAAAAAGGCGTTTATTTCCTGTTTCCCAAACTTGTGAATTTTTTAATTTTGGGAAATAAAAAAGATAGAAAGTCGATATATGTCAATTTTGATCGTTGGCGAAAAGCCCAGTGTAAGCCGTGCAATCAGTGCTGTGGTCGGAGCTTCCTCCGCACACAAAGGCTACACCGAAGGAAACGGCTATATTGTATCGTGGTGTGTCAGTCATTTGGTGGGCTTAAAGTTCCCGAATGATTATGGCAACGGGTGGGAACAGAGATTCAGACATAAGGTCTACATCAAAAATGTGGAGCTTACAAAGCTGATCTGAAAAAGACAAGGCACAGTTCTTGTCGGGCTGTGCCTGTATAACTATATCAGAGCTTTTCAAAAATGCCGTTGTGAAGAATACTCTCTAACGCTGTGATCGCTGTATCATAGGGAACGGTTTCAAACAGCAGAGGTGCGGTTATTGTATCGTAGTCCTCCTTATAGATCTTCTTATCAATGATCTCTCGGAGAATATCGGTGACATTTGCACCCTCTTGAACAGAAAGGCACATTTTATGCGGTCTACGCTCCTCAGCGACAGATAATGCAAGTTCTTTCAGCGTATCATCGATCGTTACAATCTCATACAGTTTGTAAATATCGTAGATGTGCCTTGAGTGTTCCGTTGTGGTATTTAGCAGATAATAATCTGCCAGAGCATACATCTTGTCAAGCATTGTTCGTTCTGCGGTCTGAACATTCAGCGTAAACGGCTCTAAATCATATTGCTTAATAAAAGCATCGTATCCGTTTTCGTGAAGATATTGATAGATCAGGCTGTCTGCTGTCATTATCTTCGTAGGATAGGCTCTTTGATAGATAGCTGTTTCAACGATAAGCTGTTCCTTCAGATAAGCAGCGGACAGTGACGAGGGATAGTCAATGATATATCGGTTGTAGTCTCTGCGGCTTTTGATCGAATCGGCATTGGTAAGCCCAAAATCTAAATCACTGATAATTTTCGTGATATTCGCTTTGAGCTGCTTTCTCTTGCTTTCAGACGGTTTCTTCTTGGACTGAACATTCAGGTCAATATCCTCAGAAAAACGCTTGATGATATGGTAGCACTTTGACAGTGATGTGCCGCCCTTAAAAACGATATCCGGCATAACAGCGGCGATCCGTTTCAGAAAAATGGTCACAAAATAGTCCTTCTCAACGATCTCTGCCTTGACTCCGAGATAGTCAGAGGTTCGCAGTACAAGCTGCTCAAAGGTATCCTTTTCATTATGCAACATAATAGATCACTCCGCTTTCTATGAGATTTCTCAAAGCCTTGTCAGGGAAAAACGGTGCATATTTTGTAACAAGCTCCTGAGAGATATTGCATTTCCTGATCCAGCTTTTGATGACAGCTTTTCTTTCATCGTCAAAATAACCTGACGAGGTACTATTCATCATTTCAAGGAACTGCAAAACAAATATATTGTCGTTGTCTATCTTGACTCTTGATTTTCGCAGGATCACTTCCTGATTTCCTACTTTCACTCTGCGGAGCTTTGAGTTTTCGTTATTCGTTTGTATCTCAGGAATGTTTGACATCTGTGTAGAAAGTCCTGCCTGCTGCAATGCCGTGATGCCTGTATAGAATCCGATACGATTTCCTTTTTCGGATAAATACTTTCGTTCGATGATCCTGTTGGGATTCAGAATGCTGTTTCCAAACGGTGTTTTAACAGGGATATAATAGATACCTCGTTCGTAGCGAATGACCTGACCGCTTTCACACAGCTTGGCAAGCTTCTTTTTGAGCCAAATATCAGAGTAGTCCTCATAATGAATATCCGAGAGAAATATCGGTTCATTCTTTCCAAATATTTCAAGAAGATAATCATACAGCATATTCAACACCTCCCATGTTGTACTGAATATATTATACCACATTTGACCTAACAAGTCAATAGTGATATATATCGAAAGGAGAAATTTTATGTCAATTTTGATCGTTGGCGAAAAGCCAAGTGTAAGCCGTGCAATCAGTGCCGTGGTCGGAGCTTCCTCCGCACACAAAGGCTACACCGAGGGCAACGGCTATATTGTATCATGGTGTGTCGGTCATTTGGTAGGCTTGAAGTTCCCAAATGACTATGGCAACGGTTGGGAACAGAAGTGGAGCTTTTCTCAGCTTCCTATGATCCCCGACAGCTGGCTGTTCCATGTCACGGACAGCACAAAGGCTCAGTACGATCTTCTGAAAAACCTTATGAATAAGGATGAGGTAACAGAGATCATCTGTGCGACTGATGCTGACCGTGAGGGCGAGTGCATTTTCCGCTATGTCTATAACATGGCGAACTGCAAAAAGCCAGTCAAGCGACTGTGGGTTTCTTCTCTTGAAGAATCCGCTATACGCAAGGCACTTTCTATTATGAAGCCAATGTCCGCATACGATAATCTTTTCAATGCAGGCTATGCCCGTGCCAGAGCTGACTGGCTTGTGGGTATGAATGGCTCTCGGCTGTTTTCTGTCCGATATGGCGGTAAGCTCAATATCGGCAGGGTGCAGACTCCTACTCTTGCAATGATCGTTCAGCGTGATGCGGAGGTCAATGGATTTATCAAGCAGAAGTATTACACGTCAGACCTCAACTGCGGTGGGTTCATTCTTTCTTCTGCAAGAATTGACGATGAAAATGCCGCCGATACGCTTGTTTCTGCCTGTGACGGCTGTACGGTCACAATCAGCTCGGTCAAGCGTGAGGTCAAGACCGATAAAGCTCCGAAGCTGTATGACCTGACAACCTTACAGCGTGAAGCAAACAAGGGTTTCGGGTACACGGCACAGCAAACACTGGACTATACCCAGTCGCTCTATGAGGGCAAGCTCGTCACTTATCCCCGTACCGACAGCCAGTATCTCAGCGATGATATGGCACAGACAGCTTTTGATGTTGCAAAGCTCTGTGATACCTATTTCGGGTTCGGTATCTTCCATACTCCCGATATTGCAAAGGTCATCAACAACAGTAAGGTATCGGGACATCACGCAATTATCCCCACAAGCGGTATCTCAACGGCTGACCTTTCTTCACTACCGACAGGTGAGAAAAATATCCTCACGCTGATCGCCACAAAACTCATCTGTGCAACGGCTCCGGCACACAAGTATGAAGCGGTCAAGCTGACAGGTATCTGCAACGGTACGGAGTTTACGGCAACAGGCAGAACCATTCTTGATATGGGTTGGAAAGCTTATGCAAAGCAATCCGACAAAAAGAATGATGAAAAGTCTCTGCCTGCGGTTTCTGAGGGACAGACCTTCATTGTAACTGCAAGCAAGGGCGAACACTTCACTTCTCCGCCGAAGCCCTACACGGAAGATACGCTGTTATCTGCTATGGAGAGAGCCGGAAACGAGGACTATGACGAGGACACGGAGAAAAAGGGACTCGGTACTCCTGCGACACGAGCCGCAACCATTGAATCACTTGTGAAAAACGGTTATGTGGAGCGTGTCGGCAAACAACTCAGGGCAACAGACAGAGGCAAGGAACTTGTCAAGGTCGTTCCCGATGAGGTGAAGTCCGCAAAACTGACGGCTGAATGGGAATCAAAGTTACAGCAGATCGAACACGGCAGCCTGCCCAAAACGGTGTTCATGTCGGGCATTCAGCAGTTTATCGCTGAGATGTGCCGTAAATACGGTGCGGTGGATAAGTCAGTTTCTCTTTCTGACGGCGGTCATGAGCCTATCGGCAAATGCCCGAAATGCGGTGCAGATGTAGTCAAGGGTAAATTCGGCTGGTACTGCAAGGGCAAATGCGGTATGAATATCGCAAAAGTGTATGGGATATCTCTCTCCGATGCTCAGATCAAGGGACTGCTTGACGGCAAGTCCACAAGCTACACCTCTAAGGGCAAAAAGACTATTGTCCGCCCTGAGACCGTGGAGAATCCGTACAATGGGAAGATGTACTATCAGTGGAAAACGGAGAGGGGTAAATAAAAAAAACAGCAAGGGTGTCCTTGCTGTTTGAGTGTAGTTCTACAAACTGGAAGTTAGCGATTTCTTTTTCCGGTATTCTCTGTCCCACGGATTTCCTCATGATAGAAATAATCTACGATCACCGGATGCCCCTGCGGGACTCTGCCATAAGGCATTTCATTATCCACAAAGGGACAATCATACTTCTTAGCCATTTCCTCAGCTTTTACTTCAAGTGCTTCAAAGTAGCTGCGGTTATGCTTGTTATAGATCTCATCGTAAAGCGGTACAAGATCAGGATGTTTTCCGGCGATATAATCCATAATCGTCTTCTTGAAACCGCCTCGAAGATTGAGATTTTCGAGCCAGAACAGATCGCACTGATCCTTTACCCGCTCAAAGATCGCTTCAAAGTCCGTGATACCGGGAAATACCGGGGATACGAAACAGACTGTACGGATACCTGCATCATATACCTGCTTCATAGCAGCGATGCGCCGCTCAATGCTCGAAGCAGAGTCCATATCGTTCTTGAAATTTTCATCCAGTGTGTTGATCGACCATGAAACGGTTACTCGTCCAAGGTCCTTCAGCAGATCAATATCCCGTACCACAAGATCAGACTTTGTGCAGATCAAAATATCTGCGTCACTGCCGATCAGCTGCTCCAGAAGTTTTCTGGTATTCCTGAATTGCTCCTCCTGTGGATTGTAGCCATCTGTCACAGAACCGATAACCACACGCTGTCCGGCATATTTCTTCGGATTTTTAATTTCCGGCCAATGCTTCACATCAAGGAAAGTGCCCCATTCCTCCGTGTGTCCGGTAAAGCGCTTCATAAAAGAAGCATAGCAATACTTGCAGGCATGTGTACAGCCTACATAAGGATTGACCGAGTAACCGCCTACCGGCAGACTGGACTTGGTCATGATGTTCTTTGTTTCCACCTCACGAATGAGGATTCCATCGATTACTTCTGCCATGATCTCTGCACCTCCAACACTTTGTTGAATTCCTCCGGCATTTCCTGAATCATATTTTCATTCCCTATGATAGGGACAAGGTCTTCCTTCATAAACACCGGAATGCCGAGTGCGTGTGCCTGATCCGTCAGAGACCATGCCCATTCCGGCTCCGTATGAATCTTCCTGCTCTGAGCTCCGGTCATGGTGCCGACAACGATCCAATTGATTCCGGAAAGGTCAACTGTGCCGGGATCGTCGAATAACGGCTCAAAGGTAACATGGTAATGTTTTGCTCTGACGTTTTTCCGAAGGGCGTCGATACGCCACAGTTCGGCTTTCCTCGTCACCGTAACGCCAAACCATGCGTTTTCCAGATCGGTATCAAAATCCAGCAGATCAGGTCGTTTGGTCAGAAACAGGAACTGATGCTGTGGATTTTCACGGATCTTTGCAAATACCTCGTCTCTCCATTCCGGCTCCCATCCGGAGAGATCGCTCATGCCGGTAAGAAGAAAGTTTTGCGGACGTTTCTTTTCCATCATCTTGAGCTTACCCGGAAAGAATTCAGGGTCAGCGAAGTCATCAATCATATGCCAGCGTTTCACGTTGTTGCGGGCATAGCAATATGTACACCCCACTGTGCAGCCAATGACGATATTCATGTTCTGAATCTGATCTTTGATACAAATACTCATGACTTCTGCCACTCCTCAAGATTCTTTCTGATGCGGTCGAGGCATTCCTCAAACCGGGTTATTTCTTCCTCTGAAAAACCTTTGTAGTAAACACTGCCCATCTCATCAGATACAGAATCGTACTCGCCCTTTAAGGCATGTGCTTTCTCAGTCAGAAACAGAAGGGTTTTCCTTTTGTCCGTTTCAGACTGAACACGGCTTATCAGCCCTTGATTTTCCATTCTTTCCAGCATCGTCGTAAGAGATGTTATCGCTAATCCGCATTTAGTCGAGAGTGACCTGATTGAGATACCATCCTCCTGCCACAGCACATAAAGAATGCGCCCCTGGGCTCCATTGAACGCATCAATATTCTTTTCGCTGAGAATCTTCTCAAAAATCCGGTCTCCAAGTTGTTTTATTTTGGTGACAAGAAATCCTCCATTCATTTCCATACAAAAGCTCCTATATAGTAGTTTATTAGATTATACTATATAGAAGCTTTGTTGTCAAGAGCTTATATGTCTTAATAGGTAAATTCCGTTTTTTTTAATTCTCCAAACTGGAAGTTGTTACTCAATCAAATTCCGTAATGAATAATCCATTTATTTTTGTCCAATGCCTTTTTTAACAGTTTTTTTAATTCGCACAATTCAGGAATATCAGCAATGCTATCAATAAACGCCTTTAATGAACAGGGCGGAACAAGTGTAACACCACAATATGCAAGCCCTTTGCCTTTAACAGAAAGTGTATGCCAATAGAAGTCAATGGATGAAAGTCTTTCAACAACACCTTCTAAATCTTTATTATCAACAGAAATGCATTCGTATTTCCACGGTTCATATTCGTCATATCGCTCGCTCTGCCGAGGAGTATTCATCATAATTCCAAACTCATGTTTTGCCATATACCATCACTTCCGCAACTTCCGATTTGTAGGGCAGTCGCCCAATCACTTATTTACTCTATTATAACAAACCGCCCCGAAAAAGTCAATCGCTTGCGGGGCTGAATCCAGAAAGGAGTGTTCTTTATGAACAATAACCAGCTTGCGGAAGTCGCAAAGATCCTCGGTGTCTCCGAAGACAGCATTTCCGTTATGAACGATGAAATCAAAAACAGTATGACGGCAGTTTTTGAAACTGTTGCTATCAGAAATGACGAGGACAAAAAGATAGTCTTTGAAGCACTGGACGATCTGTGGCAGAAAGGCTCGGTATATATCGGGCTTGATGAGGTTGCAAAATCAACTGGCATTTTGCTTGTGACACTTCGCAGCCTTGATTACGATACGCAGCAGACTATCGTTTACGAGTACATGATGGACAGCTCGCAAACAGAGCGTTTCTATGACCTTGTGAACAAGGCACTTGCAGTTTCAGAGCTTGGCAATGTTGCAAAGCTGATCGGTGTTCCTGTGCGTGAGCTGAGGCCACTCCCTCGCCGTATTCAGGAGAATATCTGCGGTGCGTACACAATGGAGTACGATGCCGACAGCACAAACACCGACCTGATCGATCATATCAGGGAGATGATCGCACCGTGACAGAGTTTTCATATATCGCAGGCATAGATGTTACTTCTATCGCCAACAAGGAGTTTATCCGCTTTAATACGGATAAGGCACAGGAGATATGCGTAGCCCTCGACAAAAGCGGTATTCCTTTTTCAGCCCGATACGGTGAAACCGAAATGGTGCTGACCTATGACGGCAGCTGCAAGGAACAAGTCGAGGATATTATCGCAAAAGCGGAGTCCGGCAACTATGAAGCATTGCTCCGTGAATTGCAAGCATACAGAGAACCTGACGGTTACTATCAGCTTTTGGGCGAAGTCGCAGAACTATTGAACACAACGATCGGTGCGCTGCAGAACCGTCCCGATGAGGTCCAGCTTGCCCTCTGCAAGACCTATGTGGATTTTTGGCTTTGCGATACTCCCACGCTTCAGCGTGAGCTTGACCGTGTGATCTCCGTGAACGGCAGAACGATGTCGGATATTCAGGAACATGAGAAAATCAAGGAAAAAGCGAAAGCACCTACTGTTCCTGAACAGCGTGCGGCGGATACAGTTCCGACTTTGAATGAGCTGTTTGACAATTATTTTCGCCGTAACAGTCATTCGCACTTTTCAAGAGAAAGACATCAACACTTAGCTGAAATCGCCAGTCGCAGACAGCAGAGTGAAGAGGAACGTAGCATTCAGAACGAAGAAAGAGAAAGGAAGTTCAGACCATGAAGAAGATCATTGTAATCGGAAGTGCCGTTGTTACCGCCGTGACCGCAGCGGTTATCATCATCGTGAAGTACACAAAGTGAGGTAGCCTATGCCAGTAAAGGATAATGACGATAAGAGAACCGCCGACCAGCCTGCGGTCGATGCGGAAGAACTGAGAAGAAAACAGGCTCAGTCTCGGGAACAGCAGCAGGACGAAACCAGCGTTCAGAAGTCGGGAAAACTTCTTCCTCTGCTGAATGCAAAGGCAGAACATCATCAGAGCCGTATCGACTCTCTTGATGAAAAAATCGCCAATCAGACAGATAAGATCGACCGCAACAAAGCGAAGATCGAAGCTCTTTCCGCAAAGGCTGATAAGCTCGAAGATACCAACCGTATGCTGAAAGCTACGATCGGCAATTTGCCGGGTATCGGTGCTGTTATTGCCCTTAACGAGAAGCGTATTCAGGCTATCCGTGAGGAGAAGATTCCTGAGCGACAGCAGAAGATCGACCAGGGGTGGAAGAAGATCGACAAATTTACAGTAAAGCGTGACCGTATCGAACACAAGCTCAACCGTGTTATCGCTCTGAACGATACGATCAAGAGCTTTTCTATCGGCTTTAACAAGGAACGCCGTGAAGCTTTTGCCAATGCAATGACAAGGTTGAATGGTGCAACTGTTGATTGCCTGAGCGATAAAAAAGCAACACTTGAAGCGAAAAAGCAGAAAATCCTTGATACTTACAATGATCCTGCAACAAGTGTTGTTGACAAATATAATCTCTCCGAACAGCTCAAAGATGTGAATGAGCGTATTTCAGCACTTGATGATAAGATCATGAAGCTTGCCTGTCCTGAAACACACTATGAGGAGCAGGTCAATGATCAGCTCGATGCTTCTATGAAGCTGACCGGAGATAAGCTCGGTGAAATGGTTCAGAAAGGCAATATTGATATGCCGACACTTGCTGAGAGTGCTGTTCAGGCGGCACAGAAGGTCGAAACGCTTGACCGTTCTAAGGTCGCTGAACTTGCAGATCAGTTGAATATTCAACCCCTTGCCAATGTGGAGATGCAGCTTGAAGATGATTACAACATAATCGACGGTATCATCAACAACGGCTCTAAGGAGGACATTGACAAAGCAAAGGCAGAGCTTGCGGAAGGTATCAAGTCTATGGAGAGCCTTGCAGAAAATCCATTTGTTCCGCAGAAAATGAGAGATAATGCAGTTGAGGAGCTTGCTAAAATGAAAAGTCAGCTTGAGCTTCTCAATATGCACGATGAAGTTGAGGTCGATAGCTGGCTGTCGGATATGCTTGATAAGGGTGATGCTGTTTTGACTGATGACGGCGGTTTCAAGGTGAACCCTGATTATTACAAGGAATTGCCTCGAAATGACCGTCATGTGGAGACTATGACGGAAATTCAGGCTGTTGAGGTCATGTCGGCTCTTATGTCGGCAGGCGTACAATTTTCCGCTGCTACTAAGGGTGAGGATAAGGTCGGAATTACCGTTTCAAAGACCGATGTACCAACCCTGAATGATGTGATGTATGCTTCTATCGGAAAGATCGCACATACCGAAGCAGCAAAGGAGAACGGCGGTAAGGGCGAAAAGGGCAAGTATGAGACAATCAACCCTGAATACTACGCTTCACTTGGCAAGGAGGATAAGCACACCCGTGTTGAGCCTATCGGCACTGCACGGAAGATCGTGGCAGAGCTGCAAAAGCAGAATATCCCGTATTCTGCGGTTGTCCGCAAGAATGACACGGTAGCGGTCACGGTATCTAAGGCGAATGCTCAGGCATACAAGCAGATTGAGAGTGCTGTCAAAGGCGAAAGAGCCGTGGAGTATGTCAATCCGGACTTTTTCAAGTCACTTCCAAAGCAGGAGCGTTTTACGCAGCGTATTGACGAGGGGCAGGCTCGGAAAAAGTCGGCAGAGCTGACCGCAAAGGGCGTGGAACATTCCGCTGTGTTCGGCGGTGAGAAGTCTGCGGTCACGGTCGCAAAAAAGGATTCCAAAAAAGCTTTCTTTTCCCGTGGCAAAATGCAGAGAGATGCCCAGCGTATCAGCGGCCGAGGCCAGCAGAAACCTCAGCAGACACCCAAAAAGAGAAATGATCAGGGGCTGGAATAACAGATGAGAATTACTGATGAGCAGAAAGAAAGGGCGAACCTCGTCAATCTTCCTCAGTTCCTCATGTCTCACGGCTTTGACCTGAAAAAGGTCGGCAAAGAGTATGTGTGGAAGGAACATGACAGCCTGCATATCAAGGATAACGGTCCGGGAGAACGTGGTCAATGGTTCAGGTTCAGCGAAAATAAGGGCGGCGATAATATCGGCTTACTCCGAGAATATATGGATATGTCCTTTCTTGATGCCGTCGAAGCTTTGACCGGAGAACACGTTGACCGCACCTATACTCCGTCCCGCACATACGAATCGAAACCTGTTCAGCAAACGGCAAGAGGGCTTTCCCTTGCCGAAGCTGATAATTGCAGGCGTGTGTTTGCGTATCTGTGCAAGACCAGAAGACTTGACTATGATATGCTTTCCGCACTTGTAAAGAAAGGCACTATCTCTCAGGAAGAAAAGACAGGCAATGTACTTTTCAAGTATTATGACGATCGGGGCAAAGTCATCGGTGCGGAAAAGGTCGGCACATCAACGGAGCATAAATTCAAAGGCATTGCAACAGGCTCGGCTGGCGGTCACGGATTTGAGGTAGTATGCGGCACTGGCGAAAAGGCTTTTTTCTTTGAATCGGCAATAGATATGCTTTCCTATCTGCAAATGCACAGCAAAGAGCTTGATAATTGCAGGCTTGTTTCCATGATGGGTGTGAAGCCGAGTATCGTCCTTGATACGATGCTCCGTCATAATATCGCTCCTGAGAATGTGTTTTTATGCTCCGATAACGATACGGCAGGTAACAAATTTGCTCGGCGTTTGCAGGAGCAGTATCCCGATATGAAGCGTATCGTTACTCCCGATATATATAAAGACTGGAACGATATGCTCAGGGATATTCCAAAACAGATAGAAGTAGAACAAGAGACTAAGACAAAGGAGGTTAACAGCGTGGCTGACATTATTACATACGGCAACAAAATGTGGAATAATGCGACAGACAACAGAGATAAGTCGCTGATATCAATGCATCTTGCAGACTTTCAGCGTGTGCGAGATACACTTGAAAGATCGGGCATCAATTACTATGCCTATGAAATGAACGGTACTGTTCGTATGGCGGTAAATGATAAAGACACCGACTGGCTGAGAAATATCCTCGGTAATGTCAATATTACAAAATCCAACAGACCTTATTCTCCGCCCGAAAAAAACATCTTCGGTAGTGCGGAGTATCGTTATATCTCAAACAAGGAGTATCTCTCCGCAGATCGTGACCTTGTGCTGAAAATGGCTGAGATCATGGCAAAGCGTGGTATGCAGTTTTCGGGCAGAGTCTATCCGTCCGGCAAGGGTACGCTGACTGTAAGTCACGCTGACCTCTTTGCTGTCCGCAACATCAGGGACGAAGTTGTGAATATGCGTAAGCAGTTTGCAAGTCCCGATAAGGCGCAGGAAGTCGGCAACCGTGACTATCGTGCGAATCGTGATACTCATTATTATATGAGCAAGCTCACACCTGAGCAGTTCAGAGAGGTCAAGCCGTTCCTCGAAACAAATGTGAGCTATCATGCTGTTGTCCGTGACGGAAAGGTCGCATTTGCGGTCGATAAGGAAAATGCTCTTGCATTTCACAGAGCTTTGGAGAACGCTGTCCGTGAGACGAATATGCTTCGCAAAATGGCTGACCTCGGTCTGCCTATGGAGCAGAATATCGCACTTTCACACGTAGTTCACCGTCTTGCCGTTGAGGATATGAAGCTTGACCTTGCTGATTTCTTTGACAGCAGATACGATGAAGCACAGTTCGGTGAGATGCTTTCGCTTGTGAACGCATATATCGCTCAGACACCGGCTGAACGATACGGCGAAAACAGCAAGCTGACCGATATGCTTGAAGCAAAGTCGAGCTTTGACCGCAGTATGGAGCTTTCGGACTTCTTTTCTCAGCACGACTTTTCCGATGAACAAAGGGCCGCTATTACGGCAATGTTCGTGGGCGATGTTACAAGAGGACAGATCGACAGTATTGACGAAACTTTCACGGCTGAGGATATTCAAGCGTATGATGAGATTCTGCATAATGCATTGCAGGAATCCGATGTTGCAGACTTCCTGACTGCCCATAAGCAGACGGTCATTGACCGTGAGAACGCAAACAGAATTCCCACTGAGGAAGAAGTCCTGTTTCCGAAGGCTGACCTTGCCCGTTTCCTTGCGGAGCATACTTTGTCCTCCGATGATTGGGAAAGCATGGCATATCCGCTGTTTGAACGGGGTTATCTTGAAAAGCACCAGCCCAGCGATAATTCTTCTTTCGGCTATCATCTGCCCGAAAAAGAGCTGTATGCACTTGCGGAGCGTTATCATCAGGGTGATGATATTCGCCGTGAGCTTGCGCTCGGTCTGATGATCCACGCTTCTGACAATATCGCTGACAAAGACAGGATAGAGTTTGTCTTTGAGGACGGAAAGATCTCTGACCGAACCTATTATTATGCCGAAAATCTCCGTCACTCTCTGCATTTGGAGATGACAGATGACGGCTACAACTGTTCATTCGGTGGTATGGAGCGCTTTGTTTCCTTAGAGGAGATCGGGCAGGCATTTCTTGACCGCACCCATGAGGAGTTCAATGACCTTGCTTTCTGGTGGGTTCGTGATGATATGCTCGATGCTATCCCCGATATTTCCGATGAAAAAATTGCTGACCTTCTGACAGCGTTTGACGGTGCAGCACTCCACGGCTGGGAGGCTGGCGATAATCAGCCTAAACTTAACCGTATCAAGAAGGCTCTCCATGATATTCTCGGTGATGAAGTTCAGACCGAAAACGCTTTTGCTATCATCGCAAAGGAAAAGTATAATGTTACTTTCGAGCCTGAAAGAAAGCCAGACAGCCTTGAATTTCAGTTCGGTTATTCTAAGGACGGCAATGACCGCTGGTTTACCGAAAGCGGTCTGCTGAGTGACTTTGCGGAGGAACACGGCGAGATCAGCTTTGCCTTTGCAAATGCTCTTATGGAGTATCTTGACGATAAACAGCATAAGGAGCGTATGATCCCCGACCTTAATGCAGGCTACTACAAGAAAACAAACTTTGAGATCAGGGCTGTTGTGGACGGACAGGAGTTCAATTTCTCCAATAGGTTTGATATCGGTGACGGCAAGGGTTCGGGCGGTGAAAGTCTCATTGACCATATCCGCACTATCTGTGAAAATGCCGTAGCTTCGACGAATTATCCCTACAATACACCTGAAAGCAAGGAAACTCCCCGAAATATGCTGAATGTCCTTGTTCCTTATCTGGAATCCCATTCTGCGCTTACCGCTGAGGAACATAAGATACTTGACGATTTCAAAGAGAAAAATCCTATCCGCACCATTGATGATGTGGAAAAGGCACAGGGTAAGTTTCAGATCTATCAGCTCCCAGGCGGTGAGAAGTATCACGGTGTCCGCTTTGAGGGGCTTGACAGGCTGAAAGCAGAGGGCGTACAGCTCAATAAAGACGATTATGAGCTTGTATATGAGGGCATTGTCGGAGAGTTTAGAGGGAATGCAACTATTGAGGGCATTTTTACTCAGTTCAACACCTATCACCCCGAAGATTTTCGTGGTCATTCGCTATCGGTTTCCGATGTTATCGTTATTTCCATGGACGATAAGGACACGGCATATTATTGCGACAGTTTCGGCTTTACGGAAATGCCCGAATTTTTCCTTGAAAAAGAAAGGACACAGGAAAAGTCTGCGCCGTCTGTTGCCGATCTCGTTGTCGGTGATATTATAATGTATGACGGAGCTCGTCGTGAGGTCGAGAAGATCAGCGAAAAGAGCATTTCTATGAAAGACCTTGATGCTCCCGACTATGGCGGTATTCTGCTCGGCACTTCCGATGTGCTTGCATATGACGGCTGGCAGCAGGATATGGAGGAAAAGGGCTTTGAGATTCTGTCTAAGGCTGAAAAGTCTGCGGTCGATTCTCCCGAAAAGGCAGAACCGGAGGATAAAGGTTCGGTATCGCTCCGCAAGGTCGGAGACTTCTATGAGATGTACGGCAAAAATGCGGAGATCGGTGCAGAAGTCCTCGGACTGCGTATGCTGTCAAAGAACGGTTCTCCTATGGTTGGTTTCCCCAATCATGTCAAGGACGAATACTCTGCAAAGTTGAGAGAAGCAGGATATACCGTCCTGATCGAACAGGCATTTGAGTTGAATCCTCCGAAGCGTGAGGCTGAAAAGCTCCAAACTCTGCAACAGGTGGTCGATAAGTTCTTCGGCACGGACTGTGAATCTGTGGAAACTGAGGGCGGTACATGGAAACTGGCTATTACTGACGGAGAAAAGGTCGGAGAGCTGTTTTACGGCGGTGAGCCTGTCTGCGGTATTTATAACCGTGGCGATAAAATGGAGATCGAGCCGTACCGTGAGCTTTCCACTTTTTCGAAGCTCCTGCAAACGGCTATGATAGAGCATAACCCTGACAAGCCCGTGGAGATCATGGACTTTCAGCGCACCTTTGAAACTCCGCTTGATAAGGCAAAGTGGCTTATCAATGATTTCTGTGAAGCGGAATACCGTGAGGGTGCTGACTTCTCCAATCTTCACAATGTCGGTCTTGCGTTTACCACGCTGACCGATGATGAGCTGCCCATTCAGGTGACGGCTGACCTCATTGACTATAAGATCACCTATGAATTTGACGGCGAGGTTTACAATACGGAGCAGTATGACAGTATCGAGCAGATGATCGAGAACGGTCTGATGGGACTGGACTTCTCCGACCTCGTTTCCGTTCCCGATGAAGTCATTGAGCGTCATACTGGCAAGGACGAACAGACGGTTGACCTTATGAGCGATGCTGCCGATATTTCCGATATTTCTTCTCCTGTCGATGATGTGCCTGCGGTCACGCTGAAATACAAGGGTGATGCTGAAAGCCTTGACGAGATCAAAGACAAGGCACTTTCCCTCGGTGCGACTGTTATCGTGGATAACGCTGAGTGTATCATTTCAATTGATACCTATGAGAATCACACGTCAGAGCTTAACTTGCTTGCTTATGAGCTGGGTGTTATGCGCGTTAATGATGCTTCTGCGGTGGAGACACCTGTTGAGGATACTGCGGTTATTGATAAACCTCTGTTTACCGATGAAACAGTCATTGACGAAATTCAGCGAAATGAGCAAGATGATGTGCCGTTTTGGGAGAATCCCGATATTGAGGGCGAACAGCTTTCTTTATTTGGCGATTCCGAACCGCTGACGGCTTCAAATACTGAAAAGGAAAAATCCAAATCCGAGTTTTCCAAAGGTCCGGTAGTTGACAGTGTTCAGGTCTATGAAGCTCTCGCAGCAGAAATTGACCGTGGTACAGGATTCGTTCACGGTAAGCTCCGTGTGCAGGACTTCTATGAGGAACAGCACCCGACTGTACAACAGTTGGCTGATTTTTTGAAAAAGGAGTACGGCACGGGCGGTCATAGCGGTGAGGGGAAAATCTCGCTTGTGGACTACAATTCACAGGGTATTACTTTCAGCTTTGAGAACGGCGAAAAGTTCCGTCATTCGTGGTACAATGTTGCGACAATGACCGAAGCACGGCTCAAGGACGATACCTATCTTTCGGCTGAACAGAAAGCAGAGAGGGCGACACTCAAAGCGGAGCAATCTGCTGAAGAACGTACCTCACACGATACTGTGGAAGTCGGTGACCAATTTCGTCACAAGATTACTGGCGAGGTTTCTGAGGTTGTATCGCTGACAGGTGCGTTGCCGTTCTATACGGACGATTGCACTGTCTCAAGAGAAAGCGGCGGCTTTGTTATTACGGAGAATATCTCCTATGATAAGCTTCTGAACAGCGGAATGTATGAGTATATCGGCAGAAATGATCCTGAAAAGGAGCAGCCTGCACATATGAAACCTGAGCCTGTTGCTGATGTTACACCCGAAACAGAAAAGCCCGATATTCCCGATGTAAAGAACCTGTCTCAGCTCAAAAGGGCTATCAAGCCGGGCATGATGTTTGAGATCAGTGATCATCTCCGTCCTGAGTGCGTAGGAGAACGCAGAATCGTTACGGGTGTAAGCACCGTTGATTTTACTTCCCGAAAGCTCAATGAAAACGGAGAGCCTGCGGGCAAGGATATTCACATGGAATTTGACCGTGCAAAGAACTGGACTTTCGACGGCGGCGAGCTGACCTCTCGGCTCGACAACGGCGATATGCTCATGTCATTCCATTTTATTGACGGCTTGGAGCGTACCAAAGAGCCGGAGCGTGAGACTATTACAGCAGAGGCTGTCAGTGCTGATGAACCTGTTGCAGAAGAAAG
The DNA here is from genome assembly GCF_003461785.1 of Ruminococcus sp. AM43-6. Classification (NCBI taxonomy): domain Bacteria; kingdom Bacillati; phylum Bacillota; class Clostridia; order Eubacteriales; family Oscillospiraceae; genus Ruminococcus; species Ruminococcus sp. AM43-6. The sequence continues at coordinate 78,961 of NZ_QTXU01000007.1, forward strand.
CACCACGCCTGCACCAACTCCCGATAAGGGCGATAACTTCACGATCACCGATGATAACCTCGGTGACGGCGGTGCTAAGATGAAGTTCAGAGCCAATGTCGATGCGATCAGAACGCTGAAAACGCTTGAAGCGGAAAAGCGTCCTGCAACGGCTGAGGAAAAAGAAATCTTGTCGAAATATGTAGGCTGGGGTGCTTTGGCTAAGGCTTTTGATAAGAACGATGAGAAGTGGGCCACAGAGTATAAGGAGCTTTCCGAGTTGCTGACTCCGCAGGAATATGCTCAGGCACGTTCAACGGTAAATGATGCGTTTTACACTAGCCCGACAGTTATCGACGGAATTTTTGAAGCTCTCGGCAATTTTGGCTTTGACGGCGGCAACATATTAGAGCCAGCAATGGGTATTGGAAACTTTTTCGGACGTATGCCTGAAGCTATGCAAGCTAATTCTCAGCTCTACGGCGTAGAGATCGACTCGTTGTCGGGCAGAATCGCTCATGCACTCTATCCCGATGCAGATATTTCGATTCAGGGCTTTGAAAAGAACCATTTTCAAAATGGCAGCTTTGATGTGGCTGTCGGTAATGTTCCGTTCGGTGAGCTTGGTTTCCGTGATACCGTCCATGATACCACGAAACTGCATGACTATTTCTTTGCAGAAGCTCTCTCAAAGCTCAAAGACGGCGGTATCATGGCATTTGTGACCTCGGCAGGCACACTTGACAAGCGTGACGAGACTACAAGGCAAATGTTGGCTGACAAGGCTGACTTCATCGGTGCGATCAGACTTCCGGGCGGTAAGAATGGTGCTTTCAAGTATAATGCAGGCACGGAAGTCACTACGGACATTATCTTCCTGAAAAAGCACGAAGGCAAGTCACTTGCCGAAATGTCCGATATTCCCGATTGGGTACATATTGGTGAAACGGCTGACGGTCTGCCGATCAACAAATATTTTGAACAGCACCCTGATATGGTGCTTGGCACTGTGGTCGAGGGCAACAAGCTCTACGGTTCAGGCACTATGGTGGTGGCTGAGGACGGCTTTGACTTGAAATCGGCACTCCATGAAGCAGTCGGCAAACTCTCGGCGGAGATCAGTCATGAGCGTGGCAGAGATGTATATGCAAAGACCGCTGACGGCGTTCAGGTACAGGTTTCGTCCAATCTGCGTAATTACAGCTTTTTTATGTCTGACGATCAGGTGTTCTTCAAGAAAAATAACGCTGCCTGCGAGTTCCGTTTCGATACGGGAACAGCACAGCACAAGCGTTTCAAGGCGTTTATCGAGCTTCGTGACCTCACCCGTGAGCTGATCGAAGCTATGGAGCTTGACAAGCCTGACAGCGTTATCAAGGATTTGCAGGCAAAGCTTAATGTGGCGTATGATGATTTCTACAAGAAGTACGGTATTATTCATTCTCAGACGAATAAGCGGTATTTCAGCGAAGATGTGTCATATAACCTTGTGGCAGGGCTTGAAAAGAGCTATGATAAGACAAAACTCCTTGCAAAGTCCGATATTTTCACAAAGAGAACGATCGTTCCGCCAAAAGCGGTCGATCATGTAGACACGGCACTTGAAGCACTCACGCTCTCCGTTGCGGAAAAGGCAAGGGTTGACTTTTCGTACATGAGTGGATTGACGAGTATGACGGAGGACGAACTGAAGCGTGACCTGACAGGGGCGATTTTCAAGATACCCCATACGGAGAACGGTTATCAGACGGCTTCGGAGTACCTTTCGGGCGATATTTGCAAGAAACTTCGTGAAGCTGAGGAGATCGCTGAGTACGATCCTGATTTCAATATCAACGTATCGGCACTGAAACAGGCTATGCCCGAACCGCTGAAAGCAGGAGATATTGATATTAAGCTCGGTGCAGCTTGGCTTGATCCGAAGTATTACGAACAGTTCATGTATGAGCTGTTGCAGACACCAGCGTATCAGCGGAGTGACAGTTCGTCTGCTCGGTGGAACAAGTCTGCTATTGTCGGCGTGGAGTATTCGGTTCACGCTAACTCTTTCCATGTCAGCAACAAGTCTTCCGACAGGTCGGTGCTTGCTACGCAGAAATACGGCTCTCACAAGATAAACGCTTATGACATCTTTGAACATTTGCTGAATCTGCAAGAGCCAAAGGTATATAAGACTATCGAGGTTCCGGACGGCTTGGGCGATACAAAGGAAAAGCGTGTAGTGGATATAGATGCTACCCGTGTCGTACAGCGTAAAGCCGATGATATTCGCAAAGCTTTCAAGGCGTGGATATTCAAAGATCCGCAACGCCGTGAAGCTATCGTAGAGAAGTATAACGAACTTTTCAACAGTATCCGTCCCCGTGAGTTCGATGGCTCGGCTCTTTCCTTCCCGATGATGACTTCGGATATTAAGCTCCACGACCATCAAAAGAACGCAATCGTTCATGCGATGTTTGGCGGTAATACGCTGTTTGCACACTGCGTGGGTGCGGGCAAAACCTTTGAAATGATCGCAACGGCGATGGAAAGCAAGCGATTAGGTTTGTGTACTAAGAGCCTGTTTGCCGTGCCGAATCATCTGACGGAGCAGATCGGTGACGATTTTCAGAAGCTCTATCCGGGAGCAAATATTCTTGTTGCTACCAAAAAGGACTTTCAGAAAGCAAATCGTCAGCAGCTCTTTGCTAAGATAGCTACCGGAAACTACGATGCAGTTATTATCGGTCATTCTCAGCTCGGTAAAATCCCTGTTTCTAAGGAAAGACAGGTCATGACGATCCAGAGCCAGATCGATGATATTCTCCGTGGTATCGAGGAGCTTAAAAAGAGCGAAGGCTCTAAGTTTCAGATCAAGGCTATGGAGCGTACCCGTAAAAGTCTGCAAAAGCAGCTTGATAAGCTCGAAAAGGCTAATCAGGACGATACGCTTACCTTTGAACAGCTCGGTATTGACAGGCTTTTCGTCGATGAAGCACAAGAATTCAAGAATTTGTTCGTGGCAACAAAATTGCAGAATGTAGCCGGAATCTCCAACTCCGCTTCTCAAAAAGCTCTCGATTTGTTTCTCAAATGCCGTTATCTCGATGAAAAGACTGGCGGCAAGGGCGTGATCTTCGCAACCGGCACGCCTCTCAGCAACAGCATTACAGAACTTCACACCATGATGCGGTATTTGGAGTATGACTTCCTGAACAATCACGGATTACAGCACTTTGACAACTGGGTAGCAGTCTTTGGAGACCAGAAAACCGATTGGGAGTTAAAGCCTGCGGGCAATGGCTTCAAGGAGCGTACCCGTATCGCCAATTATACAGGTCTGCCCGAACTGATGAGTATGTTTAAGCAGGTCGCTGACATTCGTACTGCGGATACGCTGAAACTTGATGTGCCTGACTGTGAATATCAGGTGGTTCAAGTCGAAGCCACTCCGTTCCAGCAGGAGCTTGTTCAAGAGCTTGCCGACAGAGCTGATGCTATCAATGCAGGCAATGTTGATCCCACGATCGACAATATGCTCAAGATCACGTCGGACGGTAGGAAGCTTGGTCTTGATCCTCGTCTGATTGATTCGTCATTTGAAGATAACCCCGATACAAAGCTCAACCGCTGTGTAGAGAATGTTGCCCGTATCCACGCTGAAACGGCTGAGGACAGGCTCACGCAGATCATCTTCTGTGATTTGGGCGTTCCGCACAAGGCAACAGGAGAAGCAGAGGCCGAGGGCGAAGATGCCGACGATGCTAAAGATAAGAAATCTATTGCTGAGGTTGAATCATTGGAGGAAGAATGCGATTTTTGCGTTTATGACGATATTCGTGACAAGCTGATCGCAAGGGGTATCCCTGCGGAGGAAATTGCATACATTCACGATGCGAAAACTGAACAGCAGAAATCCGATCTTTTTGATAAAGTCCGTAATGGTGAGATTCGTGTTCTGCTCGGTTCTACGGCAAAAATGGGTACGGGTACTAACGTACAGAAACGGCTTATCGCAGTCCATGACCTCGATATTCCGTGGAGACCGGCTGATCTGGAACAGCGCGCCGGAAGAATTATCCGTCAAGGCAATGAAAACAAGCAGGTACAGATCTTCCGCTATGTCACCAAAGGCACATTCGACGCTTATTCCTATCAGACTTTGGAGAATAAGCAGAAGTTTATCTCTCAGATCATGACGAGCAAAACTCCTGCGAGAAAGTGCGAAGATGTAGACCAGCAGGCTCTTACATATTCGGAGATCAAAGCTCTCTGCACGGGTGACGAGCGCATCAAAGAAAAGCTGATGCTTGAAAATGAAGTGAAAGAACTGAGGGTACTTGCTGCGGAACACCGCAACACGGTATTTGAAATGGAGGACAAGATCGCTCTGTTCCCTGAACAGGAACAGAAACTTACTGCGATACTTACTGATCTCCATACAGACCGTGAAGCACTCCGCAAGCTTCCAATTGATCCTGAGAGAAAACTGCCCGTATTCAAGATCACCGTTGGTGAGACAAAATACACCGACAGGAAAGAAGCAGCTAAGGCTCTCGAAGATGCTGTACTGGCTATAAAGTATGCCGATACGCCTGTTAAGGTCGGTTCGTTCCAAGGTTTTGACCTGACTGTTACAGTCAACAGCAATATGATGGGTGGTGGTATGTCGGCTTGCCTTAAAGGTGCCACTTCGCATACTACGAAGCTGATTGAGAGTTTTACCCATAATCTGAACCGACTTGAAGCCGCCTTATACAACATTGACAGCAGAATTGAGCGTACTCAGACTGACCTTGCAAAACTCAGGCTTGACCATGAGGAAGCCCAAAAGATCGTAGCAGAGCCGTTCCCTCAGCAGAAGGAGCTTGATACTAAGGAGCAAAGGCTGAAAGTCCTGACCGATGAGTTGAATCAGGCTGCTATCGAAGCAAAGAAGAATGCCCCGAAGCGTAATAAGACTTGCTACTTTGAGAGGGCGAAGATGAAGCGTGATGCTGCAAGGCTCGCTAAGAAGCCGAAAACTCCCAAGGACAAGGCTAAGGGCAGAGGTAAGCAAGGAATTGAATAAGCAACTTTGAACCCAGTGGATTCAAAGTGAAAGCGGAGGTGACGATAAAGTTCCTCCGCTTTTTTACTCTGATGTATTTTTATACTTAACAAAAGGGACTTGCTTGGTTTTAGCTCCAATTTTAATGCGTTTAAGGCAGAAAATCATGTCTGGAGTTCTATAGAAAAATCCTGTTCCCTTTAGCCAACTAATACCACATTCACAATGCTTTAGCCCTATAAACTGCTGCCGCATCTTTCTACCGCATTCAGGGCAAAATGAGCTGCTTTTCATTGCTTCATATCTTTGATAGTTTTATAAGCGTTTCGGCTATAGCTTTTACTTCTTCCTCGGTGTTGTGTTTGCCAAGGGTGATACGAATAGTCCCTTCGCAATAATCCTCCGGTACACCGATAGCCTGTATTACATGAGAAACTTGCTGATTATGACTGTCGCAAGCTGAGCCTGTAGAAACGCATATACCTTTAAGATCAAGCATATGCATCAGTCCTTCGCCACTTTTCCCTTTTATTGATAGATTTATATTGCCGGGCAGTCGGTTTGTTGGATGCCCATTAAGAATGAATGGGACATTTGATGCTTCTAATATTGAAAGTAATTCTTCTGATAAACGACGCAAGTGTTTTGCATTCTGTTCCATTTCAATTATGTTTTTCCTTAATGCAACAGTCATCCCTACGATTGCAGGAACATTTTCAGTTCCAGCTCTCATACCAAACTCTTGTGAGCCACCATTATGAAAAGGCTGTAATACCCTTTCTTTACAGTACAAGAAACCAATACCTTTGGGACCGTTGAACTTATGAGCGGATGCGGATAACATATCAATGCCCAGCACTTTTACGTCAATCGGAATATGTCCGACTGCCTGAACTGCATCTGTGTGGAATAAAGCACCATGAGAGTGTGCTATTTGAGCAAGCTCTTTGATTGGTTCTATTGTTCCAATTTCGTTGTTTGTTGTCATGACGGAAACAAGCCCTGTTCGATCTGATATGTATCTATTTAATGTATCTGTTGCTACAACACCTTTGCAATCTACTGGCAAGTATGCAACAGGGTGCTTAAGTCTTTCAATGTCGTAACAAGAATTGAGGATTGCGTGATGCTCGATTTGCGAAGTGATAACAGCTTTATAGTCATAATCAGAAAGAGCAAAGCCCTTAATTGCCCAATTATCGCTTTCTGTACCGCCAGAAGTAAAATAGATTTGTTCAGGTTCAGCATTAATGCATTCGGCAATCGTCTTGCGAGCTGCTTTTATAGCCTGTTTTGCTTTCTTTGAATAGCTATACGCTCCTGATGGATTAGCGTAGTTTTCAAGCAGAAACGGCTTCATCGCTTCAAATGCATCTGTATCTAATTGAGTTGTTGCCGCATTATCAGCGTATATCACCATACTTCACCTCACAAAAACAACGTACAGCCTTCTTCTTTGAATTCTTCAATCTTATCTAATATATCTTGAACACCTACATCAAGTACGCTTGCAAGGCAATCAAGACAGTAGAAGTTTTCTGTATCCTCTCCTATAAGTTTAAGATTGATACCAACTTCATCTTTTGATAGATCCTTTTTACCGCACGATATACATGGTGATGCCTTTACTTTTTTCATTCTTCGTCAAGTTCCTCTACATCAAAATCGGGAACAGTTTTCCCTTGTAACTTCTCGTCAGAAAAGCCCATTTGAATGCGGACTATCGCTCTCATATCCATTGCGGGCTTTAAGCAATAATTCCAAAAATCGCTTCTGCTAATGTCACTTGGTTTTCTGACTTTAGGGAATAGTAACTTCAAGAAGGCTGTGCAGATTTTCTTGATAGCTTCTGTATCTCTTGTATCAGAGTCGGGTGGCATTACGATAAGCTTATCGACAATGACTCTGTACGATGCATCATCACGAAGCTCGTGCATTATTGTTGCAAAGTATTCCGAGTTAAGCGCCCAGCCCTGTGCCTTCATATCATCTTTCATTCTTGGTAAATCCCAGCCCTTTATGAAGCCGTGAATTCTGTCAAGGAATTGTGGCTGGTGGAAAGGCTTCGGCAACTCTACACACATATTGACGTATTCGTTCTGCTTATCAGAAGATATATTACCAAGAAAGATGATTCCTGCATCGACATTCACTTCATGATTATCAGGAGCGCGATATTTACCGTTCTCCATAATTGCTTGAAGTGCAGACTGAATCTCGGCATCTTTCATGTATTCAGCTTCTCTTATCTCGTCCAAAGCGACATAATCTCTGAAAGCGACAACTCCTTCTTTTTTAGTTGTCAGATCATATATTAGCTTTGAACGTGTAACTTTTCCTGAAACAAGCCAACCATACCTTGAAATCTGACCAAACAGATAAGACTTACCCGTTCCAGGAGGAGCAAGTTCCATAAGGTTAACTCTTTTTTCAACGAAAGGCAGAAGACGCTGAACCATAGTGAGCTTTTGCTCAAAGGACTCATATCCTTCCGGATTATAGTCAACAGCAGAAAGTATAATGTCTACCCACTCTGTCAGAGAGAAGTCCTCGTTTGCAGACTTATAATCTTCCAATGATACTTCATAGGGACAAAAATCCTGATAGCTTACAAGTTTGATCTTGCCAGGATCTTTTTCATCTTCGGGCATATAGTATCCTATTTCAATAATGCCCCAATTCTCCTCGGATTTCAATAGCTCATCGCAACATTCATCCCAAACTTCTCTCGGAATAATTGTTTCTTTGAACTCAAGACCGAAATCCGGCAGCCTAAACGTGACAAGCTGATTCTTGATATTTATGTTTACAGAGATTTTTCCCAAGAATTTGACTGCCTCATGGAAATTCACAACACGGTTCAGAATGCTTTTCCATTCTTCTTTCTTTGGAATGAATTGCTTAATAAACTCACTCGCACCGTCTGTGTCTATCTCTCCATCTTCATCTTGAAAGCGCTTAATTACCCAATCACGCATAAATGATGGCAATTTGAATGAGGAAATGAAGTTGCTCTTTTTCAGGTCTTTATACAGAACCATTTCATCAAACGCATCTCGAAGTCTATCAATGAAGTCAGCACTCTGATATTCTAATTCGCTCATACAGACCTCCGATTATGAAAAGAAATCCTTTGCTGTGCCTACTGCTTTCTTTGTTTCAAACGTCATATCTTGTTGTATGAGTGAATCGCCATCATACAAATCAGCAGTAAATTTTCCACTACGTTTTATTTCAGGAATATCAAACTTGTAGTGTTTAGTATCGACATTTCCACTACAACTGCACTCACAGGAGAATGCAGGATTTGTAATGCCCTTGATTATCAGCTTTGGAGCTGCTATCATCAAGTTAGAATGAACCACAACAGAAACAATTTCTTTGTTATGAAACTCAATATATTTGCTTACGAAATAAATGTCCGTCTTTTCAGGCTTTAATGTAAGTTCAATGATAGGAACAACGGTTTCTTCGAGTGTTGCTCCGCCATGTACTTCAACATTTGCCGGACGACCGCCTTTGAAACGATCATAATTTGCAAGGATAGCAAAGCCATTCTCATATACACCCTCAGAAATGTTTGGATCAGAAGATGTCGGACAGCATCTTCCGCTATGACTACCGTTGCATTCTAAAGTGTGCATCTTACATTCTGATTGGTGTATTACAGATAACCTGCTTGCACCATGATCTGATATAATGATTATCTTCTTAAATTCCTGATTAATGAGCATCTCTTTGAGCTGTTTAAGTTCTTTATCAATAATCTCAAGCTCTAAAAACAGATGAACCGGCTCTTTACATTTTCGATAATCGAATTCTTTACTATGGTGCTTCAGCTCGTCAAGCTCCTTAGTGCCAGGTAGTTTTAGCTCTCCATTATCATCAGGAACAAGTTTGAAGAATTTCTTGAATTCAAGATTTTGTGATGTTATAGAGGGAAGCTCGCAGTGAGCTACATGAATGACAAACTGCAATCCATATGTTTTGCATCTATCAATGATAAATGCTAAGTATTCCACACCCAAAGCATCAAAGAAATGGATTTGAGCATCACTTTTATCAATATCATTCACGATGCTGATTCTTGGAAGTAATTTAGTAAATGGACGCATTACAGCGTTATTATCAACCACTTCCATGAACTCAGGATAAATCCTGTTTGTGACTTTTTGGAGTTTATAGTCATGGAAGTAGTCTGTGAGCATTGATAGCAAATCCGTATCATTTGACGGGTTAGGTGTGTTTCGCTCATCGAATTTAAACCCATTCAGGTAAACATATAAATCGTGGAAAGCATATTCGGTAACAGTACGAATCTCAGATTCAGTGTATGAATACTCTGGTTTTCCAAGATAGAATAAAAATGCTCTTTTTTCCTTATAGCTTAAATCTGTAAGATAATAGATAGCATTTTTTTCGTATTTTCCTACATGATCGCAGTACTCTTGCGTTAATACGCTATTATCGGGGAGCTTTTCTATGATTCGTTTCCTTTCTTTATACAAGGATACGAAATTTGAATCATCATGCTTATAATCCAACAGCATCATATAGACCAAATCTATAAGCTCATTTAAGGACTGACTTTTCTTTACAGCAAGGGAGAGATATGTGTTTTCCTTAACGCCAAATATCTTCATTGCAAGCCAAAGATACCATGCCTTCTCCGATTTCAGATCATCAAAGACATCATCTATCAGCATAGACAAATTAACGGTACTTCCTAATACAGTATCAATAGCAGCGGATAATGGACCGTGTTCTTTTAATATGTTTGATAAGCTCGTCCATTGTGCGTCAGTACCCCAGCTTTGCTCCAATGATGCCTTTATCTCCGGATGATTTCTGCACAAAATTGTGAAAATACCATTTATGGTATCCACAGGCATCATTGCATTTTTGAATAACGTAGATGAATAATGAGTATGAACAATAAGCTCGGATTTCAACGAAGAATCATTACAATATGACATATTCTCTAACATGGAAAAGAGTTTGGAAATTCCCTTTATCACCGAAGAATCCTTCTCTAATTCAGAGGATTGTGTCAATGTTATCTTAGGTAAACAGATTTGTGGCTTCTCTAATATAACCGTGCGGTGGTCAGGTCTTCCTCCGTCAGCACTAATAGCATTACTTAGAATGCTGCTACAACCGTAGATGATTATAACAACATGACCATGTACTGACATTTGCAGAAGTGTTGATACAGATTTCTTTAACGCCTGTTCTCCACGAAGCATATAATATGGCGATAATCCGAGGACAACTCCATTGTCAGCAGAAGCGACATGAGTGAGCAATTCACTTTCATTAGGAAGATTGTCCCCATTACAGTAGTCTGATACCCTAATAATCTTTTTATTACTGTCCGCTTGCATTTTAGAACAAATATCTTGCAATATCGTTGCATCATCTATATTAGCTATGAACGGATAACCACTTACCTCGGAATTAAAGTAAGCGATTATCTCGTTGAAACAGCTTTCTGCATCGTAACAACGCATTATTTACCATCTTCTCCTTTAAGAATCTGTATGCCGAATTCAGCATCTTCGTCAATTCTGCGTTTCAAATACTCTCGGAGTTGAGCGGTATCCATTCGATCAATTATCTGACTTGCCTTTTCGCTTCCTCGGAGCTTGTACTCCTTATCAACCATAGACTTCAGATATTTTTGGACTTCACTGCTGCCGAACCAATAGTAAGGCGACTCCTGCAATAGCTTGGCTCTGAGTTTACTTCTTATATCGTTGACATCGGTCAAAAGGACAGAATTTGTGCCTACAATAAGCTCCATAAAGAGTCTGTCTCTCTCACTGCCATCTGATAATCTATCATAAAAATCAGTACTATTCATAAACTCAATAGCAGCTTTTGCGTCATCCTCAGAGGGATTTGAACTCTTAATAATATCGAAAATTCTACGAGCAATCGGACGCTGTTCCTCTGAAACCATGCAGAGAATTGGTGTGTTATACTTTTCAGACCATTCTACAGGATCTTTGGTACCAGTCTTTTCATGCCAAAGTGCCTGCATTTTCTTCTTCCATTGGCTTAGGATATACTCGTCGATCTTACCCTGAACAAAATTATAATACTCGGTTTTACCTTTTGTGAACTGTCCGGCAGGCAGACTGTTATAAATCTCAGCAATTTCGTAATCACTCAGATCACTAAGTAAAGAGTTAGCGTCTGCCTTGAAATACGGAACTTGATCCTTATAGAAAGCATCGAAGTTTTCTCTTTGAGTGAGAAGCAGATCATAGAATTTCTGCTTATTCTGCTCTGCAATTGCGTTGTTTCTCTTAATAGAACTTAATTCCCAAAGGAAAAGTCCTAAATCGCCAACCTGCTTTGCCACAACCTCACAAGGCATCTTAATGTTGTTAGTACGTCTGTTCCACTCGGATATTGTATCCTGCAATGTGGCACAAGAGGAAAGGCTCTTGTTGCTTTCTCTGATGATCTTGTATTCAAGAATTACGCCTAAGATTTTTTCGTCTGCTGTTTGTGTACTCCACACCCAATTACCGTCACCTGCATTGAACTTTTTCTTCACTTCATCAATGTAAGCTCCGTTATCGTTGATTTCAGCAGCTAATTGTCTCAGTTCTCCGCCTTTATATTGTTCTATGTATGCAATCATACCATCTCTGCACTTGTTGTCACTCATCAAGCCTTTGAGGTCATCAATTATAGACGGCGATTCTTCAAAAGCCTCACCAATACGTTCTGCCAGTTTGCTTTCCGATTCCTGAGTGCCATTTGCAGTATTGGCTATTCCTGTGTAGCAATCGATCACTTCTTCGATAGTAGATTTCGGATTAGCAAGCTGTTCGTTATCAATAAGATACTTTACGCACCAGATCGGGAACTGTAAGTTTTTCATTTTAATCCTAACCTGATCTCTGGTCGCTTCAATAGAAGTACACATTGACTCAGGAATACCGAATATGGCAGAAGAACCCTTTAGGAAACTTCTCATGCTTGAGGTCATAGTAACGATAAATTCGTCTTTGTAGTTCTTTGACGGGTTATTCTTCTGATTCAGAGCGTTGGCAATCATAATTTTCATCTTGTCAACGGTCATAGTTTCGGTATTAGAATGGTTGCTCCAGAAATAATTTGAGGTAGCATATTCTTTAAGGCAGAAACCAAGTACAAATGACGTAATAGAAGTCGGCATAAATCCAAACGGTTGCTTCTCCATCTCGTTTAAAATGGTCATAATGCTGACTTCACCGTTATTGTTTTTGAAGCTATCCTCGATGATTTCTTCGATTCTTGTCTTAACCTTAACGATTACAAGGCTTTGCTTGGTGCTATCCTTCCAGTAATCATCAACTTTCCATGCTCCTGAAAGTGCATTTTCGATGCTCAAATTCTTATTTGCAACATGGTATGCACTCTTGGTTTCCTGCTTTATACCGAGTTCAGCACCCTGAGAAAGATTAAATGCACTGTACAGCGTAGCATTCAGGCTGTACTGCTCAAGGCAGGAAACGTATGTCTGAAAATCGTAGCGCTTCAGAGCTTCCTGTAAATCGGACAGGTTAGCTTTTCTCTCACCATTAGGATTTTGAGGAGTGAAGAACGTGAACGCTCCATTTGTGATATTCTGCTTCCATTGACGTAACACACCGTCAGCCTGATCTTGGAAATGCTTTGCCTGATTGCCGTCCTTTGTAGAGTAATACTTACTGAACGCAAGAGCTTCTATGTACTGATCATAGAGATCTTTTCCCATAGGGGTAAGTGTTTCGATAAAGAGAACATCATTATTTGGTGATGATACTGCTTTCAGGATATGATTTTTTACTTGTTGTGCTTCAATGTCATTCAAAGCGAATGTGATAATAATCTTGAATCGCTCCGTGTAGGAATGTCTTAGCTGATTATTCAATGCTGTCGTAAATCCGCTTTCCGATGCGAATTCGGGCTTGTATCTCATTTCTACAGGCTTAGGAATGACGACAGAGTCGGCTAATCCTGCGATAGTAATCAGGCTTGTTGTCTTTGTTTCAGCAATAGCCTGATCACGGTATTTCTTGATACCGTCGCCAACATTACCATTTGCAACGCAATATTCTTTTTTACCGTTCGCCATAGGTTTCTCGAAGATAAGCCCTTTTTCACGGAGTCCCTCAGCGATAGCCTTTGCCTTACCGACACTCCAATCCGTTCCTCTGAACGAAAGGTCAAGTGTTTCGGCATTAGGCGACAGCAAATCATCATTCGATATTCTTACCGATACTGCCTGTAAAATCAGGATTGTCTTTAATACTTTTTGTTCTTCCGGAAGAAGACTCTCGGATTTCAGACCGTCATAGCTAAGGAAAATTCCACGTACATCGTCACTAAGTCCGCTGACCTGTTTCCCACAGAAAAAGTCCCACAACATATCAACGGTCAAAATATTCATTCTATCGAAAGGGCTATAATTATTAATAAACCACTTAAACCCCTGTGAATCGCTGCTTTCATTGATGACGAAGTCAAACATACTGCGTTGATTAGAGTTAAACATACTCGCAATCTGACGGAGTATAAGGGCAGCATAAGGGTGAATAGGCGCAACGCCCTGAAGATCATCGTCCGTGAAAGTTGACTTCTTACTTGACGAAGCTCTTTCAAAACTCAGTATACGCTTTCTGACCTCAGACAATCTGCCATTAACAGCGGGCAGAATTTTTGTATTCCATTCCTCAGCAGGAACAGGATCGCTTGTGGTCTTCATTGCCTGATGCAAAAGTTTGAAAGCTGTATTCTCAGGCAGAGAAATTTCAACTGGCTTCTGGAATCTGTCAAGGAATTTCTTTGCTGCCTTAGAGTCAGCAAATACCTTTTCCGCTTCGTGTGTTACAATAATGAAGTAGAACGGGTGTGAATTGCTGATTTCAAGCAGAGTTTGGAAACCAGTAAGTCCCATAGGGTGATTTTGCAAAAATTCAGAAAACTCGTCCCACGCAAAAATAATAGCTTTGATATTGTTCTTTTCAATAATATCCTTGATCCAATCGGACATAGCATTGGTGTCTTTCAGGATACCATACTGACCAATATTCTTCATCACAGTCATTACCTTGCGGAGCATTTCCTCGGACTGCTTAGCATTATCACCAGTAATGATCCTCTCGACGTCATCAACGGACATCTCAGGAAATTCCCAGGCATAATCGTCCTCTTTGATAAGACTGTCAAAATATGTTCTGTTGATGGGTTTGCTTATATACTCAAGGAAGGAGTCCTTCATAGAAGCTGAACCCTGATTATCAATACCGTTTTCATCCAGAGCTGCCATTACGCTCTGCTGAACTGCAAGAACAAGGTCAGTTTCAGTTGTAATATCAGATGAACCAATTCTATGGATAGTGATGATCTTTCCACTGTTCTTCATAGCGATGAACTTATTGAGGAGGTCATTGGAAAGGTTCTGATCTGTAAAGTAATCAGTGATTTCCTCGTTTTTTGCTTTTAGCATAGAGATAAGGGTAAGCAGCAGATGTGACTTACCAGAACCATACGGTCCCCATGTAAACATTGAGAGAGGACTCAATCCGTTTACCATATCGCAAGCCTGTTTCAGAACAGCGATAAACGAATCGTTTGCAAAATAGTTCTTCCAATTAACCTTGCCCTCTTTAATGAGTGCTTCGGTTACCTGTGGAAAGTATTTAGGATCTATTTGAAAGTATTCTTTGTATAACTTTTTCTCAGCCATGTCAATACCCCTTTGTATTAAAACAGATTAAGCACATCCTCAGCAGACTTATCCTCTGAAAGCGTGATCGTTTCAAGGTCAAGTGTGAACGAAGCACGGATAAACTCAGGATAGTGTGTGCTAAGGTTGTTAAGAAGCCCGATCATCGTGTCTCTGTCAAGTCCGAACATACGGGAAGGGCTTATACCGTCTCTTTCAAGCGAATCGTCCATAAGCGTCGAGAGAGAGAACTGATAATATCCGTCACACGCTTCGGCAAACTTGAAAAGAGCGTAGAGGATTACTTCGGGGATCGGGTGCTGCCAAGTAGTACGCTGAATCTCAATGAGAACTCTATTAGAGCTTTTTTCTTTAAGGAGGCATACTCCTAATCCTAAAGCCTTGCCGAGAATCTCATTGGAAGCGAAAATATTCTTAAAAGCAGAGACAATGTGTTTCTGAGAGTTTTCAGAAGCTACTTTATCTGACAGCATACTCTGAAGCTGAACAGGAGTGTAGGTCATTCCACAAGAAGTATTCATAACCCACCAATTAAGCTCTGCTGTATAAGCAAGATTGCTGATAATGATACCCCATGCAGCTTCTGTCTCAATTCCGATGGTAGCTATTTTTTCGCCAAAAGGAGTTATCGTATTTTTCTTCGGAAGAGTAATTCCAGCATCCGACAAAAAACTTTTCATATTCTTGATTTTATTCGTTCCAAGTTCATTATCTTCCCAAAATCCGTCCTTCTTGGTAAAATAATCAACTACCCACTCATACTCAATGCCGATATTACCATAACGGTCTACGCTACCCATTTTCTTATCTCCTTTCGGTAATCTAAGTGAATTTGCAACTAAACAACCATGAAAAACGTCATGGCATTTTTTGCATTTTACGCACTTATTGTCAATTGTAACCTTGCCCTCGTGCATTTTTATGAACCCGTTAGGACAGTTTGCTTCGCATACATGACATCCGATGCAGTATGCTGATTTTCTGAATACGGTCTTCAATGCCGAGCCAAAGAATATATCCGTTTTTGAGTTATCACTCAAATCCACGGTGAAAACCTGTTGTTTGCCCTTGATTCTGCGACTGATAGTGTAGCTTTTTTTCTCATAAACGATCTCTATCGCAGAATCAGAGATACTTATTACATCTCCGATCGTTTTTATCCATTCACGCCAGTCAGTCCTTTCTCGGAGAAGGGTGATGGTCAGGATTCCTTTTTCAAGTGACTCATTGCAAAAATCCTCAGAAATATTGAGTTCTCGTCCACTTCTTCTCGCTTTCCAGCCACCAGTTTCCATGAAATCTATCTTGTCTTTTTCTGTTGCAAACACTTTAGATGTTGTTTCTAAAATAATGTCTGTATACATAGTGGTGGATAACCGTGATTTAGGATCTCCACCATACGATTGTTCCTTGAAAAAGAAATTTTTGTAAGCTGCCATAGGACATACAAGGCAGCCGGCACGACTATTTCCTTTTTTATATGTCTCATTTAATAGCAAGTCATTATCATAGATGTATAAAAAAACCTCGGCTGAACTCCAATTAAGTATGGCGTGACAGCTATATTGTCCTTTATGCTTTCCACCGTATGTCACATCATCATATTGGCTTCTTGACGAGCTTTCATCTGCTCTTATTCCGGTGAAAGCCATTCCTCTAAAAGAAGGATTGTTTGTAAGCTCTCTTAATGCTAATATTTGAGGAGCTGTCTTGTGTACACTGCAGCACCATCGCATAGTTTGAGATGGTGAACCAAATTCACGCCATGTAATTTCAGGCGGTTGCTCTGATTTAGAAACTATGAAGTTTATATTTTCTGCTGCACATAACTCTTTTTGTTTTTCGACCAAAGCGTATGTATCTTCAAATTCCATTTGAGTATCGCCAAAAAGAACAAGAAAGGAATCATGTGGTAATGCTCTTTGCACAAGATCAAGCGCTACTACGCTATCTTTTCCTCCGCTAAATGCAACGTAATATACATCTATCTTATTCCGATACTCCATATATGTATTGTAAATCTTTTGAATAGTTTCCTGAACGAGTGTTTCAAGTATATTCCTGTTCTTGTCGCACATCGCCTTTATGTCAACAAACTGGAGCATATCACCAGAAGGTTCGGGAGTATCAAGTATTACGATTTCAGGTTTAGTATATATAGAGCCGCCCTTTGTTTTAGCGACAAGTTTTCCACGGTAATAATAGTTGTTTGCTTCCGCCCACATAATCGGCGCAGAATCATCATGTGGATAATTCCAATGCTGATCGAAACCGAGAATGTCAAGCTCACGGGAGTAGACAGGACGAGGTTCTTTGCTGAATTTCGACTGATTTGTGGTCAGTAGTATTCCTCCTGTCTGATCGTCCCATATATATTCGTACATTGGTTACTTCTTCCTTCGCTTATATATTTGCTCGCTTTTGTCTTGCTGCCTTGACAATCGCAGAGATATTGCTATTTTTTGCCCTCTGCTGAAATTTTGCATCAACAAGGCATCTTAAGGCGGACTTTTCATCAGTCCAGCCTCCATTTTTTGCAAGCATATCTGCGGCAACATCGTTATAGCTCTCCAAATTAGATGTGCTTTTGAGCATAACGCCATAATAATCATCGTTAGATATGCTGACCTGAACTAATCTGAATTTCTTACTGTAGTCTCTCAGGTAGCTTTCAAGTACATATCCGTTCCAACGAACAGATGCAGCAGGCAATGACAAGAATAATGTTATATCTTTCAATGCTGTGTACTCATTTGGATACATCTTCTCCAAAGCATCGTCTACGGCATCAACATCAAACTGTACCTTATCCCTGCGGACAAGTTCCGTAGCGGAAATACGAACCATTTCCTTGAAAATGTCGTCCCAATATATGGGGAGACCGATGGTTTCTTGGAACTCCTTGATTTCTCGGAGAGAAAGCTGTTCGTGTTCGGCAGCGTAATTACGATATAACTGTCCAATATCCAACGGATTGCCTTTCTCCGTTATCACAGATGAACTGAAATCAAATTCATCTTGAAAGATTATCTTTAGAATATCTCTGATAGCATAGTCCTTTAGATACTCAGAGTCAAGAGCTGCCGACGGACAGGCTTTGTTGAATATTTCTCGTAAATTCTTGGCTACAAGATAACCGTTGCTGTAAATTGACGAACGCATAGCTTTTATCAAGGCAACCTTCTCGTCGGGCGAGATGTAGAAGTTCAATGCGTAGAGGTATGTACCTCTTTCAACACATACTGCTTCGGAAAAACGAGCGAGTTCCGACTTGATTCTATCCATAGGTACATACCAAAGTCGTTCTTTGAAATCCTCAAAGGTTAGCGGTGTATGGCTGCTCTGTAAAATCACCTTAATCTCGTTTGTTGTATCAGCACTTATTCCATTTTTTACGATAGCAGATCGCTCAATATGATAGTTTGCTTGAAAACGGCTGTCATTTTTCATTATGTCTCTTAATGCGTCAGCACTGTATATGTTCATCTCGGAAATAAGATTGTCCGTATATCTTTCGTAGATGCACTCAAAGAAAACTGCTGTTGCGCCGTTCTCAAATGCATTTTCCACAACCTCAAAGACTGAAGTGATCAAAGGAGTATCGTTATTGCCTTTACAGAATATACGCCCATCACGGATTTGCCCAATGTATTTCAGTAATTTGTCAAGCTCATCTTCCGTAATATCGAGTTCGCTTCCGAATGTATCTTCATAACAGGACAAGAAGCGCATTTGATGCATATAATCGCCAACCTGATAGCCGTCCTCAAAATCCTGACTGAGAATGCTGTTACAATTGTTTTGCACCTCATCAGATACAGACGGCTGATTGTTTGGTTGAACTTTCTTTGAGAGAGAAGAACTTGAAACAAAACCTGTATCCAAAGCGTAAAAATAGTCATGGTACTTTTTTAGGGCAGCTACAAGGTAATTATGCTTTATTTCGCTAAGTTTTAAGAACCCTTCATCATTCATAAGGGCATCGTATTTTACCACGAAATCATTATATGTCGTGCAAAGCGTTATGCTCTCTGAATAAAGCTGACTCTCAAAAGCATAAGCGTCGCAAGTGTTAAGAGCCGATCTGTAACTCCGTGCTGTTGCCGGACTCAATCCGGCGCACTGCGTAATCCAATCAGCAAAGCTAATGTTATCTGCTTGTTTATTTTCGTTATTCACTTGTTTTTCCTCGGCGGTATGATACTTTTCAGTTTCTTCACTACCGTTAGTGGCGACAGTATCGCCTGTATTCAATATAAACTTCTCCAATAGAGACAAAGCAAGTGCTGGATATTCCTGCAAGTTTTTATGTCTCACCATGAAGAATTTATGGTTAAGAACCTTTTTCCTGAGCAAAGATATAGTATCTTCTGATAACACATCAAAAAAAGAACAGGGCAATGCTTTAGTTGCTATCGCAAATTCGTCTATGCTTTTTATAGCGACAAGAATCTTATCTGCTTTATCAGGAACTTGTTCACGAAGAAACTTTATAAAGCTGTACTTCAGCTCGGATGTACCTTCAAGCATCTGCATTGCCTCCTCTATAAGTTTTGAATAAGAAGCAAAATCATTATGGTAAAGATCAGCTACTTCCATAAAAAGTTTAGAAGGGGCTTTCCCCATATCAGTTGCTTCAAAAGCGGATGCCATGCTCATTAGCTGAAAGTTAATGCCATTAGTGTTGCGAAAAACGCTATCTATTGCGACTCCCTGATTAACAGCTTTTTTACGCAGTTTATAGGAAACCAAAGTTATTACTTCACTTCTCGGAATACCTTCCTTAACTCTGAGCCAGCCATCAAGCAAAATGGCAGCTTCAAACTTATCCCACGGAACTCTTATTGACATAAAACCACAGCCTTCAAACAACATGGTATACACGATATAAGTATATCACAGATTGAAGAAAAAGTCAAGAAATCACGAGCCAAAATCACGGAAATCAATTTTGTTGCTTAAATGATTTGTTTTACAACATTTAACATTGTTTTTGATTACTTTAATATGTTTTTCAGATAATTTTTTCTTGTTTGAATTGTCAGAAATATCAAAAATTCTCACATTAAATTACTGAAATTTTGAAAATTGATTTGCGTGAACCAAAATAACATAAAACAGCAATGATACAAGACACGCCAAACGGATTATTCTTTTATGATTCAGCAAAATAATACACTCAAACACGGATAACCGTCCTTATCAGACGGCTATCCGTTTCTTATTCCGCATACCCACAATCCAGCACCCTGAGCTTTGTATGCTCGCTGTCCTGCGGATCAACAATATCATAGCTGATCGAGCTGCAACTGAGCTGACTGCAAAGCTCGGTGGCTCGTTTCAAGAAGTCCGGCGGGATCTCGGTAAGAGAGCCGTCGTTTTTTATGAGCTTTACGCCGTTTCTCCGCAAGTCCTCGATGAAGTCCTCACTCGTCATTGTCCTGTTCCTCGGTGGTTTCCGCACCCTCGCTCGTTTCAAGCGTGATCGTGTGGGTATAGATCATGTGATCATTCAGACAGTCCAGGGAGCAGTAGCTCTGATTGGTATCCTGATGCTTGTAATAACTCTTGCCTGCGGGAATTTCCTTGTAACAGTTCGCACAAAACATCATTCGTCCCTCCAAAGATAGATCATTGTATCGTACACGGCTCTCTGTGCCTGCATACGTAGCAGATTGCCGATTGAGCCAACCGCATTGAGATTGCCCGATTCAACGGCAATTTGATAGTCACGGCTCGACTGCATAAGCAAGTCGGTCTGACGATTAACTGCGTCCGTGACCTTTGTGTCAAGCTCGTCAAGGTGCTTGTAGATCTCGCCCTTGTCCACGATCTCCTGCAAGAGGTCAGGCCGCTTATCTTCAATGTGATGCAGATAATACCTGATTTGATCGGTGTGGAACACATAACGCTCTGTTTTGCCCGTCTTAGGGCTGCGATGACGAACCGTCTGTGTATCGGTATCGACTTCCCATACGGGAGCATCGTTTACTTTTTGTTTGCTTTGAAAAATCATAAGATCACTTCCGTTTTCTTGTAAAGTAGTAAGCTGCACCGCCAACTCCTGCGAGAGCTGCCACTCCTGCGATGATTGCAAGGGGATTTACCCCAGAACCGTCAGAATCGCCCTCAGAAACGTCTGACGGACTAACAGTGGCATCGTTGCCCTCTGCGGAAGAACCGCCCTCAGAAGCCGTTTCCGTTCCGCCTGTGACCTCTCCGATCACTCTCGGACTATCAGCTCCGTTATCGTTGATCTTGTAACCGCCTGCGATTTCGGATTCGTCTTCCTCTAAGGTGCTGAATGGTGGGAATGTGTCAACGGTATCACCATTTTTGTCTGTCATTTGCCACATACCGTTAAGCAGAGAAAAGCTGTAATGGTTGTCCTCGGTGCTGATCGTCCAGCCACCCTCATTATCGTCCTCAAAATCCCAATCTTCGATCAGACGACAGTAGTAGTCCTTGTATTCATATTGAAGCTCTCCGATTTCGGTCCAGTCATAATCTTCCGAACCATAGTTCTCGTCAAGCCACCTGTCAAGAAGATGATGCTTGTACGATGCTTCGGGAAAGTCAAGTCCATTATCGCCCTTGCCGTTCCACATATCCTCCCAAATCTCGGCTTCGATATCGTCACGGTCAAGGTTCTCGGCAGCATAGGTGGTCAAGCCGGAGCAGAGTGTAAGTGCGGTGCAGAATACCGTTGTAATGATCTTCTTCATATTATTCATCCTCCATATTCTTAAAGTATAGTTCAAGTGCCTTTTCAATTGTTTCCGTGATCTCTTTCGGCTTCTCGCCGTTGCTGAAATACTTGGTATAAATGTCATGGCTGATCTTTACGCTTTTGGGCTTCACTTTCGGCTCGGTGTCCTCGCCATAAAGAATAGCGTGAACGGTATTACGATCGATGTTGCCCTCGCTGTCGGCAGAAGCACGGAGCATTTTTGCAGATTTCATGTCAATCTTGCAGTCCTCAGCATATTCAGCGACAATAGCCTGTGTATCTTCTGACAGGAAAGAAAGCTCCACGCCTGTGCGGATTGCAATCTCTCCGCTGTCCACAAGGGCTTTCAGTTCATCAGTGAGCTTATTGATACGAATAAGCCTTACTACTGAGCCTTTGCTGACACCGTACTCATTTCCAATGCTCTCGCTCGTGTCTAACTTTGAACCCACTGGATTCAAAGTTGAACTGTCGATTTTGGCTGACGGATTTTCAAGGTGTGCAAGCTCCCTGAGAATGTCATTTCGCTTGCCCTGAGAGAACATTTCGCTGTGTCTGAGTGCAACAGCGGCAGCCTGCTCCGAAATTTTGAGGTTTTCAAAGCCTCTCTGCATAACATTCGACTCAATGACATACATTTCTGCTTCGTCCTCGGTAAGTCCTGCCTTGATAATCGCCGGAACATTCGGCAGTCCTGCGAGTTTAGAAGCATTCCAGCGATTATGACCGATGAGTATCTCATATCCGTCGCCGTCCGGCTGAACAATGATCGGAGACAGTACACCATTTTCCTTGATACTGGCTACCATATCTTCAAGTCTTTCCCCGGAGTACAGATCAAACTTGTGGTTGTGGTAGGGGTGAAGCTTGTCGCAAGGAATCTGCTGAACAGCGGTCTGCTGTGGTGTGGAGAGCATAGCAC
This sequence comes from Ruminococcus sp. AM43-6, assembly GCF_003461785.1. Classification (NCBI taxonomy): domain Bacteria; kingdom Bacillati; phylum Bacillota; class Clostridia; order Eubacteriales; family Oscillospiraceae; genus Ruminococcus; species Ruminococcus sp. AM43-6. Next base: position 101,348 of record NZ_QTXU01000007.1, read on the forward strand.
TCAGGTCAAACTGTGGTGTATTCATTGTTTCATCTTCCTTTCCATGTCCGCAAGCTGTTTGCGAAGCTCACGGTTCTCTGCGTCAAGCTCTATGATACGGTTTTTCAGCTTTTTTGCCGTCACATCTGCACGGACGATCATATCCGCAAACCGCAGGAGCGTGTATCTGTATCTGCGTTGATTGTAATTGAAGGTGTAGCAGAGCTTTCCAGAGAGCCTGTCACGGCTCTCAGAAAGATTTGCGATTACTTCCTGTGAAGTTTCTGCTATGACTTTGCTGTGGTCTGAGCTGAAAAACTCGTCCAGCTCTCCGTCACCGTGAGGAGTGAAAAGCCACGGTGTCCTGTCGGTATCAAACGGCTTCATCACTCGTCCTCCTCGTCATCTTCATCGGTGCAGCAGCTCAGTCCGTTCTGAAGCTGAATGAAGATGCAGGAGTATCGGTCATGCTCTGCACCGTCGCTATTCATCATCGCTTCAAGAAAATAAGCCTGAGCTTCTTCACGATCGTCCCACTCCTGCTTCTTGCCGTTGCAGACGGTAGTGACCTTGCGGTTCGGGTTCATTGCAAGTTCTGACATACTTAACATCTTGAAAACACCTCCTGAGCCAATTCGTCGTATTCCTGACCTAACTTGTGACCTGTGAGACAAAGCGGTATGCCATTTTCAGAGCTTTTGGCAGCTTCAATAGACTTGCTGATGCTTGTCCTGAACAGCATTTCTCCGTACTTTTCGTTGAGGGTATCGATCGCCGTCCTGCTGACCTTTGTGCGATCAACTAATCCTGTATAATAAAACTTGACACATACAAAACAATCAAAGTATAATAAAAACAA
>NZ_QTXU01000070.1:0-2278 GCF_003461785.1 Ruminococcus sp. AM43-6
ATGTATTTTACAAAGCTTATGGACAAGCTCCCCTCGGAGCATAAAGCAAAATGGCTTGCGGGTGCGGCACTTAATTCATCGGATCAGTCTATGATGTCCGTTATGTCAACTGCTCTTTCAAGGCTTAACAGCTTTCTTGATACGGAAATGGAGCAAATGCTCTGTTTCGGAACAGCCGTGGACGCCGAGAAATTCTGCAATGAAAAATCGGCTATTTTTATTGTTCTCCCCGAAGAAGATACGAGCAAATATTTTATGGTATCGCTTTTAATTCAACAGTTATACCGTGAAATTTTAGTTATAGCCGATGAGCATGGCGGCGCACTTCCGAACCGTGTAATGTTCTATTGTGACGAACTGGGAACTTTCCCTAAAATTGAGGGTATGGAGGCTATGTTCTCCGCAGGTAGAAGCCGAAAAATTAGTATTATTGCGGTAATTCAGTCCTTTGCACAGCTTGAACAGAATTACGGAAAACAGGGTATGGAGATCATTACGGACAACACCCAGCTCACGGTTTTCGGCGGTTTTGCCCCAAACAGTCAGAGTGCGGAGGTTCTGTCAAAATCCCTCGGCGAACAGACAGTGTTAAGCGGTTCTGTTTCGCACGGCAGGGATAAATCCCAATCGCTGCAGATGATAGGCAGACCGTTGATGACTGTGGATGAATTAAAGTCTATGCCCAAAGGTCAGTTTATTGTTATGAAAACGGGAACTCACCCAATGATAAGTAAGCTAAAGCTGTTCTTCAAATGGGGCATAAAATTTGAGGATGAATACCGCCTGCCGGACAAGACTGCAAGGGCGGTTTCCTACAAGGAGCGTGACGAGCTGATCAAGGACATTGAGGTCAAATATCCGCAGAAGAAAAAAGCGGCTCTTCCAACGGAATTTGAGATAACGGAAGACGAAGAATTCGAGGATGAGCCTCCGAAAAAGAAAACCAGTATTAAAACGAATGGGAGTTGATGCAAATTGATACTACCGAGAAGAATTTACGACTTAGGACTAAGCCACAAGGCTGTGTCCGTTTACTGCTATCTGTGCGGACGAGCTGACAAAAACGGCGAATGCTATCCCTCCGTAGGTCGAATTGCGGAGGATTTGAACCTGTCCAGATGCACGGTATTTCGGGCGTTTAACGAGCTTGAAGAAAACGGCTTGCTGGAACGTGAAGCAAGATACCACACACAAGGCGGACGGAGAAGTTCATTGTATAAGATCAAGGGAGAGATCACTCCAACGGGAAATCGAGGTGACATGAATGTTTGATTGGATCGGCGACGCCATAGACTGGATCGGAGACGGGATATCAAGCCTTTGGGACAGCACGGTAGGCTCGGCGGTGGACGCAATTACCGACGAAATATGGGACATAATGTTTTCCTGGCTATTCAACCTCATTTACGGCGCAGTTGCCGACTTATTTGAATTCATAAACAAAAGCACAAGCAATATATTCGCTCTGTCGTGGGTGCAGTCGTTCATAGCATTGTTCCACAGCCTTGCCTGGATGCTGTTTGTCTGCGGACTTATTGTGGCGGTATTCGATACGGCAATAGCCTACGAATCGGGGCAGGCAAACATCAAAAACACCTGTCTGAACGTGCTGAAAGGCTTTATGGCGGCAAGTCTGGTGACTGTTGTTCCGCAAAGGCTGTACGCATTCTGTGTGGCGATGCAGGGCACTTTCTCCCATGAACTGCTGGGCGGTTTTATAGGGGCTACATCATCGTCGGTGGCAGGCACGGGACTTTCCGTAATTATTGCCCTTGCTTCGGACGTTTCGCTGTTCAGCCTGTTTTTTATCATACTTTTCGGCTATTGCACAGTCAAGGTAGTGTTTTCAAACATCAAGCGCGGCGGCATAATGCTGTGTCAGATAGCTGTGGGAAGTCTGTATCTGTTCAGTGTTCCGAGAGGTTACACGGACGGTTTTTACTCATGGTGCAAGCAAGTGATCGCTACTTGTCTGACTGCATTTTTGCAGACAACTATTTTATATCTCGGACTGCTGACCTACACTCAGCACGCTTTGCTTGCGGTGGGAATTTGCTTGTCGGCAACGGAAGTTCCGAGGATTGCACAGATGTATGGGCTTGACACGAGCGTCAGGGTTAATATGATGAGCGTCAGTCATACTGTTTCTATGGGGGCTAAGGCTGTTAATATGATTAAGACAAAAGCATAAGGAGTTGATACAAAAAATGAAAACCTACATCTACCCCGAAAACCTGAAAGCCAACGTAAAGCTGTGGTTCTGGAACGTTCGTGATTT
>NZ_QTXU01000071.1:0-2191 GCF_003461785.1 Ruminococcus sp. AM43-6
AACAACAAGATCGGCAAAGAGGAGATAAAAAGCAGTATGAAACAGGTGGGACTTGATCCCGAACTAAAGCGACACGTCCGCAAATACAGTCTAGGTATGCGGCAGCGTTTGGGACTTGCACAAGCTATCATGGAAAACCCAAAGATACTCATTCTTGACGAGCCTTTCAATGGCCTTGACAAGGACGGCGTAAAAGAAATGCGTGAGTACCTGCTTTCATACAAAGAGCAGGGTAAGACTATCCTTATATGCTCACACTCTGCGGAGGACATCTCAGTGCTGTGCGACACTGTGCATGAAATGGATAAGGGTGTGATAAGTGAGATCAAGGGGTGAGTGGTCTGCTTGTATGTGTTTGCTTTTATACGAATAATTTACGACTGTGCTAACGTAAAAGAAAGGATATTTTTATGAAAAAGAACCAATTTTAGCTATATGCTATGACTTTGATAAAACATTATCTCCTGATGATATGCAGGCTCAAGGCTATATACAATCTATCATTATGAAGTTGCAGACTTTTGGAAGGAATCAAATGAACTTGCAAAAAACAATGATATGGATCAGAACCTTGCCTATATGTACATGATGTCCGCTCGCTCAAGAGGTAAGGTTTTATTTACAAGGGACACTTTACATAAACAAGGAGGTAAAGTGAAACTTTTTCCCGGTGTTGATACTTGGTTTGACAGAATTAATGAATACGGAAGAAATAAGGGTGTATCCGTAGAGCATTATATCATTTCATCAGGTCTTAAAGAAATGATTGAAGGTACAGAAGCCGCCGAAAAATTTACAAAAATATATGCCAGTTCTTTTTATTTTGACGATGCTGGGGTTGCGGTATGGCCCGCACAGGTGGTGAATTATACTAACAAAACACAATTTTTATTTAGAATTGAAAAAGGAGTACTTGATATAAACGATCAAGGGGTCAACTCATTTTTCCAGCCGAATCAATATCGTGTGCCGTTCAGAAATATGATATATATAGGAGACAGCGATACTGATATTCCTTGTATGAAACTTGTCAATACAAATGGAGGTCACTCTATTGGTGTATATAATTCTGAAACCAAGGATAAGTCAAAAGTGTTTAGGATGCTTGACGAAAAAAGGATAAAATACTATGTGCCAGCAGATTATAATGAGAATTCCCAATTAGAGCAACTAGTAAAAATGATTATAGACAGAACTATTTCTAATGAAATGTTGGAAGAATTTTATTTTGAATGTGTTTCAGAAAAAGACAAAGAAATCAAAGGTCAAAGTGAAGAAACAATTAAAATAGATGGCTTGATAAATCGTCTGGAAGATAGTATGAGCTTTGCTAACACGCATGATATAATTTCAAAGCTCAGAGTATATGAGAATTTGACAGATGAGCAGAAAACTAAACTGGTTAAAATTGCACTAAATAATAATCAGGTTACATATATTTTAAAAGATAAGGACGTTAAAAAATTTTACGAAGCAGTTTGTAAAAATTATAACGATGATGACGCAAGAAAGGTTATAGCGATATTAAATTCCAAGTAAGTTTAGATGAAAACATACAGCATAAATTCTGTTGTCTATAATTTTTTTGCGTATTCAAATTAAACCAATGAACCTTCCAGATGATTGGTTCAATATATTGAACTTTTAAAATCATTGCATTTGACCGAACAAATGCGACTGAACTTTTATTAAAGCAAAAAAGTTCTCTAAAAATTCGTTTATGTTAAATTAATAACGTTTTGACATAGGGGGTATCTCACAGTGCGACGGCGAAAACGCACATCTTACCCCCGTGTCAAAATCAAATCTCCTGTGCAAAACAATGAAAATGGACCATGACTATTGACAAACGTATTAAAATGCGATACCATGAGAATGGAGAATAGTATAAGCTCGTAAAGATTTTAAGAGTCTTTGCGAGCTTTTTGTTTTGAATATAAATTTCGCTATGTTCAGTGACAATAACAGGAACTTGAAAACAGAATAGGAGGACTGATAACTTGAAACAATTTAACTCAAAATCCTGCGAAGAAATAATGACTACTGTGTATAAGCCTGTTGAGTTCGTTATAGACGGCTTGATCGCACAAGGTTTGTATATCTTAGCAGGAGCACCAAAGGTCGGGAAATCGTGGCTGGCACTTGATATGTGCTTGTCAATAGCGAAAGGAGAAAGTGTTTTAGGTCAGAA
>NZ_QTXU01000072.1:0-345 GCF_003461785.1 Ruminococcus sp. AM43-6
GTTTTTATTATACTTTGATTGTTTTGTATGTGTCAAGTTTTATTATACAGGATTAATATTAGCCGCTGAAAGCACTGAAATATTGGTGGGTTCTACGCTGAAAAATGCTATTTCGGCTTTGTCGGTTTTTACTCCGAAACGAGTAAAGCGTTCAAAGCCGATAAGACCTTGAACGCCGTTATTTTTCCTTTTTGTCATAAAATTTTATGCTCCTTTCGTCCAATAAAAAATTTGCTGCGAGGTCAGAAAAAACTTCGCAGCATTAAAAATATAGTCCATAATCGCCGTTTCGTCAACCCGAAGCGAGAGAAAAGCAAAGCAGGCAGTCGCCGCAAAAGGCAGGAC
>NZ_QTXU01000072.1:355-2080 GCF_003461785.1 Ruminococcus sp. AM43-6
AAAGCAAAGCAGGCAGTCGCCGCAAAAGGCAGGACATTCCACAGGTTTACCAGAACCACAACCGACAGAATTATTCCGCCGCAGATTATGATAAAATCACGGACATTCCAGAACCACAGCTTTACGTTGGCTCTCAGGTTTTCGGGGTAGATGTAGGTTTTCAATTTTTTCACACTCCATTTTTTCACATAAAAAAACAGCCAAGCTTTTGCTTGACTGTGCTCAATAATATTTTGTTGTAACTGTTCGACAAACTGTAATTTGACGCTCTATTAATGCTATAAAACCCAATCAATAGCATTCTTTACAAGTTTGACAAATGGTTCACAGGTCAGATTTTGGGTAGTGTGTGCAGGAACGATACAGCAGATTTTTCCCTTGCCATAGGTGTGAATCCATACAGCAGGCTGAACGCCGTTCTTTGAAACGGTTTCTGCAAGAATCGTTGTATCAGCATTCGGAATCATTTTCATTACATAATGTTCGTCAAAATCAGGGAATGTGAATTTGCCAATGCCTTCAATAATCGGATGTTCTGCTATCGGTTTTACAGTAAGCGGACATTGTTCGGGATGAGTGATAAAGTTACTTCTTACAACATTTGTGAGGATTGCGTGATTTTCTGTGTAATCAGTAAGTGATGCGTGAAGCATAATCGTTCCCATACCATTCTGAACATCATTCAGAAATTTCTCCGTCCATTTTTCATCACACCAGATTGGAGTAGGAATCTGATCATTTTCAATAGGATCTTTGAAAGACAAAAACAAATCAAACTGCCCGTTGAAATAATCATTTGGCTTCTTTGTGAATGTTACTTCATAATCTGCGTTAAAAAGATAGTCCATCATAGGCTTGATGGAATCATCGTGATGCCAGTAATCGTGTACCAAAACAAATACTTTTTTACTCATAAGTCATACGTCCTTTCATCACCATTTTATGGCTACGTTTCTGTGAATTCTCGTTTTTTAGATGTGCGTTAAATTCCGATTTGTCGCTCAATTTTAAAAAGTAAACTAATAAAAGTATATCACAAACCTCACTGTCTGTCAAACCAATATTTATTTACGCTTTCCCCTTAATCATACCGACAGCCCTCGCCCCCATAGAAACAGTATGGCTGACAGACATCATATTGACTCTTACGGAAGTGTCCAACCCATACATCTGCGCAATCCTCGGAACTTCCGTTGCCGACAAGCACATTCCCACCGCAAGCAGAGCGTGTTGAGTGTAGGTCAGCAGTCCGAGATAGAGTATCGTTGTCTGCAAAAATGCCGTCAGACAAGTCGCAATGACCTGCTTGCACCAGCTGTAAAATCCGTCTGTGTAACCTCTCGGAACTCCAAAAAGATACAGACTTCCCACAGCAATCTGACACAGTATTATGCCGCCACGCTTAATGTTTGAAAACACAACTTTTACTGTACAATAGCCGAAAAGTATGATAAAAAACAGGCTGAAAAGCGAAATGTCCGAGGCGATGGCAATAATTACGGAAAGCCCTGTGCCTGCCACCGATGCGGATGTTGCCCCGATAAATCCGCCAAGCAGTTCATGAGAAAATGTTCCCTGCATCGCCACACAGAATGCATACAGCCGCTGTGGAACGACCGTTACCAGACTTGCCGCCATGAACCCTTTCAACACGTTCAGACAGGTATTTTTGATGTTCGCCTGACCAGATTCATAGGCTATCGCCGTGTCAAATACCGCTACGAT
>NZ_QTXU01000073.1:0-1892 GCF_003461785.1 Ruminococcus sp. AM43-6
TTTCCTTCTCTGTTCTCCATAGAAAGGAGGTGATCCAGCCGCACCTTCCGATACGGCTACCTTGTTACGACTTCACCCCAGTCATCAATCCCACCTTCGACTGCGTCCTCCTTACGGTTAGACTACAGGCTTCGGGTGTTACCGACTCCCATGGCGTGACGGGCGGTGTGTACAAGGCCCGGGAACGTATTCACCGCAGCATGCTGATCTGCGATTACTAGCAATTCCGACTTCATGTAGGCGGGTTGCAGCCTACAATCCGAACTAAGACTGCTTTTAGGGGTTCGCTCCACCTCGCGGCTTTGCATCCCTCTGTTTACAGCCATTGTAGTACGTGTGAGGCCCAGGTCATAAGGGGCATGATGATTTGACGTCATCCCCACCTTCCTCCGTTTTGTCAACGGCAGTCCTGCTAGAGTGCTCTTGCGTAGCAACTAACAGTAAGGGTTGCGCTCGTTGCGGGACTTAACCCAACATCTCACGACACGAGCTGACGACAACCATGCACCACCTGTCTATATGTCTCCGAAGAGATTTCACTCATCTCTGAGCTATGCATACGATGTCAAGACCTGGTAAGGTTCTTCGCGTTGCTTCGAATTAATCCACATACTCCACTGCTTGTGCGGGCCCCCGTCAATTCCTTTGAGTTTCAACCTTGCGGTCGTACTCCCCAGGTGGATTACTTATTGCGTTTGCTGCGGCACGGAAGGGGTCAGTCCCCCCACACCTAGTAATCATCGTTTACGGCGTGGACTACCAGGGTATCTAATCCTGTTTGCTCCCCACGCTTTCGAGCCTCAGCGTCAGTTAAAGCCCAGTAAGCCGCCTTCGCCACTGATGTTCCTCCTAATATCTACGCATTTCACCGCTACACTAGGAATTCCGCTTACCTCTACTTCACTCAAGAACCACAGTTTCAAATGCAGTTTATGGGTTAAGCCCATAGTTTTCACATCTGACTTGCGATCCCGCCTACGCTCCCTTTACACCCAGTAATTCCGGACAACGCTCGCTCCCTACGTATTACCGCGGCTGCTGGCACGTAGTTAGCCGGAGCTTCCTCCTCAGGTACCGTCTTTTTTCGTCCCTGAAGACAGAGGTTTACAATCCTAAAACCTTCTTCCCTCACGCGGCATCGCTGCATCAGAGTTTCCTCCATTGTGCAATATTCCCCACTGCTGCCTCCCGTAGGAGTCTGGGCCGTGTCTCAGTCCCAATGTGGCCGATCAACCTCTCAGTCCGGCTACTGATCGTCGCCTTGGTAAGCCGTTACCTTACCAACTAGCTAATCAGACGCGAGCTCATCTTTCAGCGATAAATCTTTGATAATCAAATCATGCGGTTCAATTATATTATGCGGTATTAACGATCGTTTCCAATCGGTATCCCCCTCTGAAAGGCAGATTGCTCACGTGTTACTCACCCGTCCGCCACTAGATCAGAAAAGCAAGCTCCTCTTCTCTCGTTCGACTTGCATGTGTTAAGCGTGCCGCCAGCGTTCGTCCTGAGCCAGGATCAAACTCTTAATTAAAGTTGTATATCAAAAGCATCTCTGCTCTTGTTATCCTGTTTCAGTTCACTTCACTGAACGTACATTTCTTTTACGTCTTTATGTTAGACCTTTAATTCTTTTTCTCAAAAGAATCTCTCAAGGGTTTCGTACTATTCGTCTTTGTTCAATTTTCAAGATGCTGTTTCGTTACACTCTTTTGTGTCGTGCAACTTTTACATTATATCACACTTTTTATCTTTTGTCAACCCCTTTTCTGAAGTTTTTTCAAAAAAGTTTTTTGACTTCCGATTTTTTCGTGCTTTCTAATGTGCTGTCTTAAATCAGCTTATCTATTATATCATATTAGCTAAGCTTTGTCAAGACTTTTCTTTGTGAA
>NZ_QTXU01000074.1:0-1892 GCF_003461785.1 Ruminococcus sp. AM43-6
AAATGCTGTAAGTGCAAAGGGAACCGTAAAATTCGCTTGAATGAAGAACTGACAAAGTTCCACAAGGAAGTTCTCTGCAACCTGAACAGCATTCACGGAGCGCTGCTGCGTATGAACCGAAGTATCCAGTCGGAAGGTGCAAACGGCATTATCAAGTGGAACAGGTCATATACCAGAGCTCGCAGAAGAGGATCAAAAGCCTTGAATTTAGAAATTGCGATGATTTGCTGTGGTTTTAATCTTCATAAATTCCACTTGAAAAAGCCTGCAATAAAAAAAGCGGCATAAATTTAGAATATTTTCCAGATTTTCAACACGGCAAAAACGCAGCTTTTGTGCCGCTGTGTTTGCTTTACCCAAAATTCAGCCAAAATAGTTATTTTTGCGATCTGGCATAAAAAAGAGCCGAGATTTCCCAAAAGCAGGAAATCTCGGCTCTTTGAGCGCTGTTTTTTTTACAACGCCTTTTTGTTTTTTTATACGGTGTCAGCGGTCAATTTACGAATTTCATAGAGCCCGTTCTATACTTCTGAACTGCGACGGAGTAATACTCTCAAACCTTTTGAAAATCTTGCAAAAATAACTGCTGTCACAGAAACCAGTTTCTTCAGCTATCTGATCGACAGTTTTCTGCGTTTCCGCCAGAAGCATTTTAGCCGCCTGTATCTTGCGTTTTGTGATATATTCCATCGGTCGGCAGTTCAAGGTCTGCCTGAATAATCTGCACAAATGCTGCGAAAAAACTCCTGCGGCTTTACTTATGGATTCAAGACCGGGCTGTTTCATATAGTTTTCGTCAATATATGCGATCGCCTTTGTCACCGCAGGGGCTATTTGTACACTGCCTTTTCCTTTCGCCGCAAGACGGCTCAATTCAATGAAAAAGCTGTACAGATAGCCCGACGCTCACCAAAAAGACGGGAAGACTGCTTTCTTTGCTGATTATCGGATAATCGTAGAATTTCAAAATTAATTCACCGCCTGTGCTAAAATCGTTATATCTTAATAATATCATTCATTGACTTGTATGTCAATAAGCGTTATAATCTGGCTATCTCAACTTCCGTGTTGATGTTAACAAGTATTTAACAATCAACTTATGTAAAATGAAATAATTTAGAACGCAATATTTGTTCAGCTATACAAAAATCTTGTGCATATGAGAGAAATATGCAGAATATAGTGACTTTTGGTGTTATATGTGTTAAAATAATGTATACGTAGATAAAAAAGTCTATTGCAAAAAAAATTTGATAAGCCCAATGAAGATGTAAATGTTTATTATGCACAATTACTCGTTGTAATAATTGTGTGATATGATGAAGTTAAATTACTCTGCAACAAAACTTGAAGAAAATCACACCTATATTATGAAAAAACGTTTAATATGAAAAATATCGTTAAGAGAATCGCAGCTATGGGTGCTGCTGTTATGATGATGAGCTCTATGGCTATTGGAGTTAGTGCGTACACGCTTCGTTTCACATCTGGAGCACCTTCAAGTGATAATGCAATAACTACAACAACCACTGTTATGGCAACAAGTGCCGGAAAAATAACAGTGAAATCCACAACATTCGCTGTTTCAGTCAGCGGTGCATATACGCAAATGAAATGTACTTCACATAAGACTAATGAATCGAATGTGAACTCCGTGGGTACATATTACATGAATTATAAAGGCACGGCTGTCCCAAAAGCGGGCACTCCGGTAACAGTAAAGGCTACTCTGACAAATTACGTTGTTAGTAAAACAGTATCATCAAAAGGAACGATAACAGCATAAAAATTTAAGGCGATACCGCATAACTCTGTCAAGCGGTCTTTGTGCGATATTGCCTTGTATTATAAGAAATCAAAGGAGCAACAAAATGAAGCTGCATTTAAAAATA
>NZ_QTXU01000075.1:0-218 GCF_003461785.1 Ruminococcus sp. AM43-6
AGCAAAGCTGTAAATGAAGATAAGAAGCACTCCCAGGATTATCATTCGTGCGTCGCATATCCACTTTATGAACTCCGCCCTTGCACAGAAAAAGCTTTGTTTAAGGCTGAAATTTTTCATCATAGCTGACCTACACCCCCTTGTCCTTGCGCAAATTCATCACGATAATAAATCCCAGCAGGGTAACAATCGCCCCCGAACAGTTCACCGCAGTTATC
>NZ_QTXU01000075.1:228-1678 GCF_003461785.1 Ruminococcus sp. AM43-6
GATAATAAATCCCAGCAGGGTAACAATCGCCCCCGAACAGTTCACCGCAGTTATCCACTTTGCACTTCTGTCAAAGCTTTGTATATACAGAAAATTCGTCACAGAGCTTGGATAAAAGGCATTCGCTCTATCAAAATCAAAGTTTTCGTTGAAAAGATTTGCGTCTATTATCCTATTGAGCATTGTTGTAAGGACATAGTTGAGCATAAAGGGCAGGCAGGTTATGATATACGGATTTTTGCAGAAAGAGCTTAGGAAAAACGCAGGCAGAGTGGAAACTGCACCATATGCGAAAGCTACTGCAAGCATTTTGATTATGGTTCTACCTGTGCTGTCTTGCATTATGTATTGAAGCTGGTCGGCTGATACGTCAAACTCCGAAAGTGGTTGAAAAAGCACTGCACAGGCTATGCCGTAAACAGCTATACCTAGCATAACGGCAAGTCCGCCTGAGATAAGAGCGGATATGAATTTTGAAAGATAATATCTTAGCTTGCCTGTGCGGGATATGGTGAAACGCATCAGTCCGTTATTTCGCTCTGCACAGAAAGACACCATGAATGGGAATGCCACGACAATAGGCAAAAACATTGTGATATATCCCGAAAGTCCGTTTCTGAAAACCAGCACTGAGGACAGCATTGGGTCGGTGCGGAGGATATTTTTATCGAGGGTGAAAAGTGACTCAAACACCGAATATGATCTTTCGGTAGCTGAGTCTGTATAGGCTGAGGAGGTGAAAGCAAGCACTGTCGTCAGCAGCACCGCACCTGCAAAGCCTATGTTTATTATGCTTTTGTTCAGGTCACAACGCAAAACTTTCATTATTGTTAGACTCCTTTTTGATTATTAACAAAAGAAACGTTCATATCGTTACAATTTATGGTCGCATAAATTTCCTTGTTCGGAGTTTCGTCAAAGTAAAACACCCAGCATGGAACAGCTTCATATATGTCATACGAGCAGTAAGTTGCCCAGGGAGCTTTTTCACGGTCTTTTTCTTCATCTCCTGTGCTTTTCTCAATATTACCTTTTTTAATCATACAGTATTCAATAGCTATACGCTTGACGTTCAACTTCATATTTGTTGCTAAAGTATCACTTAAACATTTAGCGGCAGAAACAGGATCGGATGTACTCGTCAATTCACCGTCGATTTTATATTCTTCAAAGTAGGAGTTCGTGACAAAATTATTGACCTCGTTTCCGCAGATATATGCGAAAGCGCAGGACACGATCATATTTTCGTCAATGCTATCATAGCCTGCATATTCCAAAATATTTACGTCAGATACGGACTGAGTATAATTTGCCAGATAAAAATAGCCGTCCGAACATTCATACAAGCTTATTCTAGATACTGACAGATCATTGGAATAATTGCAGAAATTTGTAAAATCATCAGCAAAATCCTGTGCTAACTTTACAGCCTCAGGCACAGATAGCTCTC
>NZ_QTXU01000076.1:0-1594 GCF_003461785.1 Ruminococcus sp. AM43-6
GAAACCTGCTAAGAAAAATCAATAGGCAAAATGAACAAAGTTGAGAAAAGAAGCAAAGGAAAAAACGATATAGCAAAGCTGACGTTTGAAGGAAGTATTCAAACGCCCGATGAGTATGTACCTGAGACTACAATCAATGTTCGGAGTAAAACTCCATAACCTTGCCGTAGTAAACTCGAAGGAATTTGTTAAGCCCCGCAATCATTGCTTCTTTGCCGCATTTCCCTTCGCTGCGTTTCTTCTGAATAAAGTCATAGACAGCATTGTCGGCAGGTTTGTGTTTGATTAAGGATTGCATGATCTCGTAGCCTGTTTTTCGCAGATAACTGTTTCCACGCTTGGATATATGACGCTCAGAAGCGTGGAATGCACCCGACTGATAAGGCGGAGCGTCAATGCCTGCATAGGCAATGAGAGAGTGCTTGTTTTTGAATCTGCGTACATCGCCAATTTCAGCAATGATACGTGGAGCAAGTGTATCTCCGATACAATCCATTTCCTTGACAACAGAATATTCAGGCAAGGTGTTGCAAAGATCCTGCATTTGTGCTAAAATGGTATTGCGTGATTCCTCTATTGAGTGGATCAGCTTGACGGCTTCACTAACGGCAATTTTGACGGATTGGGAGTTAGGAAGCGTAGGGATACCGTTTTGAGCAAGGGCAAGGATTTCCGCTGCCTTACGCTCGTTTAAGCGGTATCCCTTTTTCTTTGCCCATTTGCAGTAATCAGATGTAAATTTCATTTCTCCCATATCGAGAATATTCTGAAAATGAATATATCGATTGACAAACTCGGTCAGCTTGTGATTTTCGCCTTGATTTGAAAGAACATCATTGATTTTGGGCATAACTTGGTCAAGAAGATTGGAGAAGTTCACCTTTGATTTAACAAGCATACCTGTAACCTGATAATACTGACGTGCAAGAAATTTAAGTTCATCGTATATAACGTTAGAGGGATAAGCCTTAACAAGCTCGTTCCAGTATGTAATACCGAAAGATGCGATTTTAATCGAATCAATTTTATCGGTTTTTGCTCGTCTTATGCTTTGCGAGCAGAACTTCTTCATACGCAAGGCATTTACACAGCATACAAAAATGTTGTGAGAAGATAAATAGGTCGCAACAGGAAGATGATAGTGACCTGTATCTTCCATAACAACACGGGTTTCTTCATCGAATGATTTGATGAGAGAAATAAGAGAATCCAGTTCATCGGCAGTATGACCAATGTCAAAGGGTGATTCAAGTATTTCGCCGCAAGGTTTCATAATGCAAACAGTACTTTTTCCTTTTGATACATCAATTCCTACACTAATCATGATAAATCCTTCTTTCTGATATTTTGTAATGTTTCCGCTCAGGAGCTTATTAAAATTCATTTTGGTTAGTGATGCGAACGCTGCTGTAAACACAGCAGGTACAACCTGCTTAATCGAATTTTATAACAAGAAGGCGGCTGACACTTTCTATTACGAACGCTTAGTTCTAAGGAGATGACCGTCAGTCCATTACCTTCTTATTATATCAAAATAAGCATAGCCTGTCACCACTGTAGTCAGCAGTTTGGACTATGCTAATATCATACCAAA
>NZ_QTXU01000077.1:0-1336 GCF_003461785.1 Ruminococcus sp. AM43-6
ATATAGTGGTTCAGTTGTCAAGACAAAAATCTAAGCTTTTTATAATGAACTGATATATGTAACTGGGTAGGGGAGAAAATCCCCCCTTAGGCTGCATGATCATCCAGTAACAGAATCGGATAATAGCAGGATGCCGGTGTTTGATTATTGAGTGCAGAATGACAACGTTCAAAGTTGTAAGTGTGCACATATTTACCGATTGCCTTCCGTGCTTCTCTGATATTGTTATATTGGGTCAGATATGCTTCCTCGTACTTGAAGCTTCGGAACCATCGTTCAATCATGATATTGTCAGCCCACCGGCTTTTACCATCCATGCTTTGACGGATCTGGTTCTCTTTGAGGAAATTCATGTACTCATTGCTTGTAAACTGACAGCCCTGATCTGAATTCAGGATAACAGGTTTTGCCACTATAAACGCCTTTTTTAACGCAGTTATGACCATTCTGGTATCCAGAGTATCATCGACTTCCCAGCCAACGATACAGCGGCTGTACCAGTCAATCACAGCGGTCAGATACAGAAATCCACGCTTAATGGGGATGTATGTAATGTCGATTGACCATGCCTGATTTGGACGGTCGATAACGGCGTTACGTAGCAGATACGGGCAGACTTTAGCCTGTCGCATACGTTTAGAAAGGTTCATTTTTGGATAAATTGGATCAATCCCCATTTCATTCATATAACGGCGCGTTTTCCGGCGACCAACCTGATGCCCACGCTTCTTCAGTTGAGCAGACAGTTGTCGTGCTCCCCAGGCCGGATTATCCGTGTGTAATCGATCTATGATCGATTTGCAATCCAACTCCTCCTGAGATATGGGCATGCCCTTGTAATAAACACTGGTACGATTGATATCAAGAAGTGTAGCCCCTGTTTTAACTGGAAGTTCTTTAGTCTTCAAAAGGTTTTGGACTAAATTTACTCTCGTAGTCAGGTCCAAGTGTTTCTTCAGATTTTTTTTTCAACCAATCCACCTGCATGGTGAGCTGGCCAACTTTTTTCGCATATTCAGCTTTTTCCTTGCGTTCTAAAGCGAGTTTTTCTTTCAGATTATCCTCTCGTGTGTCATTAAAAACCACGGATGCTTTATCGAGGAACTCCTTCTTCCAGTTGCGGAGAAGATTCGGCTGAATATTGTTTTCGGTTGCGATTGTATTTAAGTCTTTTTCTCCTTTGAGCAGTTCAATCACTAATTCTGATTTGAATTTGGCAGAGAAATTTCTTCTTGTTCGAGACATAATAATAATCCTTCTTTCTGTAGTGTTTACAGTATATCAGATTCATTAAGAAATGTCTCTTGAAGTGTCTTAAATTACGATACCATTATAA
>NZ_QTXU01000078.1:0-1275 GCF_003461785.1 Ruminococcus sp. AM43-6
CTTTCTCGTTGCATAATTCTTGTTCGAATAAAATGTGTCAAGTGATATTGACAAAACCAAAGATACAGCCTTGATAAACCTCTGTGTCAGGACAACACAGAGGTGCAGTCGGCTGAATATACCGATCATTACATCAACGGTGTGACCTATCGTGTGTGGTCTGCATTTGAGGGTAAAACCAATGTAGCTGATAGTCTCAGCAGACTAATGTTTCGCAAACTGGAATCAGGCGAACAGGTCGGAGAGGTAGTCGATGAATTTCAAAAAGGAATAGAGCGTATCAATAACAGCTCCTTAGTAACAATGTAAAATTTCAATAATCGGACTTAGCAACATTCAACAAATATTTTTACAGACAGCGGATTTTACTGGCATTTACAGCATAGTTGTGATATACTTGTGGAGCGGAAGATACCGCAAGGCTTATTAAATCCGCTGCTGAGAAAGGAGTTACTATGAAAAAACAGCAGCATTACAAGGCAGCACTTTATTGCAGACTTTCGGTTGATGACGGAAACTTTGGAGGAAGTGTTTCTATCGAAACTCAGAAAATTCTGCTTGAGCAGTACTGCAAAGATCATAAAATTACAGACTACAAATTCTATTGTGATGACGGTTGCAGCGGAACGAACTTTGACAGACCGTCCTTCAAAAAAATGCTTTCGGACATTGATGAGGGCAAAATCAATCTTGTTATCGTCAAAGACCTTTCTCGGTTTGGACGAAATTATGTCGAGGCAGGTATGTATGTTCAACGGTTTACCGACAGCAATATCCGATTTATTGCGGCGGACGATAACTATGATTCTCTTGTGAACAGCGACGATTTGCCGTTCCCGATAAAGAATGTAGTCAACGAAATGTACGCTCGTGACGTTTCAAAAAAGACCAAAGCGGCGAAAAAAGCTAAGGCGAGGGACGGACAGTTTATCGGATCAAAAGCTCCGTTCGGCTACAAGATAGACCCAAATGACCGTCATCATTTAATCGTGGACGAGCCTGCCGCACAGGTTGTTAAAAGAATTTTCAGACTTGCATCAGAGGGTGTTGGCTACAACAAAATGGCAAAAATATTTAGAGAAGAAAAGGTACTAACTCCCATTGCCTACTTCAACCTCAACAATCCGGATTACTTCAAATCGGATTACTGGCGCAAGGAATTTGACTGGCACGTTACTTCAATCCGCGCGATACTCAACAATGAAGTCTATCTAGGTGGTTTTGTCAATATCACTTGACACATTTTATTCGAACAAGAATTATGCAACGAGAAAG
>NZ_QTXU01000079.1:0-227 GCF_003461785.1 Ruminococcus sp. AM43-6
GATCTTCTCAGACGTGATTTTTACGCAGACAGGCCTTTGAAAAAAGCTGTGACCGACATAAGCGAGGTGAAGGCAAAGGATGGAAGGCTCTATGTTTCAGTGATATTTGACTGCTTTGATCTGATGCCGCTGGGGATAGCTATTGAAGATAATATGAGAGCTTCGCTCTGCTGCCATACTCTTGAAAACGCAAACAAATCATATCCTGATATAAAAGGCTGTATCAT
>NZ_QTXU01000079.1:237-1068 GCF_003461785.1 Ruminococcus sp. AM43-6
ATATAAAGGGCTGTATCATCCACTCGGACAGAGGCAGTCAGTATACAAGCGAAGAGTACCAAGCTGCTGTAAAGAAATATGGGATCATTCAAAGCATGAACAGTGCCGGCGGAAGATGTCATGATAATGCACGCTGTGAAAGTATGTGGGCAAGAATGAAAGAAGAGCTATTCTACAGCCGTGAGGACAAATCGGAGAACTACACTATGAGAGAGTTGAAGACTATGATCTGGAGATATTATATGAGTTACTGGACCAACAGAAGAATCTGCACCGCCAACGGTGGGCTGCCTCCGGCAGTTCGAAGAAAGCTCTACTATGATCATATCTTTCTCGTTGCATAATTCTTGTTCGAATAAAATGTGTCAAGTGATATTGACAAAACCAGATACAGCTACAATATATCACTATCCGGCTTGAAAGTCCAGAAAATTTTTTGATAATTTTATCTGCCGTTAATAAGATAAGCGAACAGTTCCGACACTTTTTGTGGCTTGTATCCTTCATCTGCTCTGGGACTAACGGATAAGATTTTGTAAGTTACTCCATCAATCACAGTTTCGATGTGCGAGTAATCATGTCGGCGTCGGTACTGATTTGAATCTGGTTTCTCCTCTATTTCTTTGTGAATATTCTGCATAAATCACTCTCCACTTCGTTGTCTTGATTGTTGTTATTCGTGTAAACAAATCAGTTCAGTCCTTTCATATTTAAATTTTGCGGTTCGTATTCGTTACGCACCATCTTAGCCTTGCTGAAAATCAACAGCGTTCTCGTAATCGATAATTCCATTGATCTTCCGTACTTCGTTTACGCACATAGCGTGCAGAC
>NZ_QTXU01000008.1:0-97575 GCF_003461785.1 Ruminococcus sp. AM43-6
AAGCATAGCCTGTCACCACTGTAGTCAGCAGTTTGGACTATGCTAATATCATACCAAAGAAACGAAAGCTGTTGCTCCGGCAGCATAACGCAAACTGAGGATAAGTATATCAAAAGTCGTTCCGAGATCATTGACGGAATTGTTTACAACATCAACTCGGTGTTTGATATGACCTCAAAATCCACAGCTGAGGACAAGCTGAAATATTTGCTGAGATCCGCCGCTGAAAAATTATCATAAATTTATAGATTATCGCTGGACTTTCAGAATCGATTGTGATATACTATCTGTAATCTCAATCGGTTTGACAGAGTCCGCATAATGGACGGAAAGAGAGGTTAATAATGTCAGACACGAATAAGATAACGGCTTTGTATTGCAGGCTCAGTCACGAGGATGAGCTTGCGGGAGAAAGCAACAGCATTTCAAATCAGAAAGATATACTTCAAAAATATGCCGATGAACATGGATTTTACAACACCGCGTTCTACATTGACGACGGGTACACGGGAGTAGATTTCGAACGTCCTGCATTCAAACGCATGATAGACGATGTGGACAACGGCAGGATCGGCACAATAATTACAAAGGATCTCTCAAGGCTTGGTCGAAATCATCTGCACGTAGGATTATACACAGAGGAATATTTTCCGCGCAGAAATGTCCGCTATATTGCGATCAATAACAATATTGATTCCGATAATCCGGATTCCTCCGCTGTCGATATGGCGGCATTCTACAACATTTTTAACGAATTCCACGTCAAGGATACAAGCAGAAAAATTAAGGCAAGCTGTGTAATAAAATCCGAAAGAGGGCAGAGAGTCGCTTCACGTCCGCCTTACGGTTACATGAAATCTCAGGAGGATCACAACAAAATTCTGCCCAATCCCGAAACAGCGCTGGTCGTAAAATATATTTTTCAACTATGCGCTGATGGCTTGGGTCCGGCTCAGATCGCGCACAGGCTTGAGGAAGAACAGATATACACTCCTGCGATGTACGAGTACAGTCAAACGGGAAATGTTATTTCTAACTTTGATACAAGCTATCCCTACCGCTGGAATCCGACCGCAGTTGCAAATATTTTGGAGGACGTCAGCTATCTCGGACACACTTGTAATTTCAGGTTCGGCAGAGCGTCATACAAAGACCATCGGAAATTAAAGCTGCCCAAAAGCGAGCACAAGCTGATTGAAAATACTCATGAGCCGATAATCGACATTAATATATGGGAGATAGTTCAGCGACTCAGGCAGAGCAAGCGTAGGTTCACAAGGAGCGGAGAGAAAAGTATTTTTGCCGGAATAGTCTTCTGTGCGGACTGCAAACAGAAGTTATATTTTCACAGACACGCAAGAGAGAAGTCTGAAAACTGGAAATTTATCTGTTCTTCGTATCGAAAAAATAGTCGGGAACAATGTACCATGCACGGTATTAAGGAAAGTCATCTCAAGGAAATCGTACTGCATGAAATACGGAATGTGACTGCGTTTGCGAGAGAACGTACAGATGATTTTGCTGAGTATATCAGTCGGGAGTCAAATACTGCTGCTAAAAAAGAGCTGTCCGAAGCTAACAAAAAACTGAAAAAGAGCGAGAAAAGGCTTGCCGAGGTCGGAATAATTTTCAGAAAGCTGTACGAAGATCACGTTCTTGGTACGATTGATGATGATCAGTTCAGAATGCTGTCGCAGGGATACACTGATGAGCAGAATCAGCTTAAAGCGGAAATATCAGACTTGAAGCATACGATGCAGGAGTTTCAATCCCAGACGGCTAACACCGCAAGATTTGCTGCGCTTGCTAAAAAGTACACAGATATTACAGAATTAACTCAGGAAATCTTACACACGTTTGTATCGCGCATCGAGGTTCACGAAAAGCTGAAAGACGATAACGGCAGTATCACGCAGGAAATCGATATTTACTTTACTCATATCGGAATTGTAAAGTAGACAAAAAGAAAACGGAGAGCATTAGTCTGAATAAATCAGATGACTCTCCGTGATACATAAGTTTAGGGTCGTTCCCTATTTGTGCCGCGATAATACGAGCTTTTCGAGGTGTGCATCTATTTTATTGCACAAGTATGGTGCGGGTGACAGGACTTGAACCTGCACGGTGTTGCCAATAGAACCTAAATCTATCGCGTCTGCCAATTCCGCCACACCCGCATACAAAACAACATTATTATTTTATCATAAACTCCCTACTTTGTCAAGACCTTATGCTCAAAAAAATGCCCGATGCTCAAAACATCGGACTGTTTTTTTATAATCTCTTAATATTGTCAAGAATTATCAGCTTGTGTGTAAAACCCTCAAGCTTGTTTTTGATATCACCGTTCTTTATAAAAAGGAGTGTTGGCAATGCTGTAACGTCATATCTCTTCGCAAGATCTGGCTGAGAGGTGATATCACACTTAGCTATGATAGCGGTTTCTCCAAGCTCTTCTGCAGCTTCGTTAAGCCCTGCCTCTGTTCTTTTACAGTGTACACAGGTAGGTGAGTAAAAATCTATAACAAGCGGTTTGTCTGCTGATATCAGCTCGTTGTAATTCTGGTTTGTCAGTTCTGTAAGCATTTTTTTATTTCCTCCAATATATATTATATTATTCATATAGCTTTACTATGAATATAGTGATTATATCACTATTTACGCACTTTGTCAAGAGTATTATCAAACATTTCTGTATATCATATTTCTCATATATGTTAGTTATGAATAAAATGTACAACAATAATAAAGTATTCCTATCATATATGTATGATTTCACGAAAATCATTCATAACTATTGACATTTCCATAAAATCATGTATAATAAAAACATACTAATCATATCGACTTGATATGAATTGAAAGTGAGGAGCTTAAATTGTCAAAGATCAATAAGCGAATGCAGCGATGTTGACACTGGAACTATCACAGCAATATATCTAAATTGGAGTTGTCAGCTATGTATATAGAATTAAAAAACATTAATAAAAGCTTTGGCGATTTTAAAGCTTCGGATAACGTAAGTTTTGGTATTGAAAAGGGAAAGCTTATCGGTCTGCTTGGACCGAGCGGCAGCGGTAAAACAACTATCCTGCGTATGCTTGCAGGTTTGGAAAAACAGGATAGCGGCGATATTATTATAGATGGTAAAAATGTCAACAAACTTCCATCAAATGAAAGAGGTATCGGATTTGTTTTTCAAAGCTATGCGCTCTTCCCTTTTATGACAGTTTACGATAATATAGCTTATGGTCTGAAGGTTCAGAAAAAAGATAAGAAGTTTATTAAACAACGTGTGGCTGAGCTTCTTGAACTTGTTGGCTTACCTGACGTTGGCAAGCGTTATCCTGATCAGCTTAGCGGAGGTCAAAGGCAGCGTATCGCTCTTGCAAGAGCACTAGCACCTCAGCCTGAACTCCTTCTACTTGACGAACCTTTTGCAGCTATCGACGCAAAGGTAAGAAAAGAACTGAGAACATGGCTTCGTGATACTATTGATAAAATAGGCATAACAAGCATTTTCGTTACACACGATCAGGACGAAGCAATAGAGGTCGCAGACGAAATTGTTATCACAAACAAAGGCAGAGTTGAGCAGATAGGCAATCCGGTTGAGATATACCTTGAACCTAAAACTCCTTTTGTTGCTCAGTTTATCGGTCAGTCAGCTATTATCGAGGATTACAGCAAACTAAAGGGTTTTGAAGTTACAGAAAATAATGCCTCAGCTATAATCCGACCGGAATTTATTGAAATAAATAAATTTGAAGACAGCGAGTATCACCAGTTTGAAAGCTCAATGGAGGATGCCATTGTGGAAGAAGTTTCATTCAGAGGAAACGCCTTTGAGGTTAAAGCTTCCATAGACGGTATCTCAGTAACAGGCAGATATCCGCTGAACGCTTCCCGTCTGAAAAAAGGTGATAAGGTAAAAGTACTTATCAAGAAGCTTTACACTATTGATGAAAACACGACAAATATTCTCGTAAACAAAGCTCTTGATGACTCAGAGCTGTACTATATTTAATAAGGAGGACATTAAAGATGGAAAATAATAAAACAAAGTCCTCTGCTATACAGAAGATACTAAAATGTGGCATCATATCATGGGTAGCAATAATTGCCCTTTGGGGAATAGGATCTTTGAAATATGATGAATATTTTCTTCCAAGCCCAAAGGAAACGATCGACAGCATGAAGGAACTTATCAAAGACGGAACTCTTTGGAGTGACATTGTTGCAAGCGTCGGAAGAGTAATAAAAGGCTGGCTACTTTCAATAATTTTTGCTGTTCCTATGGGTCTTATTGTAGGAAATTTCAGACCTGTACGCTGGCTCGTTGAACCTATACTTAGCTTTTTCAGATTTGTGCCTGCTATTGCATTGACGACACTCTTTCTAATGTGGTTCGGAGTAGGCGAAGAATCAAAAGTCGCACTTATTTTCTACGCATCATTCTTTCCCATGTTCGTAAACACTATAGCGGGTGTGGCTTCAACTGATAAGCAGCTCGTGGAAGCAGCTTCCTGCATGGGGGCAAAAAAAGCAAGAGTTTTTTTCACAGTAGTTGTACCATCAGCGGTATCTAATATCTACACTGGAATAAGACTAGGACTTAGCTCAGCTATCATCTGTGTTGTGGCAGCTGAAATGCTGGTCGGCAGTGATGGCCTTGGTTATCTTATAAACAGCTCGAAGCTTTATTACAAAACAAGCTGGGCTTTTGCAGGAATCGTCACACTTGCTGTGATTGGCTTTGCTGCTGACAGGCTCCTACAGTTTATTGGCAAGAAAAAACTTAAACACTTTGACGTAAAATAATTAATTTAACAGGAGAGATTTAAAAATGAACATAAAAAAGATAATCGCAATATTAGCATCGACAGCATTGACTGCAACTCTTCTTGCATCATGCGGTAGTTCATCAAGCGGAAAAACCGCAAAGAAGGTTACCAAAGACGGTAAAGAGCTTAGCGTTTTGAGAGTTGCGAACATGACAGGTCAGCCAGATCAGTATGCCGACTATATCGGTATGGAGCAAGGAATATTTGAGAAATACGGTATATCTCTCGAAACATCAGAATACGCTGCCGGCATTAACACAGTTGACGCTATTGCAACAGGCACAGCAGATACAGGACTTCTTGCAGATTTTGCTGCTGTAAACAGAATTGGAAATACTCTCGATAACACTAATCTTGTGATTTTTTCAGATCTAAGTTCTAGCGTTTCATATAACGGCGGTCTTTTTGTTGCACCAAAATACAAAGATGATCTTGATGCTTTAGATGAAAGTGAAGGATGGATAACTTCTATTGGAACAGTTTCAGAATACTTCAACTGGCAGGCTCAGACTTATTTAGGACTTGACCCGTCAAAGCAGAAAAACGTAAACACAGATTCCATATCAACTCAGATAGCAGTTGCACATAACGGTGAGGCATCAGCCGCTATCGTTACAGGCTCAGCTATAAAAAAATATGAAGCAGAGGGCTGGACTCAGGTCGCATCCGCAAAAGATATAGGGATAAACGTATCTGCTTATCTTATAACATCAAGCGACTTTGCAAAGAACAATACTGAAACTCTTACGAACTATCTTAAAGCACTTGATGAAAGCGTTAAATACATAAATGACAACTTAGATGAGTCGGCTGAAAAAATATCAAAGAAATATGGAATCGAACCAGATGATTTCAAAACAAACTGGGAACAGTACAGTATTAAACTGGGACTTTCTGAGGAAGCTGCATCTCATCTTGATGAAATAAATAAGTGGGCGTATGAGAATGGTAAATATTCAAACAATTACAACATAAGGAAATTTTATTATCCAGACTCAGCAAAAAAAGCATTTCCATATAACGTTACGGCAGACCTGACAAAAGCAGACAAATAAACAAGGAGGAATCAGACATGGGTTATCCAAGCATTTATCCAACAGGAGTTACAATATACAACAAAGAAAAAGCCTACAGCGGCTATACGATCTTCCCGTCCGCTAAAGGTGCTCTGCTCATAGATATGAATGGCAATGAAGTAAAGCTTTGGGCTGGGCTTGGAGGATTTCCTAACAAAATACTCCCAGGCGGATATGTAATGGGCACAACAGGAGCAAGAGGAGGTAAATATGCATATCAGGATCAACTTGATCTTGTTCAGGTAGACTGGGACGGTCATATCGTATGGAAATTCGACAAAACTGAACTTGTTGCCGACCCGGGTAAGGAACCGGTCTATATGGCTAGACAGCACCATGATTTTCAGCGTGAGGGCAGCACTGTGGGTTACTATTATCCAAATGGCGAGCCAAAGACAGACAGTGGCAATACACTTATCCTTACTCACGAGAACCTCTACAACCACGATATTTCAGACAAAAGACTTATCGACGATAAGATCATCGAAGTGGATTGGGAAGGCAATATAATTTGGAGCTGGCGTGCAAGCGATCACTTTGATGAGCTTGGCTTTGATGAGGCCGCAAAGAACGCATTGTTCAGAAACCCCGGTCTTCACGGTGAGGCAGGTGGAGATTGGATGCACATAAACAACTTCTCTACCCTTGGCGAAAATAAGTGGTATGACGCAGGCGACAAACGCTTCCACCCAGACAATATCATATTTGACGCAAGAAACTCAAACATACTCGGAATTATCGAGAAATCAACAGGTAAGATAGTATGGCGTGTAGGCCCTAACTTCAACGAAAGCGAAGCCACAAAGAAGCTTGGCTGGATAATTGGTCAGCACCACCTGCACATGATACCAAAGGGACTTCCTGGAGAGGGCGACCTGTTGGTATTCGATAACGGTGGCGAAGGTGGCTACGGCACACCTAACCCTGCTTCCCTCACAGGCGTGAACAATGCACACAGAGATTACTCAAGAGTACTTCAATTCAATCCTGTTACACTTGAAATAACATGGCAGTACACTCCCCTTGAAGCAGGAAATCTGCTTTTTACTGACGCTTCTAAGTTCTATAGCTCATACATCAGCTCTGCACAGCGACTTCCGAACGGAAACACTCTTATTACGGAAGGTTCAGATGGACATCTTCTTGAGGTCACACCTGACCATGAAATAGTTTGGGAATTTGTAAACCCTTATTTCAAGAATTTTGCTGGAACATTCAAAAGCAACATGATCTACAGAGCTTATCGTGTACCATACGAGTGGATACCACAGCTTGAAAAGCCTGTTGAAACCTCTATCGAGCCTATCGACATTACAAAGTTCAGAGTACCGGGTGCTTCTATTGGCGAGGGTACAGGACTTGTTACAGCCGTTGACGGGATCGATCCAACAAAAGGAGTTCCTCTCACAGGTTCAGGAAATGAAGAAGATGATGAAGAACGCATCGACTTCTGTGTTGCTTCTGTAAAGAAAAAAGATCTAGAATAAAATTAATGTACATAAGGCAGCTTCTGTAAAACGAGGCTGCTTTTTTAAGACCGCATAGAGTTTACAAGTCCTTGACAAAAGAAAAGATTAGTGCTATTATATTATGTGATATTGTTATTTATTTATCAATCATGTTTATTAGTAAAGGAAAGTGTAAATATATGTCTAAAGACGGTTCGATATCCGCATCAGTAATAAAACGACTGCCACGTTATTATAGATTTTTAGGTGAGCTTCAAAAAGAGGGACTTGAAAGAATATCTTCAAGGGAGCTTTCTGAGAGAATGAAGCTCACGGCTTCACAAATAAGGCAAGACCTTAACTGCTTTGGCGGATTTGGTCAGCAGGGATATGGCTATCACGTTGACGAGCTTAGAATGGAAATAGGCAAGATACTCGGAGTAGACAAGCATTTCAAGACCATACTTATCGGTGCAGGAAACCTCGGTAAAGCTATCGCCACACATATTAACTTTGAAACAAGGGGTTGTAATCTCATAGGCATATTTGATATAAACCCTAAGCTCACCGGCGAAGTAGTAGGAAACATACCGATTCGTCACACTAATGATATAGAAAGCTTTTGCGAAGCAAACTCCCCTGTTGTAGCTGTGCTTTGTATACCGAAAGCAAACACTCAGGCTATTGCAGACCAACTTGTTAATCTTGGTCTGAAAGCGTTCTGGAATTTTTCACATTATGATCTTAGCATCGACTATGAAAACATAGTTGTGGAAAATGTCCATTTGGGTGACAGCCTGCTTACACTTACATATGCAACAAATATCATCACAAGCACTGATGCTGACAACAGCGAAGAGATCGAATAAAAAAATCACACCAGAAAATTCTCTGGTGTGATTTTTTTATATAAAGTATTAGCGAACTGTTTTAACCGCGGCTGTTTCAACAACTGCAGCAAGATGGTCGTTAACCTCTTTGCTCTGATAGTATTCAGCAAAAGACTCAGTTACTTGATCTGCCCATGACTCTGTAGATTGAGTTTTAACATCCTCGGTATTGATTTTTTCAGCACTTCCTGTTTCATCATCAAGAACGTAAAGCTTATCTGATGCGACCTCGGCAGCGACAGTTGCCACCTTTGTCAACACATCGTCATTTTTATCATATATAACAAAAATGTAACAATTCTTTTTGTTCACAGTCTTAGTGCCTGTATAGCCATAAAGCCTTTTTGTTTTTTCAGCCAAAGGGTATATCTCCTTGCAGACATCTACGACCTGATTAAACGAATCAACAGCCTCATCTGGTATCTTTTCAAGAGTGCTTCTGTCAGGGAGTGAAGTAGTTTCGTCTGGCACTTCATCAGAAACCTCTGTCTGAGCTGTCGTTACGTCATTATTTGTAAGATTAACATTATTTTCTGTTTTATTATCGGCATTTTTTCCACAAGCCGGGAAAGCAAACATAGTGCAAACTATAGCAACAGCTATCATTAGCTTTTTCATATTGATCCTCCGAATAACCTCTGTAGTCCTAAATCATTATGTCATATTTCAACAGTTTCACATTATATCACATGAAAATTACTCTGTAAAGAGATTATAAAGAATTGTAACAAAATATCCCGATTATGACGAAACTCATAATCGGGATAAATCATTTTTTAGCTATTTGCACAATAAGAGGTTACAAATTTGTTACAACCTGACAAAAAGACTAATCGTAATCTACAACGTCGATCCACTTCATGAGCAGATCCTTCTCCTCTGGTTTGCCCTTAATGAGCTGTGCTGCTGCAACGATCGGCAACCAAGCCTGTACATACTGCTTAGATGTTCCGCTCTTTACGCAATACTTATCAAGATAAGCCTCAGCAAGATCAGGATTGTTAAGGCAGAACAGCAGGTATGTTCTTGCAACGTCAGCAGAAGCATTGCCTTGTCTAGCAGAACCCCAATTGATAACATAAGTACCTTCGTCATTGATGATAACGTTCTTTGGCTCAAAGTTACCATGGCAAAGCTTGATGTGCTTTGGCATTGAATCAAGTCTTGTGAGAAGCTCATACTTCTTTATCTCGTCGATCTGACCAAGAGTCTTGATCTGTCTTGCCATCTTATCTTTCAGCTTTGAAAGAAGTGGCATATACTGAGCGTGTATCTCGCACTGAATGTCGATAAACTGGTTAAGATATGTGTCTTTCTTGTCTGGATTTTCGTCCATAAGCTGCTGAAGAGTCTTACCTTTTATAAAGTCCATTGTAATAGCCCATTTGCCGTCGATAACGGAAACCTCGTGAAGAACAGGCATTTTTATAAAGGAATTGCCAAGTGTTGTTTCAACTCTTGCGTGTGTAAGAGCCGCATACAGACACTTTTCCTTGTATTCAGGCTTCTTATAGATCCTGACTGCCATTCCATCAGATTCATAAACATCATAGATGTCGCTGGATGCTACAAAGTTATCAAGTTTCATAAGTCATATCTCCTTTTATTTTAAAATATGGTATTAAGTCGAGTTTCAGAGTATACATTGATTTTTCAACAGCCTTATTGTGTAAAATTACCTTTACATCTCCGTGCTTTCTATGTATCTCTGTTATGTCTATATTATACTACAGATTTTCTAAATGTCAAGCACTTTTTCGTTATTTTCACAACTGTTTTATTTTTGTTTAGTTTTTATCTTATATTTATTAATCTCTTTCCAGGCAGCATATATGATAAATTTTTATCAATCTGATTTTAATTGTGCAGTTTGACGGTCATGAATTGTTAATCTATCATAAAACAATGTTCAATATTTATGTATATTGCATAATAAAGTGACGTAAAATATCAAAAAAGCTGTAACTTTATAAGATTGACAAAAAAATAACAATCGTATATAATATAACTAAGATAAAACCCGAGCGGGGGTTATCAAGAGTAAAAACAATAATTAATTTATTGGAGGTTTATTTTATGGCAAAGAGTGAAGCTAAAACAGTCGGCATCGTCGATACAGAGGAAGCTCTGACTGCTAAGATCGCTGAAGTAAGAGCTGCGCAGGCAATCTTCGCTACCTACACACAGGAGCAGGTAGACAAGATCTTCAAGGCTGCTGCTATCGCTGCTAACAAGGCAAGAATCCCACTTGCAAAGATGGCTGTTGAGGAAACAGGCATGGGTATCGTGGAAGACAAGGTTATCAAGAACAACTATGCTGCTGAGCACATCTACAATAAGTACAAGAATGTTCAGACTTGTGGTGTTTTTGAGGAAAATAAGGCTTACGGCACAATGAGAATTTACGAGCCTATCGGTCTTATCGCTGCTGTTATCCCAACAACAAACCCAACTTCTACTGCTATATTCAAGACACTTATCTGTCTTAAGACAAGAAATGGTATCATAATCTCACCACACCCAAGAGCAAAGAAGTCAACTATCGCTGCTGCTAAGATCGTTTATGATGCAGCTGTTGCAGCAGGTGCTCCAAAGGGTATCATCGGTTGGATCGATGTTCCTTCTCTTGAACTCACAAACATGATCATGAGAGAGTCTGACACAATCCTCGCTACAGGCGGTCCTGGAATGGTAAAGGCTGCTTACTCATCTGGTACACCAGCTCTCGGTGTTGGTGCCGGTAACGCATCAGCTATTATTGATTCTTCTGCTGATATCGTAAACGCTGTAAACTCTATCATTCATTCTAAGACATTTGATAACGGTATGATCTGTGCTACAGAGCAGACAGTTATCGCTGATAAGACAGTTTACAACGATGTTAAGAAGGAATTCATCAAGAGAGGTTGCTACTTCCTTAATGATGAAGAGGCTGACAAGATCAGAAAGACAATGCTCATCAACGGTGCTCTTAATGCTAAGATCGTTGGTCAGCGTCCTGTAACTATCGCTAAAATGGCTGGTTTTGAAGTTCCAGAGGATACAAAGGTACTCATCGGCGAGGCTACAAGCACAGCTCCAGAAGAGGCTTTCGGTCACGAAAAGCTCACAACTATCCTTGGTATGTACAAGTCAAAGAACTTTGACGACGCTCTTGACATCGCAGAGGCACTTCTCGTAAACAACGGTGGTCTTGGTCATACTTCAGTACTTTGGGTAGATAACATAAACGAGAGAGAAAAGCTCAATAAGTTCGCTGCAAGAATGAAGACTTGCCGTCTTATCGTAAACACACCTTCTTCACTCGGCGGTATCGGTGACCTCTACAACTTTGACTTTGCTCCTTCCCTCACACTCGGCTGCGGCTCATGGGGCGGCAACTCAGTTTCTGAGAACGTTGGCGTTAAGCACCTGCTGAACATTAAGACAGTCGTTGAGAGGAGAGAGAATATGCTTTGGTTCAGAGCACCTGAAAAGGTATACTTCAAGAAGGGTTGTCTCCCTGTTGCTCTTGACGAGTTGAAGACTGTTATGGGCAAGAAAAAGGCATTCATCGTAACAGACCAGTTCCTTTATAAGAATGGTTATACAAAGGCTATCACAGATAAACTCGATGAAATGGGTATTCTCCACGAAACATTCTTCGATGTTGCTCCAGACCCAACACTTGCTTGCGCACTTGAGGGTGTTGCACAGTTGAGAGCTTTCGAGCCTGACACAATTATCGCTATCGGCGGTGGTTCTGCAATGGACGCTGGTAAGATCATGTGGGTTCTTTACGAGCATCCAGACGCTGACTTCTTCGATATGGCTATGAGATATATCGATATCCGTAAGAGAGTTTACACATTCCCTAAGATGGGTGAGAAGGCATACTTCATTGCTATCCCAACATCTTCTGGTACAGGTTCTGAGGTAACACCTTTCGCAGTTATCACTGACGAAAAGACAGGTACTAAGTATCCTCTGGCTGACTATCAGCTCATGCCTAACATGGCTATCGTTGATACAGATATGATGATGTCTGCTCCAAGAGGTCTGACTTCTGCATCAGGTATCGACGCTCTGACACACGCTCTTGAGGCTTATGCATCTGTAATGGCTACAGATTACACTGACGGTCTTGCACTGAGAGCTATGAAACTTATCTTTAAGTATCTGCCAGATGCATATGACAACGGTCAGACAGACGTTAAGGCTCGTGAGGAAATGGCTACAGCATCTACAATGGCTGGTATGGCATTCGCCAACGCATTCCTCGGTGTTTGCCACTCAATGGCTCATAAGCTCGGTGCTTATCATCACCTGCCACACGGCGTTGCTAACGCTCTCCTTATCACAATGGTAATGAGATACAACGCTGACCCAACACCTAGAAAGATGGGTACTTTCTCACAGTATCAGTATCCACATACTCTTGAGAGATACTGCGAGTGTGCACATTCACTTGGTATCGTTGGTAAGAACGATGAGGATACACTCAACAAGTTCATCGACGCTATCGAGGCACTCAAGGAAAGAGTTGGTATCAAGAAGACTATCGCTGATTACGGCGTAGACGAGAAGCACTTCCTTGAGACTCTTGACAACATGGTTGAGGACGCATTTGATGACCAGTGCACAGGTGCTAACCCAAGATATCCACTTATGAGCGAGCTTAAGGAAATGTACCTCAAGGCTTACTACGGCAAATAAAATTTGCTGACAAAGCAATTTGCAGAGTGACTAATATTTGATTATTAGTTGATCTATAATAAACCTCCGACTGCTTGTTCCCTTTTGGGAGCAGGCAGTCATTTTTTTGTTAAGTTGCACTTAAAATAATTTAAGGTATGTGCATTATATATGCAAATAACAGTTGAAAAAGGGAAAAATATATGGTATAATGGAATAAGTATAAATTATTTCAGAGCAATATCTGATGTGATTTTTACATAACACTTGGCGACACTCCGCCATATAAAGAGGTTATAAATATGAACAACAAAAATTATGACGTTATTATCGCTGGCTGCGGTGCGGCAGGTCTATATGCAGCACTTAACCTTTCCCGTGATTTAAATGTACTTGTGCTTTCCAAAAGAGAGCTGACCTTGTGTAACTCTTCCCTTGCACAGGGTGGAATTGCAGGCGTTTATGACAATCCAAAGGACTCGCCTGAATATCACAAACATGATACATTTGTAGCAGGCGGATTTGAAAATGATCCTGAGTCCACTCAGGTCCTTGTTGACGAAGCCTATATTGACATCGGAAAACTCATAGAGCTTGGCGCTGACTTTGATAAGTGTCCTGATGGATCTTATCACCGCACTCTCGAAGGTGGACACGGTATGAACAGGATTTTTCATCATGCCGATACCACAGGTCTGGAGATCGAAACAACTCTACTAAGAAATGTTCAACAGCTAGATAATGTTGAGATACTCGAAAATGCCGTTATGTGCAACGCAAAGAAAACCGAAACAGGTTTCTCCATTCTTGTGCTGACTAATGACAACGAATATACGACATATAATTGCAGATACGCCATTTTTGCAACCGGTGGAATTGGCAGAGTTTACGAATACACTACAAACTCCGCTATCGCAACAGGCGACGGCATAACTATTGCTCATGAGCTTGGAGCAGAGATAAAAAACCTCAGCTATATCCAGTTCCACCCAACAGGCTTTAACAACAAGCACACTCGTGAAACTTTCCTTATCTCTGAATCTGTCAGAGGCGAGGGAGCTTATCTGAAAAACTGCAACGGCGAAAGATTTATGCAAAACTATGATGATCGTCTGGAGCTTGCACCAAGAGATGTTGTTTCTCATGCGATCATGGCTGAAGCCAAGAAAACAGGCTCTGACAAATTCTATCTTGATATCACTCACAAAGACCCTGAGTTTGTCAGAAACAGATTTCCTATGATAAATGAAAAGCTTCTCGAAGCAGGTTATGACATGACCAAGGATATGATACCTATTTTCCCTTGTCATCATTACCTTATGGGCGGAATAAATGTTGATACATATGCAAGAACTAACATTGACAGGCTTTATGCCTGCGGCGAATGTTCACATACAGGTGTTCACGGCAATAACAGACTTGCAAGCAATTCACTACTTGAAGCTTTGGTATTTTCAAGACGTGCTGCGGCTGACATCAATGAGAAGATAAAATCTGACAGCGGTGACCTTGAAACATACGATTTCAAGATAGACAATGAAGCCCCGCACATTCCTCATGGCATAAGAACAGAGATAAGAGATATAATGCAGCGTGCATATTTCGTTATCCCTGATAAGGAGGCTTTGCCGCCTGATCTTGAAGAAGTAACAAAGCTAAAAAATTTCCTTTGTGACGGTAATTTCAAAATAGACAGAGATTATGTTGAAGCAAGGTCTCTTACAACTGTCGCTTATATCGTATTAAAGGACGCTATCGAAAAACTCAAATCCAAAGAAAAAATGGAGGAAAACAAATGAGATTAATGCAGTTTCAGATCGACGATATCATTAAAACAGCTCTGCTGGAGGATATCAACTATATAGACGTTACAACGGATTATCTTGTTGACGAAAATTCAGTTTCAACAGCAAAGTATGTTTCAAAGGACGAAGGCGTTCTTTGTGGAATTGATGTGGCAATGAGAGTTTTTCAGCTTCTTGACAGCAATGTTAAATGTGAGATATTTATCCATGACGGTGAAAAAGTCAAGAAAGGCGACATTATCGCAAGAATAACAGGCTCAACAAGAGCCTTGCTCAAAGGCGAAAGAACGGCACTGAATATCGTTCAGCATATGTCAGGCGTTGCAACTGCAACAAACAGATGCGTTGAGCTTGTAAAGGGTACAAAGGCGTCTGTTGCGGATACAAGAAAAACGCTTCCAGGTCTTAGAGTTTTGCAGAAATATGCAGTTACAGTAGGCGGTGGAAAAAACCACAGATACAATCTTTCAGATTGCGCAATGCTAAAAGACACTCACCTTGACGCATATGGCAGCATGACTGGTGCGGTAAACGCTCTTAGAGAAAAAATGGGGCATACTGTCAAGATAGAAGTTGAAGTCGGAAACCTTGAAGAACTCAAAGAAGCTCTTACACTTGGCGTTGAGATAATCATGCTTGACAATATGACAAATGAAGACATGGCAAAGGCTGTTGAAATGACAAATGGCAAAGCACTTTTAGAAGCTTCAGGAAACGTGACCTCTGAAACAATCCGTGCAATAGCTGAAACGGGCGTTGATATCATTTCTATCGGTGCTATCACACACTCAGTCAAGGCGTTTGACATTTCAATGAAAATGGAAAAGTAAGATAAAACAAAAGCCAACGCCATATTAAGGTGTTGGCTTTTATGCTTAAATGGGGGAAAAATATGCGTTATTACAAAAGATCTCATGTGCATTACAGCAAATCAGCAATGAAAATAATAGCGTTAGTTTTCATGTTGGTTGGCGTGACATTTCTTGCAGTTGGAATAGGTTTTGCAATACACCAAACTCAACTCAAAAACAGATGTACTCTTGAAGTCAATGCTATAATATCAGACATTCTCAGCAAAGATGAACGACATGAGAACGATGACGGACACGTATCATATAGCACAGTTTACACACCAGTGTATTCATATAACGTTGACGGACAGCTCTACACCACTCACAGCAATACATATTCCAGCAACATCAGATACAGAAGAGGACAAACGATCCAGATATTCTGTGACCCTGACGACCCTGAAACGTTTTATGCACCAAATGATACAACCAATACCATATTAACAGTTGTTTTCTGTGGATTAGGCGGGCTGTTTGCGATTATAGCAATAGTGCTTATCATAGTGCTTATACATATAAAGAAAAAACAGAAATCCGGAAAAAATTTTGCAGAAAATGAATTATACGAAGAAAATAATTATCCATACGACGAATAATTCTGAGAGGAGGAATTTTTATGGCAAGCATTATGGACGGTGAAAGACAATTTCACATCA
Source organism: Ruminococcus sp. AM43-6 (assembly GCF_003461785.1). NCBI lineage: Bacteria > Bacillati > Bacillota > Clostridia > Eubacteriales > Oscillospiraceae > Ruminococcus > Ruminococcus sp. AM43-6. Next base: position 16,245 of record NZ_QTXU01000008.1, read on the forward strand.
GAACTATCCCTGATGAAGTGGGCAGATATGTTATTATGCCGGGTGACCCTGGAAGAGTGCCAAAAATAGCGGCACTTCTTGATGACGCAAAGCAGGTGGCTCAAAACAGAGAATACAATGTTTATACAGGCTATCTTGACGGCGAAAAGGTAACTGTGTGCTCGACCGGTATCGGTGGACCATCTGCGGCAATTGCAGTGGAGGAACTGGTAAAGTGCGGTGCAGACACATTTATTCGTATCGGTACAAGCGGAGGAATGGATCTTTCCGTTAGCGGTGGCGACCTTGTTATAGCTTCGGCGGCTGTCCGTGGCGAAGGTACGTCAAAAGAATATCTCCCCGAGGGCTACCCTGCTGTGGCAGATTTCACGGTCACAACTGCACTGGCAAAGGCAGCGGCTGAACTGTCAGAAGATAAGCTTGGCAAGCGTTATCATGTGGGCGTTGTCCACAGCAAGGACAGCTTTTATGGAGAAGTAGAGCCTGACTCAATGCCTGTGAGCGGCGATATAAATTACCGCTGGGACGCATATTTAAGGTGCGGCTGTATGACTTCCGAAATGGAATGTGCCGCAGTTTTCTCAGTAGGTATCACAAGACACGTCCGCTGTGGAGCTGTTATAACAGCTATATGGAACGTGGAGCGTTCAAAGGCAGACCTTGAAGACAATGTGAGCGACGACACCACAAGAGGTATCCACTGTGCAGTGAACGCTGTGAAAATACTGATAGAACAGGATAAAAAGTGATAAAAAAGCCGCTGTGACGTTTATTGTCATAGCGGCTAAAATTATTTTATTCTTATTCCAAGGAGCATTGAAAGCTCCACAGCTTGATTGGCTGAAAAAACAGCGTTTCGGAGTTCTCTGAATGTATCAGAAACGCGCAGTCCACTTACAAGACAGGTAGAAAAATCAACGCCGCCGAGAGCCGTTCTGAAAAATGATGTGCCGAGATATTTACTTCCGCTTGTCTTAAACGCTTTTAAATTGCAGGAAACAAGCTCAGCCGAGGACATATCACTGTTTTTCACCTGGGTTTCAGACAGCTTGCATTTATCAAATATGGCATATCCGCAGTTTGAGGATTCAAAGGCTACACCTTGAATGGAGCAATCCTTGAACTCTGCGCCAACGAGCTTGCAGGAGCGGAACTCACATCTGCTGAGGTAGGATGAGTCCAGTGATGAATTTGACAGATCGCAGGATATGAACGTCACATCAACGAATGAGGAACGCTCAAAATCGCAATCGGTAAAGGTGCAGTTTTCAAACATACAGTTTATAAATGACAGGCAGGAGAGATCTTCGCTTTCAAGATATTCTCCGCTAAATTTACAGCCTGAAATATCGCTGTCAGTGCGTTTGGCAGTACGTTTGACTTCGTTAAGGTCGCACAATGGAAGGTCTTGCATCTTATTCACAGCTTTCCTCCCAATTGTCAGAAAAGTCAAAATCATCTGGAAACTGCTCCGCTATAACTGTCTTTGAAAACTGTGAAGCAGTTTCTATAAGATCTTTGCCTCTTCCCGTCCATGTGAGCAGGTCTGCGTCGATATCGACAGCCTGAAAAGCAGTTTCAAGGCTTATAGATCTAAGGTCAGCTGCAATGAACTGAGGCTTTGAAATAATTCTCCAGATAAACGGCTGAGCACAAATGAACCTTTCGATATATTCAAGGTCTATATTCTTTCTGTATTTTGAGATAAGCTGACCCCTTGTGACTTTTGGTGAATGAAACCTAAACCACATCACTGAGAACGGGTTAAAGCTCTGCACTGCAAATTCGCCTTTGTATTTCTTCATCATATGGTCAACTCGGCTTTCAAGCTCACCGAATGGTGCACCGCCTTTAAGCTCAATAAGAAGTGGCACTTTACCGTCAACAGTTTTCAGCACCTCAGACAGCAGTGGTATCTTTTCATCACTGTTTTTAAGTTTAAAGGCAGAAAGCTGTTCATATGTGTAATCAAACACTTTGCCCTCAACGCTGCACATTCTCATAAGGTCATTGTCATGGAAAACCACAATGCGGCAATCCTTTGTTAGACGTACATCAAGCTCGATAGAAAGACATTTTTCAACCGCAAGCCTGAATGCGGTAAGAGAATTTTCAGGAACAAGTTCTGAGTGAAGACCTCTGTGAGCAATATATTTGCCAAAATCCATATGGGATACCTCTTTTCATATTAAAGTCATTTATATTATACTCTCCCAGACTTAGATTGTCAACTATATCACGCTGGATAATATATATTTCATTCACAGAAAGTTTAAGAATTATCACACAGTATCATCACAATAATAAGATATAATTGAATTTATGTTATTCAGAGGATTTTCTCTCAAAGGAAAGGACAATTATTATGATAAAGAAATTAGCCGCTGTTACAGCAGCTCTCACAATAGCTATTTGCAGCTTTACTTCATGCAGCAAAAATAACGACAGCTCATCAACCGTATCTTCCACAGCGGATTCTTCTGTTTCAGCTGTTGACAGCACAACTGAAAAACAAACACCTGAGCCGTCCCTTACAATTGACGGCAAGTCCATTGATACTAAGAACTTTATCGTTTGCACCATTGACGGCAAGGATATTGATTTTGATACTTTCAGATACTACTATTATTATACTATAAGCAAGTACACTTCCACTTACGGAGCTACCCTTGACACTATCAAGTCAACTGACGGTGGTTTTGAGCTTCTTATGGAGGATGTTATCACTGCACTTAAGCAGGAACTTGTTGCACCTGAGCTTGCAGAAGAAAACGGAATTGAACTTACAGACGATGACAACAAGACAATTGATGACCAGATAGCTAAAGCAAAAGCAAACTATGATTCTGATGAAGCTTATCTTAATGACCTTAAGTCAGCTTACCTCACAGAGGATCTTTACAGAAAAATGCTTGAAACAGCTACTATCTATACTAAAGTAAACGATACTCTTTTTAAGAATGACGGCAAATATGCAACAAAAAAAGAAGACTTTAGAAAAATAGTCAAGGATACAAGCGAGTATTGCCGTGAGATTCACGTTATGATCCCTTTCTATGCACAGGTAGATCTTGATGACAGTACTGCTGACAGTTATGACAGTATGTCACTTTCAGACAAAGCGAGCGCAAAGCAGTCAGCTTATGCGAAGCTTGATGATGACGGTGTAAAGAAAGCTAAGGAAAAGGCTAAGAAGCTTGCAGAAGAAGTTCTGAAAAAAGCTCAGGACGGAGAAGACTTTGACAAGCTTATTGAGGAGTACGGCTGGGATCTCGGTCTTGAAGATCCTTCAACAGGATATTATTTCAATAAAGATACGACTGGATATCCTGAGGAGCTTGTAAAAGACGCTTTCAAACTAAAAGAAAACGGCATTTCCACTGAACTTACAGAGAACGACACATATGGATATTTCATAATCAAGCGTTTGCCGGTTGATATGGATTATGTAGAACAGAACATAGACGATATGATCTATTCATATGATACACCTGCTATCTCAAAGCTTTACAACGAAAGAATGGACAAAATGGAAGTCAAGTATTGCGACCAGTGGGACAAGATAACTGCGGACAGCATAACCTGATGGATCATGGTATGATTAAAGAGCCTGAGCAGATCTCAGGCTCTTTTTATGCGTTTTTGTGATTGACGTGAGAGTGAATATCTGATATAATAAAAACTGAGGTGATCTTACGGACAGGCTGAAATTTCAAGATGCTTGTGATAAAATCATAGGCAAAAGCCGTGAACGCAACGGCATCGGAACTCTAGGCGAGAAAACGCTTCATGCTGTTTTGAAAAACTATTTTGAGCCATATGGTGAAAATCAGGAGATACGCATTGGCGGATATGTGGCTGATATCGTAGGAGAGAACGGTGTTATCGAGATACAAACAAGACAGTTCAACAAACTGCTGAAAAAACTTGAAGCCTTTCTTGACTACTGTGACGTGACAGTGGTCTACCCTATCCCTGCGGTCAAATATGTCCGTTGGATAGATACAGAAACTGGAGAGCTTTCAGAAAAGCACAAATCGCCGAGAAAATACACTATCTATGAAGTCATGCCCGAACTGTACAAAATAAAATACACCCTTGATAACCCTCGATTTCATTTGTGCCTTTGTATGCTTGAAACCGAGGAGATAAGATTGCTTAACGGCTGGTCAAAGAACAAAAAGCGTGGATCTTCACGCCATGACAGGATACCAAAAGGTCTTATTGATGAAATACATATCGACTGCCCTGCCGACTTTGATATGTTCCTCCCGGAGGACCTGCCAAAGCAGTTCACTTCTAAAGACTTTGCCCTTAATGCAAAGATATCTCGTGAATATGCACAGGTAACGCTTAGTATACTCACATATCTTGAAAGAGTGAAACGTGTGGGCAAACAGGGTGCTAGTATACTTTATGAGAAAACTGAATGAGCAAGGCTCTTTACATACAGTGCGAAAGGAAGCTGTCAATGAAACTAAAACGAAAAATCAGCAGGATATTATCCATGACGCTGGCAATAATGCTGCTTGTGCCTGCGATGTGTGCAGACGCATTCAATTTTACACCTACATCAGGCTATGACGATGACGGAAAAGCGATACCGTTGAAGCTTTACTCTGAAGCGGTCTATATGGTCAATCTTGACAGCGGTGAAGCTATCGTTGACATAAACGGTGAGGACGAGCGTGTGCCTGCTTCCCTAACAAAAATAATGACTGCTGTGGTGCTTCTGGACAAATTCAAAGGTGATGAACAAAAGCTGAAAGATACATACTATTCAGCAGGCTCGGAAGCATTTGATGAACTATATGATACTGGTGCTTCAACAGCTGATATACAACCAGGCGAAGAAGTAAGCTGTTATGATCTCCTGGCGGCACTGCTTATCCCATCCTCATGTGAAGCAGCGAATATAATCGCTTTGAATGTGTCCGATTCCATAACAGAATTTACAGACCTTATGAATGAAAAAGCTGAAAAACTCGGCATGGAAAATACACACTTTTCAAACGCACATGGTCTGTGGGCGCAACAGAATTATTCGTCCTGCAAGGATATGGCAACTCTTTGCGAATATGCCATAAGCAAATATCAGGTATTTCGTGATATTGTCTGTCTGCCAAGCTATCATATGGCATCCACCTCTTATCACTCAGATGGTACAGATATTTATAATACAAACCTTATGCTTGACTCAATGACCGATTATTACTACTCCTATGCTAAAGGCATAAAAACAGGCACCCTTGACTCCGCTGGAAGATGTTTAGCTTCATATGCGGAATATGAAGGCACCACATATCTTATTGTGACAATGGGTGCACCAATGGATAAGCTTAAAGAAGATGTGAAGAAGGGCGAGGAAGATCCTGATTCCATATATGGTGGAGATAATGTTTACTACAACCTCCTTGATCACATCAGCCTTTACAAATGGGCATTTTCAAGTCTTGTAGCAACGGATTTTGTGGACAAAAACAGCGAAGTCCGTGATGTAAAGGTAAGCTACGGTGACGGCATAGATTATGCAAATCTAAAACCTGCAAATGGTTTTACAAGGCTGTGGCCTGTAGATATATCAGTAAATGATGTGGAAAAGAAAATAACCGTTTATGACAACGTTGTTGCACCTGTTGAAGTTGGCGATGTGCTTGGTAAAATGGAACTTGTCTACAAAGGTGAGGTGCTTGCAACTATAGATCTCGTTTCCACAACTAAAGTAGAACGTTCTCAAGTCAAAGCGAAGGTTAAAATAGCTAAGTCATACTTTGAATCGTCTGTTTTCAAGGTCACATTAACAATACTTATTGCACTTATAGTAATATACTCTGTGATACATATTGCAAAAATACAGAAAAAATACATGAAATAAAACAAGCGGTCTGCTCACTATGAATTGTGAACAGGCCGCTCTTTTGCGTTTACTGATCTTTATTTTCGTTGTGATCGTCAACTATTTCTGGATCATCCTCTCTGTTGACCTCATTTACCTCATCAGCACTTGGAATGACCATGGCGTCAAGCTGTTCAGGCGTAAGCGGAATACGCTTTTCATTTTTCTTATACAAATGCTCAACATCCTCCATATAATAGTCGGTATCTACAGGGAGCTTCTTCTTTCTTAAACGCTGAACAACGCTCTCTCGTGTAAAAGTATAAAGCAATGCAAAAGTCGGAACTGCAATGACCATACCTATGAACCCAAACAAATTTCCAAAGAAGAACAGTGATACCAGCACCCAAAAACCAGGAAGCCCAGTAGAATCACCAAGTATCTTAGGACCAAGGATATTGCCGTCAAACTGCTGTAGAATAACTATGAAAATGAGAAGTATAATGGCTTTTTTAGGATCAATAAAAAGCATAAGTGCAGTTGATGGTATCGCACCGATTATCGGTCCAAAAAATGGGATAATATTAGTTACACCCACTAGAACACTTATCATGATGTTGTAAGGCATATTCATGATAGTCAGACCTATAAAGCAAAGAACTCCGATTATTGCCGAGTCAATGATCTTTCCGCTCAAAAAACCTGCAAAAACTTTATTTGTTTCAGTGCAAACTCTCATGATCTTCTCACATGTAGACTTTTTTGTGTTTGCAATGATTATCTTCTTAGCCTGAGCAAGAAGCTTTTCCTTGCTGCAAAGCATATAGATAGAAACGATAAATCCAAATACAAAGTTTTTAAGAACAGTGATAACGCCCCATGCACCCGAAAGAATATTTTCAAACATCGGCTGTATCTTCTCGATAACGGTTCCCAAATCAGTTGAAAAAGCTTTGAGTTTCTCCGTAGCCATTGTTTCGATATCAGGATAGTTTTTAAACAGCTTATTTATCCAACCCTGCACTTTAACAACGATGTTAGATGCATTGTTAAAAATATCAATTATGGAATTTATAAGTTCTGGAACAACAACATAAGTAAGTCCAACAACTATCCCCAGAAAAACAAGTGACGCTACAGTTACTGAGCAGGCTCTGGTAAGCTTTTTCTTAGCTGGATTTTTTACCACTTTATTTCTGAACAGCTTTTCAAAATTCACCATTATAGGATTTATAAGAAATGCGATCACAAGACCAACTATAACAGGCGTAAGTGCAGAAACAAGTGTGGAAATAAGCTTTAAGATCGTATTAAATTTAAATACAGCCACTACCAAAAGCACATTTATAGCAATAACGATAACTGCATAAAATGCAATTGTGGTGTATTTCTTATTAGTTTGTACTTTCATATATTTTCCTTTCTCAATTACCTTAACTATTACTTTATTATACACTACATTATTTATAAATGCAAGGAATATTGAAAATTTAAAATTATTTATTTTGGTATAAATCCAAATTGCAAAAGAATATTTACATAATAGCAATAATATTTACATTTTCTGATATTGACATTTTAGAAACAGAGGAATATAATAAAACTAAAGTTAATACGATAAATCCTATGAGCAAAAGTAAGTAGTTTGATGCAAAAGGTCACAGAGAGTCAGCGGTAGGTGTGAGCTGATACATTTTCTTCAGATGAATGGATTTGTGAGGAGCGGTGTGAAAGTTTATTCGAGTATCACTCGCCGTGATTCCTGCGTTAAAGGACAGGATATTGATTTCTGCCAGTCAGAATGCGTATCTGTGAGCCGATAATTTATTATCGGGAAATTGGGTGGCACCACGGTTCTATCGTCCCATAACTAGATGTTATGTGTGATGACAGGACTTTTTTTATTGTCAATTTTACGACAAAAAAGCATTTAGGAGGAATATTTATGCTGTACCCTGCTATTGAACAAGTAAAGGAACTTTTTGAAAACTACAAGACTGTGCCTGTATTCTATGAGCTCCTCATGGATTCATGTACGCCAATACAACTTTTTAACTGTCTGCACGAGGCGTATGATGATTGTTTCATTCTTGAATCTGTAGATAATAAAGACCAGTGGGGCAGATATTCATATGTGGGCATTGATCCTAAATGCGAATATATTCTTGACAAGCACGTTGTTACTGTTAAGGAGAAAGGCAAGGCTGATGAAACGGTAAAAGTCGATGATCCTATCGCTTTCTTTTCTGAGATAATCGAAGGCCACAAGTCACCGAGATTTAATAATTATCCAAAGCTCACAGGCGGTCTAATAGGATTTTTCGCTTATGATATGATAAGATACTTTGAGAAAACACTGTGCAACCCACCTGAGGACGATCTTAAGCTTCCTGACGCTGACCTGCACCTTTTTGAAAAGATCGTTGCTTACGATCACCTTTCAAACAAGGCTGTAATAATCCTCAACATCAATAAGAGCGATGATCTTGAAACTAAATACAAAGAATGTGAAAAGATATGCAACGAAGTAGTTGAAACTCTTAGAAATTACAAGCCTGTTATGAAAACTCCAAAGACAATGGAGGACAACATCACAGTAAAATCCAACATCACAAAGGAACATTATCTTGCAAACGTTGAAAAGGCTAAGGAATACATCAAAGAGGGCGACATCTTCCAGATAGTTCCGTCACAGAGATTTGAGATAGACAATCCGCCTGACAGCTTTGACGTTTACAGAATGCTCCGCTCCACTAATCCGTCACCTTACCTTTACTACTTTAAGCACAATGATTATGCTGTTGCAGGCGCTTCACCTGAAATGCTGGTATCAGTAGAAAACAGAACGGTAGTAACAAGACCAATTGCAGGCACTATCAAGCGTGGAGCGACCTACGACGAAGATATCCGCAATGAACAACAGCTTCTCAACGATCCAAAGGAAAGAGCTGAACACACAATGCTCGTTGACCTTGGAAGAAACGACATAGGAAAGGTTTCTGAGTTCGGCTCCGTAACTGTTACAGACATGATGATAGTTGAAAGATATTCAAAGGTGATGCACCTTGTATCTAATGTAAAGGGTACACTGAGAGAAGATAAGAAACCTCTTGACGCACTTATGGCAGTTCTTCCTGCCGGCACTCTTTCAGGCGCACCGAAGGTAAGAGCAATGGAGATAATCGACGAGCTTGAAACAACAAAAAGAGGCCTTTATGGCGGAACAGTTGGTTATCTTGCATTTGACGGTTCGCTGGATACTTGTATCGCTATAAGAACAGTGCTTTTCAAAAATAACAAGGCTTATATCCAAGCAGGAGGCGGAGTTGTTGCAGACTCAGTTCCTGAGAACGAATATCAGGAGTCATGCAACAAGGCAATGGCTGTTATAAATGCAATAAAAGAAGCAAGCAAATTATAATTTAAAAGGAGTTAATAACATGAACAATAATATTATTCTTACAGGCGATAGACCAACCGGATCGCTTCACCTAGGTCATTATGTAGGTTCTCTCAGAAAAAGAGTTGAACTTCAAAACACAGGAAAATTTGATCAGTTCGTTATGATAGCCGATCTTCAGGCACTTACAGATAACGCTGACAATCCGGAGAAGATAAGACAAAACATTCTTGAGGTAATGCTTGACTATCTTGCGGTAGGGCTTGAACCTGACAAGACAACATTCTTCGTTCAGTCACATATCCCAGCACTTTATGAGCTTCCAATGTACTATTCAAACCTCGTTACAATGTCAAGACTTGAAAGAAACCCTACTATCAAGTCTGAGATAAAAATGAGAAACTTTGAAAGAAACCTTCCTGTTGGCTTTATGACATATCCTATCAGCCAGGCAGCAGACATCACAGCATTCAAGGCTAAGTATGTTCCTGTTGGAGAAGATCAGCTTCCAATGCTTGAACAGGCAAGAGAGATAGTAAACAGCTTCAACAGAATTTATAAGTGCGATATACTTGTTGAGCCTGAGGCTGTTCTCCCAGACAACGCAAGCTGCAACAGACTTGTTGGTACAGACGGCAACACAAAGATGAGCAAATCTCTTGGCAACTGCATTTATCTTAAAGATGATGAAAAGACGCTGAAAAACAAGATAATGTCAATGTACACTGACCCTACACACATCAATGTAAGCGACCCTGGTCACACAGAGGGCAATCCGGTATTTATCTATCTTGACGCATTCAGCAAGGACGAAGATTTTGCTAAATACTTCCCTGACTATAAGAACCTCGCAGAGATGAAAGAACATTATGAGCGTGGCGGCCTTGGCGATATGAAATGTAAGAAGTTCCTTAACAACGTTATGCAGGAATTTCTCGCACCTATCAGAGCAAGACGTGAGGAATATGAGAAAGACAAAGAGCAGCTCATAGAGATACTTAAAAAAGGCACACAACGTGCAATAGAGGTTTCAAACGAAACTGTTTCAGAAATAAGGAATGCTATCGGCATAAACTACTTCAACGACAAAACTTTCATTGATAAGTTTGTACTGTAAAGGAAGATTACTATGATTTTACTTATTGACAACTATGACAGCTTTACCTACAATCTTTATCAGGCTGTAGGCGTACTCACAAAAGACATAACAGTAGCAAGAAATGATGAGATAACCATAGAAGAGATCGAAAAAATGTCACCTGCGGCTATCATCATCTCCCCTGGTCCTGGTTATCCAAAGGACGCAGGAATTTCCGAAGAGGTCATAAAGACATTCAGTGGCAGGATCCCTATACTTGGCGTTTGTCTAGGACACCAGGCGATAGCCGAAGCATTCGGTGGAAAGATAGTTCACGCAAAGCAGCAGCTTCACGGCAAGCAGACAGATATCAATCTTAACACTGCAAACCCACTTTTCAGCGGTCTGAAAAGCACAATAAAAGCCGCAAGATATCACTCACTTGTTGTTGACAGCATTTCACTTCCTACCTGCCTGTCTGTTATTGCAACTGACGATAAAGCTCAGATAATGGCAATAAGACACAGAGAACACCCGACCTACGGCGTTCAGTTCCACCCAGAGTCAGTTCTCACTGGCGAAGTTGGAAACATGATAATCGAAAACTTCCTGAACGATATCGCTGGCATAAAGACCACAAAAACAAAGTCCGCCGCTCTTCCTGACAGCGAAAGAGTTGAGCTTAAAAAGTATCTCAAAATAGTATGCGATGGAAAGTCACTCACTGAGGACGAAGCTTATAAAGCAATGGATATCATCATGAGCGACAGAGCTTCTAATGCTCAGATCGCCTGCCTGCTCACAGCTCTGAGAATGAAAGGTGAGACTATTGACGAGATAACAGGCTTTGCAAAGGTAATGAGAGAAAAAATGTCAAAGGTCAATGTCAAGGGTACTCTTGATATAGTTGGCACAGGCGGAGATCTTTCAAACAGCTTCAACATTTCCACAACCTCTTCATTTGTAATTGCGGCAGCAGGACAGAAAGTCGCAAAACACGGCAACAGAAGCGTTTCTTCAAAAAGCGGTGCGGCTGATGTTCTCGAGGCTCTTGGAGTTAAAATTCAGTCAACACATGAGCAGGCTGAAAAGTCCCTTGACGAGATCGGTCTTTCATTCCTGTTTGCACAGTCATATCACTCAGCAATGAGATTTGTAGGACCTACAAGAGCGCAGATAGGTGTAAGAACTGTTTTCAACATTCTCGGACCTCTCGCAAATCCTGCAAAAGCAGACTTCATGATACTCGGCACATATGATCCTGATCTACTCGAACCAATGGCTAAGGTGCTTATGAATCTTGGCATAAAGAGAGCAATGCTCGTTTACGGCAACGACAGACTTGACGAAGTTTCTATCTCAGCTCCAACAACTATCTGCGAGATAAACGGCGGAAAGCTTATCAAGTATGAGATAAAGCCTGAGGACTTCGGTCTGAAAAGAGGAAAGCTTGCTGACATCGTTGGCGAGGACGGAAAGGGCAACGCAGCTATCACAAGAGGTATACTTGAGGGCTCAATCAAGGGTGCAAAGAGAGATATTGTTCTTCTCAACTCAGGCTGTGCACTTTATATCTGCGGCAAATGCGACAGCATCGAAGAGGGCGTAAAGACTGCAGCTGAAATGATAGACAGCGGAAAGGCTCTTAAAAAGCTTGAAGAACTTGTTGAACTTACTAACAGAGGATAAATAATGATACTAGACAATATCTGCGACAAAAGAAAAGAACAGCTTGAAAAAGATATATCAATAATATCAAGACAAGATATCAAATACATGGCAGCCGAAAAAGAGTATCAGACAGTTTCCTTTTCAAAATCCATCAAGCGTGATACCCTTTCAGTCATAAGCGAGGTCAAGAAAGCTTCTCCGTCAAAGGGACTTATCTGCCCTGATTTTGACCCTGTGAAAACCGCCTGCGAGTATGAGAAAAACGGTGCGAATGCAATATCCTGTCTTACTGAGGAACATTATTTTCAAGGCTCCGGGGAATATCTCAAAGCAATTAGAGCGGCTGTGAATCTGCCGATACTACGCAAGGACTTCGTTATCGACGAATATCAGCTCTACGAGGCAAGAGCCTTAGGTGCTGATGCAGTGCTGCTTATTTCGGCAATACTCAGCGAGGGTCAAATGAAAGAATATTCTGACATTGCACACGAGCTTGACCTTGAATGTCTTGTAGAGGTGCACAACGAGGACGAGTATAAAAAGACGCTTTGTTTTAAGCCTGATATGCTTGGCATAAACAACAGAAATCTTTACACCTTTGACGTTGACCTTGAAACTACGGGCAGGCTCAGCAATATAGTAGGCGACCATGCAGTGCTTGTTTCAGAGAGCGGTATAAAAACAAATGCCGATATGAAAAAGGTACGCAGCCTTGGTGCGGACGCTGTGCTTATAGGTGAAACGCTTATGAGAAGCGGCAATATCGGTACAACTCTCCATGAACTGAGAGAGGGCGTATAAATGACAAAAATCAAGATATGTGGTATGCGCCGTGTGGACGATATTCTTTATGTGAACACATACCATCCTGATTATGCAGGCTTTATACTGTCGGAGGGTTTTAAACGCACGGTAGACATTGACACATTCTACGATCTTGAACTTCTTCTTAATAAGGAAATCAAACGAGTGGGCGTTTTTGTAAACGAGCCTATAGAGAATATTCTGAAAAGCTTTGCACAGAAGCTTGATGTTATTCAGCTTCATGGTGAGGAAAACGCAGAGTATATTGATAAGCTCCGTGAAAACTGCGACTGTGAGATATGGAAAGCCGTTCGTGTGAAATATGCTGATGATATTGCAAAAGCTGACGCACTTCCCGTCCACAAACTGCTTATAGACAGCTTTTCAGCAGGCAATTACGGTGGGACTGGCAAGCGTGTTGACCTTGATATATTTTCACAGGTAAACATATCAAAGCCGTTTTTCCTTGCAGGTGGACTGAACGAGGATAACATCTGCTCTGCTATGGAAAAGGTACAACCTTATGGCGTTGACTTTTCAAGTTCAGTGGAAACCGATGGCTTCAAGGACGAAAACAAGATAAAAAGGATAGTTGAAACTATCAGAAATAATACCGAAAGAAGGATATAAATGAGTAAAATTGGACGATTTGGCGAATTTGGCGGACAATATATTCCTGAAACTGTCATGACTGCTGTTCACGAGCTTGAAAAAGCTTACGATAAATACAAGGACGATCCTGAGTTCAACAAAGAGCTTAAAGAGCTTTACCACAATTATGCAGGCAGACCGTCAATGCTTTATTATGCAGAAAAGATGACCAAAGATCTTGGCGGAGCTAAAATATACATCAAACGTGAGGATCTTAACCACACAGGCTCACACAAGATAAACAACGTTTTGGGTCAGATACTTCTGGCAAAGAAAATGGGCAAGAAGCGCATAATCGCCGAAACCGGTGCAGGTCAGCACGGTGTTGCTACCGCTACAGTTTGCGCTCTTATGGGTCTGGAATGTGAGGTCTACATGGGCGAGACAGATATGAAAAGACAGTCCCTTAACGTTTACAGAATGAATCTTCTTGGTGCAAAGGTAACAGGCGTTGCAAGCGGTACTGCTACGCTGAAAGACGCTATCAATGAAGCTTTCAGAGATTGGGTATCAAATATCGACACAACTTTCTACTGCATAGGCTCTGTAATGGGACCTCACCCTTACCCTACAATGGTTAGAGATTTTCAGAAAGTTATCAGTGCCGAAATAAAATCTCAACTTATGGAAAAAGAGGGCAGGCTTCCTGATTGCGTTGTTGCCTGCGTAGGCGGCGGCTCAAATGCTATGGGTGCATTCTACAACTTTATTGAAGACAAGTCAGTCAAGCTTGTTGGTGCAGAAGCAGCAGGCAGAGGCATTGACACACCTGACCATGCGGCTACAGTTGCAAAAGGTTCACTTGGTATATTCCACGGCATGAAATCGCTTTTCTTGCAGAACGAATATGGTCAGATCGACCCTGTTTACTCAATTTCCGCAGGTCTTGACTACCCAGGTATCGGACCTGAGCACGCATATCTCAACTCTATCGGCAGAGCGCAGTATGTTGACATAACCGATGAAGAAGCGGTTTGTGCTTTTGAGTACCTTTCAAGAACAGAGGGTATAATCCCTGCTATCGAGTCATCACACGCAGTTGCCGCTGCGCTTAAGATCGCTCCTACAATGGATAAGGACTCAATACTTGTCATCAACCTTTCAGGCAGAGGCGACAAGGACGTATACTCAATAGCAAGATACAGGGAGGTAGACCTTAATGAAGAATAAGATAGACGCTTGTTTTGAAAAACTCAAAGCAGAAAACAAAAAGGCGCTTGTGACATTTATCACAGCAGGCGACCCTGACATGGATACAACAGAAAAGTGCGTTCTTGAAATGTACAAGAACGGCTCTGACATTATCGAGATAGGCGTGCCATTCTCAGACCCTATCGCAGAAGGTGCGACTATACAGAAAGCTTCTCTGCGTTCACTGAGCGGCGGAACGAATCTTGACAAGATATTTGACCTTGTGAGAAAACTCCGCACACAGACTGACAAGCCTATGCTTCTGATGATGTATATAAACACTATATTCAAGTACGGAACAGCGAAATTCTTTGAGCTTTGCAAAGAAACTCAGATAGACGGCGTTATCGTTCCAGATATGCCTTTTGAAGAACGTGAAGAGCTTCAGAGCGAAGCTGAGAAAAATGGTATCTACACTATCTTCCTCGTAGCACCAACTTCACACGAGCGTGTAAAAATGATAGCTGAAAAATCAAAGGGCTTTTTGTATGTTGTATCTTCACTGGGCGTTACTGGTATGCGTTCTGAGATAACAACAGACTTTAACGAGCTGCTTGCACCTATCCGAAACAACGATCACTGTCCTTGCTGTATTGGTTTCGGAATTTCAAATCCTGAGCAGGCAAAGAAAATGTCCCAGTACGCTGACGGCGTTATCATGGGAAGTGCTGTTGTCAAGATAGTTGAGGAACACGGCAAAGACGCTCCTGAATATGTTGGCAAGTTTATCAAATCCGTTCGTGAGGGAATGGACAACTAAACATAAAAAATATGGCTCTGAGAAATGTATCTCTCAGAGCCATATTTTTATGCAAAAACAAGACCCCGATAAAATCGAAGTCTTGTAAAGTATTCTTATGAATTTTTCTTATTGAATGCAACAACAGCATCATTGATAGTCTTAAGCTCAGCGTCAACAGTTGCGGAGTATGATTCTCTCAGCTCTGTCCATGAGAACTGTTTGCCGTTTTCGTCAGCCTTATTTGTGTATTCATAAAGCTTTCTTGTTACGCAGTTGCCGTCTTCGTTTGCATTGTCGTCAGACATTGTGGAAGAAATTCCGTAGCCGTAGTCAAACACCTGATTGTATTCAGAAGATGAGCAGTCAACGATCACCTGATACATATCCTCTGTCCAGTTAGGGTTAGCGTTGAGGAATTTCTCCTTGCCGTTTTCCTTATATGTTTCATCTGTGTTAGCCATTCTGCAGCACTCATACCAACACTTTACAGCCTCTTTAGCTGTTGAACCTCTTACCCACATATATGCCGTCATATCAGATGTCATGTACTTTTCATCAGTGTTAGGATCAGACGGAACAGGGACCACTCTCCAAGTGTCAGCGTCAGAAGGTCCGTTATTTCCTGTCATAGCCCATGTACCCATGCAGTAGAACAGCAGATTGCCGTCTTTAAGTGCCTGCTTTGCATTGCCAAGCCAGTTTCCGTTTACAAGGTTGTTCTTACCTACCTGATAAAGCAGATCTTCTGCCCTTTCGATATCAGGGTCATTTATATTGTTTGTGAACTTCTCTCCGTCATAGTTTACCATTGTTTTACCGGTCTGCTGAATGACCTGTGTCTGGAACCAACCATTGATACCAAATCTCTCAACATCAGCAGGAGCATTTGAAACAAACTCCGACATCATGTCATACCAGTTATCCCAATTCCACTCACCATTCTGATATAGCTCATATGGATCATCAAGACCCTCAGCGTCGATAACGTCCTGATCATACATCATAAGTGTGCCGACTGTGAAGCTTATAGGAGCAACATAATGCTTGCCGCCCATAACGAACTTGTCAGCAGTTGTTTTCACATCAGCCCACAGCGGATCGTCAAAGTTCACAATATCGTCAACAGGCTGATACATATCCTTAAGCACCTGTGCAGGGAAAGCCATCCACTCATACTTGAAGATATCAGGCACATTCTGCTGAGCCATGATAGCACTGGCGAGCTGGTCAAATTTTTCGCTATCAGTTACTCTTGTGTACTCTACTTTACCACCTTTGTTGTTGAAAAGGGTCATCTCAACGGACTTATCCTCGCCCTTTTTCTCGTTAGGATTAAGGTCATATGTACCCATCCAACGGATAGTTTTCTGAGCGTCGTCAGGGATAGCCTCTATCTCCTGTGTATCCTCGACCTTAACTTTCTTTACTGTTGATACCTTTGAACTGCTGTCGCCTGTGGAGCCGCAACCTGCAACTGCAAAAACAGATGTAAGCGCTACTGCCAATGCAAGAATCTTCTTGATCTTCATAAAATAATTGACCTCCAAATCAAATGATTTTCTGTCTTAACAACCAATGTTACACTACAATTATAAAGCTTAATGTCCTTTAAGTCAATTCTCAAATTATACAAAGACATTCAAGTCATTTGTATAATTTGAACATTTCAAAAGTGATAAATATTAAAATATTAAACCTTGTGGGGTACTTGAAAAAACGAGAGAAATGTAGTATAATATGTTTTGCATAATAATCATCACAAAAACGGAGATAAATAAATGAAGAAAATAGAAATTTTCACTGACGGTGCTTGCTCTGGAAATCCTGGACCGGGTGGATATGGTGTTATACTAAGATACAAAGGCACATCAAAAGAACTTTGGGGCGGCGACCCTTCAACTACCAATAACCGCATGGAGCTAACCGCTGTTATCACTGCTCTTTCAGCACTGAAAGAGCCATGTGAGGTAGAGCTTTACAGCGACTCAAAGTATATAATCGACGCTGTTACAAAAGGCTGGGCAAAAAAATGGCGTGCAAACAACTGGGTGAAATCGGACAAGAAAAAGGCTCTAAACAGTGATCTGTGGGAAAAGCTTCTTGATCTGCTGGAGGTGCATAAGGTCAATTTCAACTGGGTAAAAGGCCATGCAGGACATCCGGAAAACGAACGTTGCGACGAACTTGCAGTAATGGGCTCTAAACAGTATAAATAGAATTAAATAAATATTAATTTTTTATTAAGTTAGGGAAAACTATTGCATTTTGTAGTAATTTAGTATATAATAAAATAGAAATCTATATATGAAAGGTATGATTTAATTGGAAAAGAGATTTGTCTATGCAGATAACTCAGCTACGACTAGAGTATCTCAGAAAGCTCTTGACGCCGCTCTGCCTTATTTCACTGAGCTATACGGAAATCCGTCAAGTATATATTCTTTGGGAATGGAATGTGCAAAAGCCGTTCTTAAAGCAAGAGAACAGGTCGCAAACGCTCTTGGTGCGAAGGTCAACGAGATCTATTTCACTGCTGGCGGCTCTGAGTCTGACAACTGGGCTATAAGAGGCTGTGCACAGCTGGGCGAAAAGAAAGGCAAAAAGCATATCATCACAACTGCTTTTGAGCATCATGCTGTACTGCATACTTGTCAGTATCTTGAAAAGCTTGGCTTTGAAGTAACTTATCTTCCTGTAGGTGACAAGGGTCTTGTTACCGCACAGCAGGTTGAGGACGCTATCCGTGAGGATACCTGCCTTGTTACTATAATGACAGCAAACAACGAGATAGGCACTCTCCAGCCAATAGCTGAGATAGGTGAAGTATGTCACAAGCATGGCGTATGGTTCCACACTGACGCTGTTCAGGCTGTTGGAAACGTGGATATCAATGTAAAAGATATGAACATTGATATGCTTTCACTTTCAGGACATAAACTCCACGCTCCTAAGGGCGTTGGTGCACTTTATGTAAAGACAGGCATCAATCTGCCTAACCTTATCTACGGCGGAGCACAGGAGAGAAACAAGCGTGCAGGTACTGAGAACGTGCCTTCTATCGTTGCTCTCGGCGTTGCTATCACTGACGCCGTAAAGGATATCCCTGCAAAGAACGAGCGTGTCAGAAAGATGAGAGACAGACTTATCGAGGGTCTGCTCAAGATTCCTGAGTCAAGGCTAAATGGTGATATCGAACACAGACTTGCAGGAAACGTAAACATATCTGTTCGTGGAGTAGAGGGCGAGAGCCTGCTGCTTTCACTTGACCTTCAGGGAGTTGCCGCATCATCAGGTTCAGCCTGCACAAGCGGTTCACTTGACCCTTCACACGTTCTTCTTGCACTTGGTCTGCCTCACGAGGTAGCACACGGTTCACTCAGACTTTCTATCAATGACGAGAACACCGAGGAAGACGTTGATTACATTCTTGAGGTTCTTCCGCCTATCGTAAAGCACCTGAGAAGTATGTCACCGCTTTGGGAAAGAATTTGCAGAACTGAAAATATTCACGACTATACACTTGACTAGGAGGAATAAAAAATGATATACAGCGAAAAGGTAATGGATCATTTCGCACATCCGAGAAATGTCGGCGAGATAGAGGACGCTGACGGCGTTGGTGAGGTAGGCAACGCAAAGTGCGGAGATATTATGAAAATGTACATTAAGGTCAATGACGGCGTTATAACTGACGTTAAGTTCAAGACCTTCGGCTGCGGTGCAGCTGTTGCCACATCTTCTATCGCTACAGAAATGATAAAGGGCAAAAAGCTTGAGGACGCTTTGAAACTTACAAACAAGGCAGTTGTTGAGGCTCTTGACGGTCTGCCGCCAGCAAAGCTCCACTGCTCTGTTCTTGCTGAGGAAGCAATGAAAGCCGCTGTTTCTGACTACTATAAAAGACAGGGTATCGATCCAACTCCGTTCGTAGGTAAGCAGTCTGCTCCTGATTGTGAGAACTGCAATGGCTGATAAAGTTCTTGTGGCAATGAGTGGCGGCGTTGACAGCTCTGTTTCGGTCAAGCTCCTTCTTGATGAGGGTTATGACGTGGCAGGGGCTACCATGCGGCTCTACAGCAATGAGGACATCGGTCTGGATAAAACAAGAACGTGCTGTTCTCTCAATGATGTAGAGGACGCACGTTTTGTTGCTTTTAAACTAGGCATTGATTTCCATGTATTCAATTTTTCTGATGATTTTAAGCACTATGTTATAGACAATTTTGTTGATACATATCTGGCAGGCGGCACGCCTAATCCGTGTATCGAGTGCAACAAACATCTGAAATTCGCAAAATTCTATGAGCGTGCAAAGCTGCTGGGCTTTGACCATATAGCTACAGGGCATTACGCTGCCAAAGAATATGACGGAAATTCAGGCAGGTGGCTTCTGAAACGTTCACCTGACAGGTCAAAGGATCAAAGTTATGTGCTTTACAGCATGACGCAGGAACAGCTTGCTCACACTCTCTTCCCCGTTGGCGAGATGCACAAGGACAAGATCCGTAATATCGCAGAAGAAAACAAGCTTATAAATGCAGACAAGCCTGACTCTCAGGACATCTGTTTTATCCCTGACGGTGATTACGCAGGCTTTATCACAAAACGCTGCGGTGAACAGCAGTCGGGAGATATCGTTCTTTCTGACGGCACAAAGCTTGGTAAACACAAAGGTCTGATACACTATACTATTGGACAGCGAAAGGGCGTAGGCATTTCATATAGCGAACCGCTTTTCGTTGTTACAAAAGATATGGAGCATAACAGGCTTATTATGGGCAAGGCTGATGAAGTATACAGTGACAGCCTTGTGGCAGGAGATGTGAACTTTATTCCGTTTGACGCCCTCACAGAGCCTATAACCTGCACTGCTCAGACACGTTATCATCAAAAGGACGCTGAATGTACAGTTTCACCAATGAATGATGGCAAGGTACTCGTGACTTTTAAAGAACCTCATAAAGCTATCTCAAAGGGACAGGCAGTGGTTTTCTATGACGGCGAATACGTTATCGGAGGCGGAACTATATTATAAAAAAAGCCCCACGGAATCCATTTCCGTGGGGCATCATGTTTTTAATTACCTGCTTTTTTATGAAGAGAACGAAATTCTGCTGGGGAAAGCATTTCATGCTTTTTGAACACCGCACAAAAATAACTGCAATCGTTATAACCTACCTCCGCAGCGATTTCATTGATGTTAAGCTTATCCTCCAATAAAAGCAGCTTTGCCTGCTGTATACGCTTTCTTGCTAGATACTCAAAAGGTCTTAGACTAAGACACTCCTTGAAAAGTCTGCAAAGATACTGCGGTGAAAGGTCAATAAGATCAGCAAGCTCCACAAGTGTAAGTTCTTTTCTGAAATTCTTATCAATATAATCAATTACAGGCTGCAGCTGATTGAGTTTTTGTCCGTCCTGACTACCATTTTGTAGGTTTACGACTCTGTGCAGCTCAATAAGAAACTGATATAGATATGCCGAACACTGGTGACCACAGTAGTAGTAATTAGTCTTCATAAGGTAAAGTATCTTCTTAAATATGGCATCAACAGCATTGATATCATTTATGTGAAACACTTTAGCTTTCTCAAGCTTGATATGCTTGAGAATTTCAATTGCTTCCCTGCCCTCAAAGGTTATCCAGTGGGTTTCCCATATATCACCAACAGGATAATACTCATGCGGCACAGAAGGCGGCAGATAAAATGCGTCCCCCGGCTTTATATCATACTCATGACCATCAAATATAATGTGACCCTGACCACGAGTGCAGTATATTATCTGATGATTAGGATAGCCATCTTCTCTTACAAAATGAAATTCTCTATCTCTCGCACCGATTCCAAGCACATACAAAGGCAGGCTCGTTTCATCGCTGAGGACAGGGTAATAATAGTCAGTCATAATAAATCTCGCTTTCCAAACTGATTTCATATTCTTTTATTATATATTATCACAACACGCTAAAAAAGTCAAGAAATTTCAAAAAATATGTTGTACAATTGTCCTGAATGTGGTACAATATATTATATAATAAGGTTAATATACTCATATAGGAGATGATAAGATGTTAAAACAATTAACGGCTTTTTTCACGGCAGCCGTTATGGCATGTGCCACACCTCTTGCCTGTAACGCTGAAGTTATAAAGCATGAAGTAAATGTTCCGCCTAATATACTTGTGCTTGGGGATTCAATCGCCGCTGGCTATGGTCTGGAAGGCTACAGTGAAAACAGATATTCTTGTGCGTCTTATGCAAATCTTCTTCACGACCAGTATGACGCTGAGCTTAAAGACGCTGGCGGCTGTAAGCTTGTGAACTCTGCTGTTGTGGGCGACACTTCACAACAGCTTCTTGACCGCATTAATTCAGGCGAATTTGACGCTGACCTTGCAGACAGCGACGCTGTTATTATATCCATAGGTGGCAATGATATTCTTGGTCTTTTCATAGATTTTTTGATGAATGATCTGGGCATTACTTCTAAAAGCACAATGTCTGATTTGATGGATAAAACCAAGGATATTATTGGCATTGCAATGGATATGAAGGATATGTCTGATGATATGGATAAGGCGCTGAAAAATTTTACGAGCACTCTAGATGATATAATTAACGCTGTTGAAGCTAAAAGTAAGGGCGAAATAATCGTTCAGACACTATATGACCCGCTTGATAATTTCACTGCGGCTGCTGTTTTCCAGAGTATATCAAAGGATAAAATTTCAAAACTTAACAACATTATCAAAGAACACTCCACTGACGAAAATGAAAATGAGAGATACATAGTGGCAGATGTTTTTAGTGAATTCAGCGGTCACGGAAAGGAACTGACCAACATAAATGACTTTGATATACACCCTAATAAAAAAGGTCATGCACTTATTGCTTCTTGTATAGACAAGGTGTTAAGGACAAAAACTTATACCTATGAGGAGATCGTTCCTGACAGCAGCAAGAACGATGAAAAAGGCAAAAATGCCATACTTATGACAGCAACTGCGGCAGGGGGACTAATTGTGATTATTGCTGCTACGACACTTATACGACACAAAAAGAAAGGATAGATCAACATGAAAATTTATTTGGTAGACTTTGAAAATGTCAAATCCAAAGGACTTCAAGGCATAGACAATTTAACTGAAACTGATACCGTCATAATTTTTTACAGTGAAAATTCCGATACCATTAACTTCGAAATGCACCAGAAAGTTCTTACATCAAAGGCTGATATTGAATACTTCAAGGTAAACGTTGGTGGCAAAAATGCCCTGGATTTTCAGCTTTCAACACTTCTGGGTTATCTGGTAGCCAAGGATACTTATACGAATATTTTTGTTATCAGCAATGACAGAGGTTTTGACTTTCTTCATGATTTCTGGCACGGTAAGTATGTTGACAGCCCAAATGCTATGGTCTACAGAACTAGGACAATACAAACCGCTATTAATTTTGCTAATCATAAGGTTAATCCAACCGAAAACAATGAAGATGAGGAATCGACTAAACATATAGTCGAAAAAGAAGAGGAAATACAAGAAACAGCAGAAATTCAGACAGAGTCAGAGATAACTCTTGACGAAGCTGATGAGCCAAATCCTGAGTCTGCGGCTATAGATTATTCTGTTACACTAAACGAAAATATGAATGGTAATACAGAAGAGGTCGAAGAAGAACCAGAAGCCTGTGCACCTGATAATGTCGAAGTAGAAAGTGATCCTGTTGTTGAAACTATCGTCAAAGTGAAAAAGGGTAGAAAAAAGTGTACCGCACAAAAAAACAACGATCTCCAAAGCATACTTGCAAACATTTGCAGTGAAGAGCAAATAGAAGAGATCAGCAAACTTATAGCTGAGTCTAACACAAAAGAAGAGCTTCACAACTCTCTTGCAAAGGTATATAAAAAGCAGGCTACAGATTTTTACAAGCTTCTCAGACCAAGATATCTGCGACTTAAAGGATTACAGGAATCCGAAAATACATCCACCGCTGATGAAGATAAACCGATGACGGCTCAGAAAGCTGAAAAGGTTGTTTACCATGATGTACTATCCGTAAAACTTGATGAGCTACTCGACGGCAAATGCAACAAAGACGAACTGGCGCTTATAAGAGA
This sequence comes from Ruminococcus sp. AM43-6, assembly GCF_003461785.1. Taxonomy (NCBI): domain Bacteria; kingdom Bacillati; phylum Bacillota; class Clostridia; order Eubacteriales; family Oscillospiraceae; genus Ruminococcus; species Ruminococcus sp. AM43-6. Next base: position 39,739 of record NZ_QTXU01000008.1, read on the forward strand.
AGCAGTCATTGACGCCACAACAAAACAGCAGCTTTATATCAGAATGGTAAAAGAGTTCAAAAAGGAAAAAGGCTGCGATATATATAACAAAATAAAGCCAGAGTATGTATCTTTGCACAAGCTTGCATCTGAGATCATTAAATAAAGGAGTGTAAAATATGAAACTTATGATAGCGTCAGACATTCATGGTTCGGCTTACTGGTGCAAAAAAATGCTTGAAGCCTTTGAGCAAAACGGCGCAGAAAAACTAATTCTTTTGGGTGATATCCTCTATCACGGACCAAGAAACGACCTTCCAAAGGAATATGCACCAAAGCAGGTGATAGCCATGCTCAATCCGCTAAAAGACAAGCTTCTGTGCGTGCGTGGTAATTGTGACACAGAAGTCGATCAAATGGTGCTTGACTTCCCTGTTATGGCGGAATATGCTTATATATGCTGTGACGGACTGAGGATATTCGCCACACATGGTCACAAATTCAACTGCGACAATCTGCCACCGCTGTCTAAGGGCGATATTCTGCTCCACGGTCACACCCATGTACCTGTTATTAAAGACTGCGGCGATTACACCTATATAAACCCCGGTTCTGTTTCCATACCGAAAGAAAATTCAGCACACAGCTATCTGATACTGGAAAACGGCAAGTTCTCGTTTGGCGAGCTTATATAAAGAAAAGGCAGCGTGGAGCTGCCTTTTTTTATGCCTATTTTATTGTAGTTTCAAGTCCGTTGACCTCTATCTCAGGGTCATCAAGATTGATTATAAGGCATTTTCTGCCATCGACTATCTGAGTTTTTACCTTGTCAACTGCGTCCTTGCCGATATTTACGGTTATGCTTGGAGCAGAAACTACGGTCCTTTTCTCCACAAGGTTTACCGCTGTGAGTGGCTTTCCGCCAGCCGCAGCGTCAAAAACTTTAGGAAGATTATCAAGCTTATCCTGACTAACTCCAGCTTCCCACAGAATGGACGAAAGTTTATGTTCGTCAATTGTCGGTATCTCAGTTTCATGAGCATTTTGGTCAACAAATGTGGAAATCTTGTCATTCACAATAGTGATAAGGTCATAATCAAGCTCATCACCCACAACACTTGTGAGAATATCCTTGAAAGTTTCCTTTTCGTTCTGACAGGTCATTGAGAACTCGCAGCCCAAAAGCTCTTCCACAACGGAAGTGTTCGGCTTTTTTGCGTTTTTCGTGTAGTAAAGCACGCCGTTGATATCTGGTGCACGGTCATTGAAAAGAGGGAACAGGAAGCCGTCACTTGGCAGTTCAACAATTCTGTCGCATGACTCTTTCTTAGCGATAGAGTTGTCCTGTTCATCATACACAAGCCCGTCAATACGCAGATTTACAGGGCAAAGAGCTGTCACAATAAAGTTATAATCAGTGTCAGCTTCGTCCTCAAACTCGTCCATTTTGTTCTTTTTCAGCACAGAATATGTACAATGTGCCATGAAAATGGTATATGTTGACACATATTCAACCTTTTCAACTATGGCGTTGAGAAAATTATCAACCTTTTCTTCGTCAACAAGCTTGCTTTGCAATGTTTCATACATGAAAGGCTGTGCGCCACCCTCAAGATATGCGTCCTTCGGAAACGAATATTCCAGCAGATTTTTGCCTATAGAGCCGCTGAGTACCTTTTTCAGGTTTATCATTATCAGCTCCGCCTCGTCCTGCGGAATAGTGTTGTAAAGCTGATTGGTCTTGCACTTTATGTTCTTTTCAGCGTCCACAAATGCCGTAACAACGTGGTTCACGGTGAAAAAGCCGCAGTCATCGCTGAAATTCTTCTTAATTTCATTTATTTCCTTTTTGTTCATCTTGGCGTCCTCCCGAAAAAATGTATATTAATTATAGCACAAATGTACAGATTTTTCAAGAGCCACAGACAAAAAAATCCCACAGCCGAAACTGTGGGATAATTGTTATTAAACTGGGTGAACCTTATTTTCAGCGTCTGAGTGCTTACCGTCAACGCCGTATTTTCTATCACGTCTGTCCTTGAAGAACTTAGGTGCAACCTTAGGGAACATTGCATATGTGAGGATATCTTCCTCCTGCTCTGTCCACTCAGCAGCCTCTTTCTTCATTGTTTCAAACTCTGGCTGGAGAAGGTCAGCAGGACGGCAAGTGATAGGCTCTTCGTCGCCAAGAATCTTCTTCTGGAACTCTGGGTCGATAGCAACTGGTGTCTTACCATACTCGCCCTTAACAAGTCCCTTGAACTCCTTAGTAACTGTCTTGTATCTCTCGCCCATGATTACGTTGAACACAGCCTGTGTACCAACGATCTGTGATGTAGGTGTAACCAGTGGTGGGTAACCTGCGTCCTTACGAACCTTTGGAACTTCCTTAAGAACATCATCAAGCTGATCTGCCTTGCCAGCCTGTTTCAGCTGTGAAAGGAGGTTTGAAAGCATTCCGCCAGGAACCTGATACAGAAGTGCGTTTGTATTTGTAGCGAGCATTGATGGGTCAAGCAGACCGTTGTCGATGTACTTCTTTCTGAGTTTCATGAAGTAATCTCTTATCACGTTGAGCTTAACAAGGTCAAGACCTGTGTCATACTCAGTGCCCTTGAATGTGGCAACGATAGACTCAGTTGGCGCATGAGATGTACCAAGAGCAAGTGGTGACATTGCTGTATCAACGCCGTCAACACCAGCCTCAACAGCCTTAAGGATACACATGGAAGCAAGACCTGATGTGTAGTGAGTATGCAGCTGGATCGGGATCTTAACTGCTGACTTGAGGTCCTTAACAAGTGTTTCAGCCTCATATGGAGTCAGAAGAGCCGCCATATCCTTGATACAGATAGAATCTGCACCTGCATTCTCGATCTGCTTTGCATAGTTCATGTAATACTCATGAGTAAATACCTCGCCAAGTGTGTACGAGATAGCAACCTGAGCGTGACCATTTTCCTTCTTAGCAGCCTTGATAGCTGTTTCAAGGTTTCTGATATCGTTCAGTGCGTCAAAAATTCTGATGATATCAATACCATTTGCAATAGACTTCTGTACAAAATACTCAACAAGGTCATCAGCATAGTGACGGTAGCCAAGCATATTCTGACCTCTGAAAAGCATCTGGAGCTTTGTGTTAGGCATTTCTTTTCTAAGTATACGAAGTCTTTCCCATGGATCTTCATTTAAAAACCTGATACATGAGTCAAATGTAGCACCGCCCCAACACTCAGCAGAATAAAAACCGATCTTGTCGATTTCAGGGAGTATCTCACGCATATCGTCCATTGACATTCTTGTAGCGAGAAGTGACTGATGAGCGTCACGGAGGACAGTTTCAGTTATTTTAAGCTTTGCCATTTTAAATCGATCCTTTCGTTATTTTTCAGGAATGTTATTAGCCGATAACAGCAAGAACTGCACCAGTCTCAACAGCAGAGCCCTTAGTTGTATTAACGCTCAGTACCTTACCGTCGCAAGGAGCGTTAACGTCATTTTCCATTTTCATAGCTTCCAATACGCAAATAGCCTGACCAGACTTAACAGTATCACCTACAGCTACCTTGATGTCAAGGATAGTACCAGGCATTGGAGCTGTTACCTTTGTGCCATCTGCAACAGGTGCTGCGGCTGGAGCTGGAGCAGCAGGAGCGGCTGCAACAGGGGCAGCGGCTACAGGAGCAGCAGCGGTGCTTCCGCCAACTTCTTCAACTGCAACGTCATAAGCTTTTCCGTTTACTGTAATATTATATCTTTTCATCTTAAAAAACCACCAATCTTTTTAATTTGATATGTTTATCACAACTGAATATTGCTGTGTTTCTTAGGCAGTCTGGAAATTCTCTTTCCAGCCATTACCTCGATAGAATCCATAAGTGTCTGTCTGATCTCGTTCTTAGCGATTATGCCGTCAACACAGCCGTTCTTTGCAGCAACAGCGGAAGATGCATTTTCCTTAGCAAACTTATCAGCAAGAGTGTTTCTTGCAGCAGTAAGATCAGCAGCACCCTTCAGCTCATCATGCTGGAGGAATTCAACAGCAGTAACAGGAGCAAGTGCAGAGATAACTGCTGTATCAAGAGCAAATGACAGATCAGCATTTGAACCCTTACCAGCAAGTGCAATAAATGCAGGACCATAAGCCTTACCTGTAACAACAGCAAGTTTAATAGTAGTAGCCTCAGCGTAAGCGTGGCAAAGCTTTGCCATATCCTTAACAGCGCCGTAAGCTTCTGTTTCATCATCAGCTTTGAATCCCTCAGTATCAACAAAAGTTACAACAGGGATAGCATAAGCGTCACAAGTTCTTACAAATCTTGCGATCTTTGAGCAATCAGCAGACGTAAGCTTGTCGCCTGTCTTGTTAGTAGCAACAACGCCGACTGTAGCACCGCCAAGTGTTGCAAGTGCTGTATAAGAAGCCTTGCCATACTCAGCATTAAGCTCAGTTACACTGTCGCCATCGCAAACAGCCTTTGCAATGCCATCAGCGTCATCACCAACAGCCTCATTTGGATCAGCAAATTCATACATTGGTACTGGTGAAAGGTTGTTCTGTGGAAGTTTTGTAAGTATATTCTTTGCAGCCTCAACAGCAGCCTTATCGTCCTCACAAACAACAGCAGCAGTGCCGTTTTCAGCAGCATTTTCAGCAGAGTTCTTTATGTTTGCATTTGGTGCAACATAAAGCTCAGCGTCCTTAGCGATAACAGTGAAGTCAGCAGACTCAGCGAGCATTGCTGCACAGCCTGCACAAGTGCCAGCGACAACAGCTATCTGAGGAACAACACCTGAAAGGTTAGAAGTCCACATAAGCAGTTCACCATAAGCATTGAGAGCCTTTGAACCGTCGCTTACGTCAGCACCATAAGAATCGAATATTCCGACAACAGGAACTCCTGTCTTAGCAGCAAGGTCATAAACCTTTGCTATTTTCTTTGCCTGTGCCTCTGTCAAAGCACCGTCCTTAACAGTCACGTCCTGAGAAAAAGCATATACAGGATTACCCTCAACATAGCCAAAAGCAGTAATAACTCCAGCAAGGGAGTCACCCGCAGCAGCATAAGCGTCAAGCTCTGTAAATTTTCCTTCGTCAAACAAATATGTCAGCCTGTTTCTTGCAGCAGTAGGAGTCTGTGACGCAGCTTTAAGCTCTGCAAGAGTAGAAATTGAATCAGACATACAGTTTCCTCCATTCAAATAATTTTTGTGATAAAATAACGCAAAACTACTGGATTTTATCATATTTATACACTTAATATTATACTATTTTTTCGCCAAATTTACAAGAGTAAATTGACCTATTTCCGCATATTTTACGTTTAGTAGCATAATCAATATCGATACACGCATATTATTAAGCATTTTGCACAATAGCAAAGGGTCTCCTGACATAAAGAGACCCTCTGTGAGTGTTATTTCTTGGTGATAGCATTTCTTAAAGCCCTTAGCTCGTCAGGTTTAAGCTCTCTATACTCACCTGGTTTTAGCATACCAAGTTTAATCGGACCGATGGCAGTGCGCTTTAGTCTTGCGACTTCAAGTCCCACAGCTTCGCACATTTTTCTTATCTGACGGTTCCTACCCTCATGGATAGTCATTTGAAGCACAACCCTGCCAGGCTGTTTGTCGAGCACAACAACTGAACACTCCTGCGTCATTTTGCCGTCTATTTCAACTCCTGAAGCAAGCTTTATGAGCTGCTCATCGTTTATGTCAGGTCTTACTGTAACACGATAAGTCTTAGCAACATGCCTTGAAGGGTGCATGATATCATTGGCAAAATTTCCGTCGTTTGTGAAAAGTAACAGACCCTCTGAGTTTTTGTCAAGTCTGCCAATAGGATAAACTCTTTCAGGCACTTTTGTTAGAAGCTCGGTTACGCACTTTCTATCAAGCTCATCGCTCATTGTAGTAACATATCCTCTTGGCTTGTGGAGCATGATATAATAAAGCTGTCTTTTCTTGGCAACATATATTTTTTCCCCATCAAGGGTGATTATATCCTTGCCTGCCAAAGCCTTGTCGCCAAGCTTGCAAGGTCTGCCATTGACCTTTACCCTTCCCTCTGAGATATACTCCTCTGCCTTTCTTCTTGAACAAACACCACTGTCAGACATTATTTTCTGTATACGAATCTTTTCCATATTTTCTCCTTATTTATGTACGGCTCACTTTGAGCCGTTATGCAAACAATTTTTTCAGCTTATCTAGATAATAGTGGAATATATCTGGCTTTTCAGGCTCTGCAAGCATCACATCTTCCACCGCCGTGATATCAGTTCGGGCTATTTCCACATCATTGTAGTAAAACAATGCCAGCCCTATTTTATCTCCACTTTTCACAGGCGCATAAACAAACCTTGGCAGATATATCTTTGTCTTGACTTTGTAAGCCCTGCCATTCAAAAGGACAGCACTTGCATGTCCTACCTTACATTTCACACTGTCGCTCACTCCGCCAACAACTGCAACACCAAAACTGCTTTTATCCAGCGGAAGCTTTTGTTTTGATACAAAATCAAAGCAATGATCATAGAGCTTTGAGTGATCATTCCAATCGTCAGGAGCATTCAAGGTAACGCATATAAGCTCTTTATTCTTTCTGTCACAGGCTGAAACAAGACATCTCCTCGCCTTGTCTGTAAACCCCGTTTTTACGCCCACAATACCCTCACAGCTTTTTAAAAGCTTGTTTGAGTTAATTAGCCAGCGGTCATACGGTGGGTTTCCATAGCACAACTCAACCTTTTCAAGGTGGCATATAGCCCTGAAATCTTCATTTTTCATTGCTTCCGCCGCAAGCTTTGCCATATCCGCTGCAGTGGAATAATGCTCATCTGTATCATCATCAAGCCCTGACGGCGTTACAAAATGAGTATCATTAAGCCCCAATTGTTCAGCCTTTTTGTTCATAAGCTGAACGAACTTGCCGATACTTCCTGCCACTCTTACCGCAGCAGCATTTGCAGCGTCATTTCCGCTTGGAAGAAGCATGCCACAGCATAGATCGCGCAGAGTGACTTTGTCACCATCTTGAAGACCCATGGACGAGCCTTCGACCTTTATAGCTTCGCTGTCTACCACGAACTGCTTGTCAAGATCTTCACCACTTTCAAGCACAAGAAGCACAGACATTATTTTGGTAGTGCTTGCCATCGGACGCCTTTCATAAGCGTTTTTTTCAAACAGCACATCACCTGTTTCACCGTCTATAACTATAGCACTCTTTGCGGATATCTCACTGAGATCGTCAGCACTGACATTCATACAGCAAAAGCACATCATCATGACCGTACAAATAAATACCGCCACGCATTTCAAACAAACCACACCCTTAAAATCAATTTCAAGGATTAGTTTGCTCACTTACACTTTTAAAATTCAGTAAAATTATTCCTCGTCTTCGTTCTCGTCGTCAGACTTTTTGCCAAGAAAATCTGTTATCTTATCTATTACCTCAGGTACCATATTTATGATAGCGTTTTCCTTTGTCGCATTCATTGAAAGCTGTAAAAGCTTTGCTTCGCCCTTGTAAACAGCGATAAAAGCGATAGGCTGGATAGTTACTCCTCCGCCTGAGCCACCGCCGAACGTTTCCTTTGTGCTTTTTGTTGGCAAGTCGGAGCCACCCGACGCAAAGCCAACCGATATCTTTGAAACCGGGATTATAGTAGTACCATCTGCGGTAACGATTGGCTTGCCCACAACAGTTTCGCAGTCTGCCATTTCACGGACCTTGTCCATTGCAGTTTTAACAAGTCCCTCGATCTTTGTACTTTCGCTCATTTTTCTCAACCTTTCGTATTTCAATTTATTGCTTTAACTTCATTCTTCTTAGCCGCAAGCTCTTTATTGCGACGCTTGGCAGCACGCTTTTTCTTATGTCTGCCTGAAAGATATATTTTAAGAAAATTAACGCCCGTGCAAAACCCTATTGCTATCAAAGTGCTTGGTCTTACCCTGACTAAAGTATGAACGTCATATCCGAACTTTTTTTCATCAAAAATGCAGTTCACATCAGCTTTTTTAAGCTTTACTGTAAAAACACCCGCAAGTATTGCAATGGTATTGAAAAGCCCTGCCTGCACCTTGCCGTATAGCATAGCCGCTTCGTAAGCGTCCTCTTTTCCAACGTCAAGAACTATCCTTGTGTCTGTAAAGCGTATAGCTTTCAGAAGCTTTTTAAAATATTTCCAACCCATTGGAATATAAGGCTTCACCTTTTTATACTGCGCTTTCAGCTCATAGAACTTGCTTTTTTTCTTACCTTTAGACTTAGAAACCGGCTTCTTTTCACCCTTATCCTTTTTATGAAAAAGCTTTCCGGCAAAGCCCTTTTTCTCATGCTTCACAGTTATTTCCTCGGGTTTGTCCTCTGCACCAGCTTCAACTTTGGTATCAGTATCAATATCAGAGATATCTTCCTGCTTATCCTCTACCTCAGACACGCTGACATTTTCATCTGCTTCATTCTTTGCTATATTTTCAGGCTTAGCTTCAACGATTTGCTCGGACACTTCTCCTGTTTTATCAGGCGTATCATCAGTCTGTGGGACAGGTAAGCTTTCTTCAATATTGTCCTCAAACTCCTCAAAATCATCAAAACTATCCTCAGGCAGTTCAGCTTTTTTTGATCTTTTCTGTTTTTTCTTCTTAGGCTTTCGTGGATAAATGTCAAAAAACATATACCGTACTTTAAGATCAAAGCCTTTTTTATTCAGATCTATCTGTGCCGTAATGGAAAAATGCAGCAGGATAACAATAACCGCTATAATACCAAGCAGTATCCATAAAACAATTATCGTTATCATCTCCCCTCACGGTCATACTTTATTCTTCCGTATCATTCTCTTTTGTTATCTCGTCAATGGTTATCTGCTCCTGCTTATCAGGGATAGGCGGCAGATCGTCCAGGCTTGACAGCCTAAAACAACGGAGAAAATTGTCCGTCGTCTTGTATGCAATAGGTCTGCCAGGCAGGTCAAGTCTGCCAGCTTCTGCAAGCAAACCCTTATCCACAAGAGAATTTACAACTCCCGAGGAGTCAACTCCCCTGACGTGCTCCACAAAGCCCTTTGTTACAGGCTGATTGTATGCGACTATTGTCAGCGCCTCCATTGCCGCAGGGCTAAGAACAGAGTTTTTCTTTATCTCCAAAGCCGCCTTAATGAATGTCGCAAGCTCTTCTTTTGTGGCAAGCTGATATGACCCATTAAGGCTCAGAATCGTAATTCCGCTTTCAGCCTTGCTGTATTTATCTGCCAAAGAGCCAAGAGCTTCCTCAAGCTGATCTTTGACGATACCAACTGCCTCGCATAGCTTCTCGCTCTCCACAGGCTCTCCGCTTGCAAAAAGCACAGCCTCGACGGCTGCCTGTATATTTGAATGTTCCATAGATTATCCCTTTTCTTATTTTATCCGTAGCACCAGTAATTATTGCCTCCGTCATCGCCAACAGGTGCATATCCCCAATAATATCTTCTTTTTGCCCAGTAATTAGGCTTGAACACTGTGTCAGGGGTGATATCCGCAAGCTGTTCCAAGAGCTTAATTTCCTCCATAGCGGCTTCATCAGGCTTTGCCATAACAGGCTCGGTATATACATCAACACTGTCTATCTTTTCAGATATCTGCTCCATTTCTGCCATGACCTCCTCAGCTGACTTCACAGGAGCATACGCCGCAATGACTTCACCTGATATGCGCTCGGATTTTGCAGATATATACCGCTTTGACTGAGAAGCTTCTTCACGCTCTGAGTCAACATCAGCAACTTCTTCTATCTCATCTGCAGGCTCATCGTCAAGTATATTTTCTATAGGCTCAGGCTCGGGGACAGCTTCTGTCGTTTCGCTTTCGACAACAACGGGCTTATCGAAGTCGGATTCGACTTTTTCGTTCTTTGAAGCCTTGTTGAAAAAAATCTTTGAATTATCGTCATTGAGAAATATCCTGCCAGACTTTGTAAGCTCCAATATAGCGAGAAAAGTAGCGACTTTCTCGCTTTTCTCCGTCATGCCGTCATAAAGGTCGCCCATATCGCATTCACCATGCTTATATAGTCTTTTAAGGACATGGATTATCTTTGATGTGACCGATACTATCTTATGTGAAACTATCGGCTCGAACATCTTCGCTTTCAGCGGAACGCTCTCACGGGCTTTCTTTGATATGCCCATATAAGCGTCATAAAGGCACTGAGGGTCATGCTCACGGGTATAGGTCTTGTTTACAGGAAGTTTTATCGCCGTCCTTATAAAAACAAGGTCACCAACGTAAACTTCACGGAGAGTCTGTGCAGCCTGTTTGCACAGAGAATACTCGATGATCCTGCCTTCAAGCTCTTTTTTAAGCTCTTTTGACTCCTCGTCATGAGGCAAAAGCGAACAGGTCTTTATGTATATAAGGCGTGCCGCCATTTCAAGAAAATCAGCGGCATCCTCATAATCCTCGTGGTCAAGATCATTGATATAGTCCATATACTGTTCAAGGAGCAAAGATATCTCAATATCGTAAATATTCAGTTTGTGCTTGCTGATAAGGTGAAGAAGCAAGTCAAGCGGTCCTTCAAACATATCCAGCTTGAACTGAGCAGCACTCATTTACGTTTTTCCTTTCATGAACAGTTTTATTTCAAAAATATCGCTTTTAGTATAGGGTCAACCCAGAACGTAAGCTTATCCATTATCCAGAACATACCATTTTGCAACCAACCTATAGGCGTATCAAGAACGCCTGTTACAACAAGTATCATAAATGCAATAGCGATATAGTTCTGATACTGCGCCATAAAGCGATCTACCTTACTGCTTGTAAAGTAAGAAAGTATCTTCTGACCGTCAAGCGGCGGGATAGGTATAAGGTTGAACACTGCAAGTCCCACGTTTATAGCTGTAAAGTAATACAATATAAGCGACACATAGTAAAGAGCTATAGAATAATGCACTATATAAAGAACATAGAAAAGCTTATAAAGAACTATTCCGATAAGTCCCATTATGATATTTGAGATAGGACCTGCGGCTGCCGTAAGTGCCATGCCCTTCCTGTAATTCTTAAACCTGATAGGGTTTACCTGAACAGGTTTACCCCAACCAAAACCTATGAAGAATATGCACAATGCACCAATAGGGTCAAGATGTGCAAGAGGGTTAAGGGAAAGTCTACCCTGATAACGTGGAGTATCATCCCCAAGCTTTGTTGCCGCCCATGCGTGAGCGTACTCATGGATAGGTATACACATGAAAATTACGATGAGCTTTGCACCGTAATCAAGAATTTTCTGCGGATCCATATTTTCATGACCTCCTGTCATTTCAAAACAAAATTACACAAATCACAAGTGTAATTATACACTATTTTCAATGAAATTTCAAGGCATTTTGTCTTTATTTTTAATCGAAAACGATAAATATATGCGATTTTACGGAAATTTCAAAAAAAATCTCAAAAAGCCCTTGCAATTTCTTTTCAGTTATGCTATAATATTAAATATTGTGAATAATAGTATTGCATTTTTAAGGGTAAAGGAGGTGCAGCGTAATGGCAAAATGCGAGATCTGCGGTAAGGGCGTTACTTTTGGTATCAAGGTATCACACTCACACAGAAGAACAAACAGAACTTGGAAGCCAAATGTAAAGAGAGTTAAAGCTGTTGTAAACGGCACTCCTTGTCACATTTACGCTTGCTCAAGATGCCTGCGTTCAGGTAAGGTAGAAAGAGCTTAATGCTTGAATATTCCAAAAAATCGACTAGCTTCGCTAGTCTTTTTTTTATGCTTTTTAAGATACAAAAAAATCGGAGCCGAGTGTCATACTCTGCTCCGATTTTTATTATGCAGCGTGTCTGCCAAATGTTCTCTTATTCTCAGGCGGTGCAAAAACAGAATTAGCACCTGACGATGAATTGTCACTGTTCATATTGTTGTTGCTGAAACCGTGGTCGGTCTTATATATCATATCATAGTAGATTATAGCATTGGAGATGTTAATTCGCTCCTCGGCATAATTTGAATAGTTACTGATATAATCCTCGTCCACAACACCATCGTTTATTCGTGCATTACAAGAATCCTGACAGTACGTTTCATTCACAGTGGTCTTGAACAGACCCTGATCGTTGTCCATATACACTGGGTTAGGATCATCTTTATATACTTGATTGCATGACACCGCCGTTGCCACATTTTTGTAATCCGTAAGATCAAAATATGTGTTTTTCTGGCTATCATAGTAAACAGTATCTGTTACAAAATTGCCGTTTGGGAAGATAACAACATTTTCCTCGTTATCAGCAACAGAAAAGATATCATGACCGAGTGCATAGACATTTGAGAAGCCAAACATATTTCCAAGTGTTGGCTGAACGTCATACATACCCATTATCTGCTTGACCTCTGTAGGCTTATATCCGCCGTCCTTTGACCAGATTATAAAAGGCACTTTTCTGTTAAGATTGTAGTAGAAATCGTCAACAGGAACATAGCCCTCATCATCTTCTGTAAGCACAGAATCAGTAAATGGATTATAGTTGAAATATCGGTCATACTCCTCTGCCTTTATTTTTGCGTCATGGTCACCATAAATAACAACTACAGTGTTATCAAGAAGTCCTGCATTGTCAAGTTCTGTCATGAACTGACCGATAGCCTGATCTGCATAGTGAACAGACTTAAAATAAGATCCAAGCTTTGTGCCCTCAAGGAACGGTGCAGATTTTTCCTCATACATCCCGTCCTCTTCGTTGTACATCTTATACTTGAAATCTACCTCATAGTCGCTCACACGCTCAATGTCAGTAAACGGCGTATGGTTTGTGAGCATAAGGAACGCACCATACCACTTATCATGCTCCTTGTTTATCTTATCGATCTTTGGAACTGCCTGTCTGAAGAACGATTTGTCTGACAGACCAAGACCAATAGTTTCATCAATGTTAAAATCTTTGTTATAGTTAAAGAAATCATCATAACCAAGGGAATGATGTAGATTAAGTCTGTTCCAGTAAGAGCCGTTGTTGCCGTGCATACTGAAAGTATAATAGCCCTTCTTCTTAAGCATTTTCTGGGTAGTTGTGTAATCTCTGTCCCAATAGTTGATAGCAACTGTACCGCTTGAAGCTGGCATAAGTGAAGAAGCAAAGGTAAACTCGCTATCTGAGCTTGTTCCCACGCTCTCTTGAGCGTAGAAATTTGAGAAATAAAGACCCTCTCTCGCAAGCTTGTTCATATTAGGTGTAAGCTCTTCTCCGTTTATATATGTATCCATACAAAATTGCTGAAAACTTTCAGCGTGGATAACTATAACGTTCTTACCCTTGAAAATATTTGTGTACTTGTTACTCTTTTCTGAAGTTTCCTCAGTTTTCGACTTATCATCATAAAACTTATTGAAAACCTCCTCGCTCTCCTCATAGCCAAACATCATATTTATTTTCGCATGAGTGCAGGAAATAACATCGCTGAACTGATATGTGTAAAGACCAAAAGTGCCAAGAACATATTCTCTGTTCCACTGCTTAGCGAGTCTTGAATAATCAGTGCCGGTAAGTGTTGAACAGAAAATTCCTGCAAGACCTATAGAAACACAAAATGTTCCAAGAGCATATCCACGGCGCTTTCTCTTTTCCTTGACCTCGGTGATATAATCTCTTGTACGTCTTTTAAGAAGTATGTACACAACTATGATCGCAGGGATATCCCACAGGAAAATAAGATCCTTTGGTTCCATGATGTTCTCAGTAACAGCGTCCATTACTCCGCCGAGCTGTGAAGCCGTTGAAATAAGCGACACTGAGATAAACGACTTATAATTTGTATAGTATATAGAATTTGCCGTACAAAGAATAGAAAAAATTATGGTGAGTACAAGCAAATATACAAATTGCTTTCTTGGCTTTTTAAACACATATGAAATTAGAGCAAGCAACAGTATAACTGCCATATCAGCCATGAGCGGTTTTATCTGGCTGTAATTAAACTTAACAGTAAATGCTCTAAGAAGAAATCCATTCAGAACAGATGCAAATACAAATGTTAGAAACAAGATGTTATCTTTCAGATATCCGCCTATTCCGCTGCGGATCTTTGTTATGACCTTATTCATTTATATCTCCTTTTCAATTTACTTTATTCAGTCGCAAAGAATATTGTATAATTTTTTCTGATAAAAGTCAAGCATATTAAAACCTTTTCAGTGAAATACACAAAACTTTCCTCAAACTAGCCAACTAATTTAAAGGCAATATTCCTTGAACAAAGTATATTTTACTCCCATTGAACCTTAATGTCAACAAATTAAGCTGAAATTTCAGCTATTTTTCACTTTTGTAATAATCACGTAAAACAATTTACATTTTATGTATGTTCAAATAATTTAACTGTACAATAATCTCAATGTGCTTTTGTTTATATGGAATAAATATATTAAAATCGACAAAGTTTTTTGTCAAAAATCAAAAATAATTGAAAATAGTATAGAAATACATTATAATATGAATGTCTGAGCATAACAATGATCACGGAGGAAAACAATGATAAAACTTATTGCAACTGACATGGACGGCACTTTGCTTGACGATAACAAGCAGCTTCCCAAAAATTTTGACAACATAGTAAAACGGCTGTTTAATAAAAATATCAGATTTGTTATTTCAAGTGGCAGAAGCTACTGCACGCTAAAAAAACAGTTTTCTGAATATCTTGACGACATGACATTTATTTGCGACAATGGTGCATATGTTGTTGATAAAGGAAAACTTCTTTCGGTTTCAGTGTTGCCAAAGGATACCGTTAAAGAAGCTGTTAGATTTTGCGAGAAATTAGGACTTACAGTTCTTCTTTGCGGAAAAAATGGCACATGGCATAACTCAAGAAATGATAGCCAGCACCAAGAAATAGCTTCATACTATGTAAATCAAGTAAAGATGGAGGATCTCACCCTTGTTGACGATGATGTTTTCAAGATAGCCGTTTTTGAAGAAAGCGGCATTGAAAATGACGGCTACAGCAAGCTTGAAGAACGCTTCGGCGAAAATTTCAACGTGCAGCTTTCAGGTAAATACTGGACGGATATAATGAATAAGGGCGTAACAAAAGGCACTGCACTGCGAACCATAGAAAACCGCATTGGAGTACGATATGAAGAAACCATGGCTTTCGGTGATTATCTTAACGATGTTGATATGCTCAACAATTCTTACTACAGCTTTGCAATGTCAAATGCACACGAGTCTATTAAAAAGGTAGCAAATTTCATGACAGGCTCAAACAATGACAACAGCGTTATGAAAGAAATCGAAAAACACTGCCTTACATAAATAAAACATAAACAAAGCGATCTGACCAAAAATCAGACCGCTTTTTCTTATAATCTCATTTTAAAATCATCATAGCCGAACTCTTTTATAAGCTCCAATTCGCCGTCAAGCTTTTGAAGATATATTGACGGCAAAGGCATTCCGTTGAAAGTGTTGTTTTTACACATGGAATATATAGCCATATCACAGAAAACAAGCCTGTCACCCTCTTTAAGCGGCTTATCAAAGGAATAATCCCCGATTATATCTCCTGCAAGACAGGTCGGACCGCCAAGGCGATATGTGTAAGCCTTTTCGTCTGCCTGCCCTGAACCGATGATATTCGGTCGGTAAGGCATTTCCAGAACGTCAGGCATATGACAGGCTGCTGATGCGTCAAGGATAGCAAGATCCATGCCGTTTTTAGCCGTGTCTATCACCTCTGAAACAAGAAATCCTGCATTAAGTGCAACAGCCTCGCCCGGTTCGAGATAGACCTGAACACCATATTTGTCATGAAGATAATTCACACACTCGATAAGGGTATCTAGGTCATAGTCATCACGGGTTATGTGATGTCCACCACCAAGATTTATCCATTTCATATTGTAAAGATACTTGCCGAACTTCTCCTCAATATGTGGTATCGTTCTTTTTAGCACATCAGAGCCTTGCTCACACATAGTATGAAAATGCAGACCATCTATGCCATCAATAAGACTGTCATCAAAATTATCTAAAGTTGTTCCGAGCCTTGAATTTTTGAAGCATGGATTGTAGATATCCGTTTCGATCTCCGAATACTCAGGATTGCACCTTATTCCACAGGATATCTTCCTGTCGCTTTTTTCAACAATGCCCTTGAATTTCTGCCACTGTTTTGGTGAATTGAACACGATATGGTCGCATATCTGAACAAGCTCATTCATGTCCTTTTCTGTGTATGCAGGAGAATAAACATGAACTTCTCCGTCAAACTCTTCCCTGCCAAGCTTTGCCTCATAAAGACCGCTTGCGGTAGTGCCTTTCAAGTGCTGTGATATCATAGGATATGTGCTATACATGGAAAAAGCTTTCTGTGCCAAAAGTATTTTACAACCCGTTTTCTCCATGACATTATCCAAGATAGTCAGATTTTTTAGAAGCTTTGCTTCGTCAACAACATAACAAGGGGTTTTCACCTTAGAAATATCAAACATTCTTTTCCTCCACGGCTCATCTATATGAACCATCGTTGATAAAGTTTACTGTAATATTTTTGTTTTTCATTCTTGCGTCCATAAAAACACTAAGAACACCCTTGGCAAACTCAAGACTCTCCTCAGGAATATCGTCAAAGTCATGTATCATTACTTCAAGCGGTTCTTCGACTTCACAGAGCTTCTCATAAAGCTTGTCGCCGTTAGCTATAGAATCCATATCATGAGCAAGCGCCTTGCTGACATATGGGTAAAACATATCAGCATTTACCATTTTAACATCGTCTATCATCAATATCATTTACTCGTCCCCCATAAATTTTACTGCTGTTCCGTATGCAATGACCTCAGCCGCGCCTGCCGCAATAGCAGATGAAGCATATCTTATATTAACTACTGCATCAGCACCCATTTGTTCAGCTTCAACCACCATTCTCTTCGTGGCAAGAGCTCTTGCATCATTCATCATCTCATTATAGGCTGTAAGTTCTCCGCCAACAAGATTTTTAAAGCTCTGCATGATATCCTTTCCAACATTTTTGGTCTGGATAGTTGAGCCTTTGACAAGCCCAAGCATTTCAAGCTTTTTGCCGGAAATATAATCAGTATTTACTAAGATCATCATCTTCGCCCTTCTTTATTTCTTTTATACGCTGAATAAGCACCGTTATCGCAACGCCTGACAGCAAGGCAGGAACTACCAGAGCAATTATCTTTGCAAGCATAGGAACACCATTCATATATGCAAAAATAACGCCAATAGCTATATAATAAATAGATATCAAAGCAACTATCACAACTGGTGCTATCATTTTTTTTGTTTTGGTTTTCACTTTTCGTCACCTTTAATCAAAAACCATTTTCTTTTTGCCGTTTTTGTTTCGTGGATACTCTCTTATCCTGATGATATTGGCTGTATTCACGATACTTTCGTTTCTGTCATCACCCTGAGTAACTCTCACCCAGCCATCGCCTATCTCTTGAAGTGTGCAGTCTATAACTGATGAAAGAGAGCCTCCCTGCGAAACTGTATACACAAGCACCTCTTGTCCGAGGTATCTTGCAAATGCTTCTTCGATCATCATTTTTTGTTATCCTATTAGTCAACAAGAACAGGATCAAAGTTCTCTGTCCAAGGCAGACCCCACTTATTAAGTGCGTCCATGAATGGATCCGGATCAAACTCCTCTATATTGTGTACACCCGGCTTTTTCCACTTACCTGTGAGTATCATCATTGCGCCTATCATTGCAGGCACGCCTGTTGTGTAGGAGATAGCCTGTGAACCGACTTCCTTATAGCACTCCTGATGATCGCATACATTGTAAACGTAATATGTCTTGTCATTGCCGTCCTTTTTGCCCTGGAAGATACAACCGATATTTGTCTTACCCTTTGTTCTTGGACCGAGTGAAGCTGGATCAGGAAGAACTGCTTTAAGAAACTGTAGCGGTACTATCTTCTTGCCCTCAAAGTCGATAGGCTCGATAGATGTCATGCCCACGTCCTCAAGGCACTTAAGATGTGTAAGATAGCTTTGACCAAATGTCATAAAGAAACGAATCCTCTTGATACCCTTGATGTTGAGAGCCAGTGATTCAAGCTCCTCGTGGTGAAGAAGATACATATCCTTTTCGCCAACCTGATCGAAGTTATAAACTCTCTTTATCTCCATTGGCTCAGTTTCTACCCACTTGCCGTCCTGAATATAAGAACCCTTTGCGGAAACTTCTCTTATGTTTATCTCAGGATTGAAGTTCGTTGCGAATGGATAGCCATGATCGCCTCCATTGCAGTCGAGGATATCTATATAGTTTATTTCATCAAAATAATGCTTCTGAGCATATGCACAGAAAACGCCTGTTACACCCGGGTCAAAGCCAGATCCGAGAAGTGCTGTGATACCAGCCTTTTCAAATCTCTCTCTGTAAGCCCACTGCCACTTATATTCAAACTTTGCAGTGTCCTCAGGCTCATAGTTCGCTGTGTCAACATAATCTACTTTACACTCAAGACAAGCGTCCATGATGTGAAGATCCTGATAAGGCAAAGCCACGTTGATACAAATATCAGGCTTATATTCTTTCATAAGAGCCACAAGCTCAGGCACGTTGTCTGCGTTCACCTGTGCAGTTGTGATATTTGTCTTTGTCTTATCCTGAAGTTCCTCCTTGAATTTATCGCACTTTGACTTTGTTCTGCTGGCGATACAGATATCAGTAAATACCTCGCTGTTCTGACAGCACTTGTGTATAACTACACCTGCAACTCCGCCTGCACCGATTATCAATGCTCTTGACATATTAGATCATTCCTTTCTAAATTTATTATCAACAGCAATCCCAATTATAGATAACATCATCAAAATCGAGATTTTTAAGCTTTTGTCTGTTTATGAAAAATCCGCAGATACCTGCATCTCCCCACATTATCTTCTCATCGCCATTGCCGAATTCGCTGTCAAGCTGCAAAAGCAAAAAGTCATACTTGGTATCTTCCTTACGAGGGTCCCACTGCGTAAAAGCAGGATAGCCGCCTATCTTATGACCATAAGCGTTCTGATAGTTCTGCTCATAAGCCTCTATCTCGTCAGCAGGAGCGATATCCATGTCCATAAGAGAATTTATTTTCTTTTTCGATTGAGCAGCATTATAGTACTCACAAAACATCTTCTCAAACCTTACGTCAGATTCGCTCATAACATCAGCACTTGAAGTGAATTTCAAGCCAAACTCGCCATTTACCGGCATACTGTACTCTCCGTCAAGTCCGTTTTCCTTGAACTTAGCTTTGACTTCTCCCTCAGTAACGGTCTTGTCAATATCCTTGTGATAAACTATTCTGAACGTGTCTTGACAAGTAATATCATCAAAAGACATTCCGTAAACATCATCATTTAATATCCAAAACTGCAAAAGTCCACTTTTAGGAAAATCTTCGATACCAACCACCTGCGAACAAACTATCTGAGCCAGCAGCCTTAACTGTCTGCCTTTTTTGTCCTCTGGGATAGTGCCGTCATGTGGAACATAGCCCATTCCGCCAACCTTGCTCTCAAAAATAGAGGGTCTATTATCCACAAGTTCTAGCCTCACGCAAGGTGTTAACGTCTTTTTCTCAACAGCTTTAAGTGCCTGCTCGGCAACTTTAAGTTCTGTTTCGTGGTCTAAAGTTTCCTCCGCTGATTCATTTTGCACATTGGCGTCAGTATTCTTTTTCTTAAAAATATCAAATAACCCCATGTTTTCCCCTTTTATTTATAAAAATACAAAAGTATCTCTCTTAGCAACTTGCAGGCAAGTGCTGTTGAGCGTCCTGTCTGATCGTACACAGGTGAAAGCTCGTTCACATCAAAGCCTACGATATTGAGCTTTGCAACTTCCTCCACTGCGAACATAAGCTCCTTGAAAGTAACTCCGCCTGCCTCTGGAGTACCAGTGCCGGGAAACTCTGAAGGATCAAGCACATCAAGGTCAAGTGTAAAGTAAACAGGCTTTCCCTGAAGTTTTTTTACTATGCTGTCAAGTCTGAAGAAGCCGAACTTTTCCATAAAAGTATGCTCTTTCGCAAACTTGAACTCGTCCCTGTCACCGCTTCTTATACCGAACTGATATATCTTTCCGTCGCCCACAATATCCCAACATCTGTGGAGCACGCAGGCATGAGATTCTTTCACGCCAAGGTAATCATCCCTCAGATCGGCATGAGCGTCAAAGTGAACGATATGCAGATCTGGATATTTCTCTGCCACAGCTCTAACCGCACCGAGAGTGACAAGGTGTTCGCCACCTATCATGCAAGGCACTTTGCCGTCATCAAGTATTTCTGATGTACGGCTTTGGATATCCCTCAGTGCGCCCTCAGGATTGCCAAATGGCAGTTCAAGGTCGCCACTGTCAAAGACGTTTACGTCAAGAAGGTCCTTATCCTGATACGGTGAATAAGTCTCAATGCCGAAGCTCTCATTGCGCATTGCAGAGCTTGCAAATCTTGTACCCGGTCTGAACGAAGTTGTGCTGTCATATGGTGCGCCGAAAAGGACTATCTTTGCGTCATCATATTCACAGTCACAGCCTATAAAGGTATGAACATTCTTTTCCATACTTCTCTCCTTTAGTCACAGTCCTCAAGTACATCAAGGACGTAATTCGGCAGTGCGAAACAGCCCTTGTGAAGTTCTGTGTTATAATATCTTGTCTTTATTCCGAATTTTTTCCACTCATCAGCCTTAAGGTCATATATAGGGTGAAGATTTTTCGAAGCAAAGCCGAAAAGCCAATGACCCGACGGATAGGTAGGTATATGTGTCTGATAGACCATTGAAACTGGGAACGCACTGCCTATTCTTCTGTGTGTGCGCTTTACCATATCAACATAGGAATCATAATAAGTGCTTTCATGTTGGTTTATAAGTATTCCGCAGTCGGTGAGCGCCTTTGAGCAGTTGCCGTAAAATTCTTTTGTAAAAAGTCCCTCTCCCGGTCCAAACGGGTCGGTTGAATCAACTATAATAAGGTCATATTCATTTTCCTTGCGGCGAACGAATTTCAGACCGTCTTCAATATAGAGGGTAAGTCTAGGGTCGTCAAATGCACAGGCTGTCTGTGGAAGATACTCCTTGCACACATTTACTACCTGCTCATCTATCTCCACCATATCTATCTTTTCAATAGTGTTATATCTGCAAAGCTCACGGATAGTTCCACCGTCGCCTGCACCAATAACAAGCACCTTTTTTATCTCAGGATTGACCGCCATAGGCACTGCCGTTACCATTTCATGATAAATGAACTCGTCCTTTTCGGTAAGCATTATAAAGCCGTCAAGCACCAATACCCTGCCGAACTCATATGTGTCAAAAACGTCTATTTCCTGATAATAGCTTTTTTTAGAATAAAGCTGTTTTTTTACACGAATGGTGAAATTAACATCGTCCGTATGTTTTTCAGTAAACCAAAGATCCATAAAATGTATCTCCTCTCTATGAATTTACCACTACGTTTATGTTGTTTATCTCAAGATCCTCCGTACCTGTAAGGAAACAGCCCTTTTCTTTACAGTATGCGATATAATTAAGTATGTCGGAAGTTATCTTCTCACCAGGGGCAAGGATAGGTATTCCCGGCGGATAGCACATAACGAATTCTCCGCATATCATACCGTTGCTTTCTTCGATAGGCACTGATTTTTTCTCGCTGTAGAAAGCTTGCTGCGGCGGTATCTCAACGATAGGATTGATATATTCGTGGTCAAACATTCCTGACGGGTCTTTTGAATAAAGCCTTTTAATTTCGGAAAGTGCGGATATAAAACGCTCTATCTCAAGCTCTCTGTCTCCTGCGGAAACTATAGCAAGTATATTTCCGATATCACCGAACTCTATCTGAATGTCGTAATCGTCGCGGAGAATGTCATAGACCTCAACGCCTGCCAATCCCATGGCTCTTGTGTGAACGGAAAGCTTTGTGCTGTCAAATGCGAAAATATCGTCACCGTTTTCAAGCTCCCGACCGAAAGCGTAATAGCCGCCTATCTTATTTATCTCTTCCCTTGCATAATCGGCATAGTCAACTGCCTTTTTAAAAAGCTCCTTGCCGTTGAGCGCAAGATTTTTTCTTGCAAGGTCAAGGGATACCATAAGCAGATAAGAGCCGCTTGTGGTCTGAGTGAGGTTAATTATCTGTCTTACATAACCCTCTGAAACAGTGTCTGCACAAAGAAGGAGCGATGACTGCGTTAGGCTTCCTCCTGTTTTGTGTATTGATACTGCCGCCATATCCGCTCCTGCCGCCATTGCAGAGCAAGGCAGACCCTCGCCGAAATAAAGGTGAGTGCCGTGTGCTTCGTCCGCAAGCACCAACATACCATGCTCATGGGCAAGCTTGACGATGCTTTTTATATCAGAGCAAATTCCGTAATAAGTCGGGTTATTCACCAAAACAGCCTTTGCATCAGGATTTTCCTTGATAGCTTTTTCAACGTCCTTAACGGACATTCCAAGAGGTATTCCAAGCTGTTTGTTTGTGCCTGGGTTTACATAAACAGGTATAGCACCGCACACAACAAGTGCATTGATAGCACTTCTGTGAACGTTTCTCGGCATTATTATTTTATCTCCTGCCTTACAGCTTGTAAATATCATCGTCTGAACTGCGGCAGTTGTACCATTTACTATAAAGAAAGCGTGCTTTGCACCAAAAGCCTCAGCGGCAAGCATTTCAGCATCTTTTATCACAGAAACAGGGTGACAAAGGTTGTCAAGTGGCTTCATAGAGTTCACATCGCACTTCAGACAATCCACGCCCAAAAAGTCACGAAGCTCCTTATTCATTCTTCCGCCCTTGTGACCAGGTACGTCAAGACGCACCACTCTGTTCCTCATATGTTTTTTTAAAGCCTCATACACAGGTGCGTTATTCTGTGTTAAGTTCAAATCTATCACTACCTTATCAGTATATGTTCATGCCGCTGTATATCTCGATCATCTCACGGCGCAGACTATCTGTTATGTCAAGCCTTTGCTTCGGCGTAAGCTCATATACGTCCTGCTTGAAAAGATAATTCTGCAAGTCGATATCCTTAATGAGAAGCTTGGTATGGAAAATGTTTGACTGGTAAACATTGACATCTATTGCGTCATATTTAGTCAGCGTATTTTTATCTATATAATCCTGAATCGAAGTTATCTTGTGATCGATAAAAAACTTCTTTCCCAAAACATCTCGCGTAAAGCCTCTTACTCGGTAGTCAATAGTGATGATATCAGAGTCAAAGCTGCTGATAAGATAATTCAGTGCGTTCAGAGGAGAAATAGTTCCGCAGGTAGAAACATCTATATCCACTCTGAATGTGGAAATAGAGTTGTCCGGGTGATACTCAGGAAATGTGTGAACAGTTACATGACTTTTGTCAAGGTGAGCGTGTATCATTTCAGGCACATCGCCGCCTATTTTTCCTTGATTGCACGAAGGGTCGATACTATCCTCATCGAGGGCTTTTTCAGCAATAAGCACGTTCACAGACGCACCCTGCGGCTCATAATCCTGTTTTGATATATTAAGTATCCTTGCGCCTATCATCTCAGTAACATCGCAAAGAATTTTCGTAAGTCTTTCTGAATTATACTGCTCGTCAATATAAGCAATATATTCCTTTTGTTCTCTTTCAGTTTTGGCATAACATACATCATATATGTTAAAGCTAAGGGTCTTGGTTAGATTATTAAAACCATACAAAGAAAGCTTCTGCTCCAACCCTAACATCACCCGTCCTTTCGGATAAAATAATCAGCCTATCAAGACTAAAATTATAGACTTGTTTTCATTATACCACATCTCGATCAAAAAGTACATAGTTTTACGCACTTTTTTCATATTTTTTTATTAAGCATGGCATAAGTGTGGCAATAAAATAAAAAAGGTTGAAATCAAGAAGAAAATAGTGTATAATAAGTTCTGATAATTGTTACAGGAGAAATATACAATGTTATTGAATGTTGAACATCTTTACAAATATTTCAATGGGCAGGCACTGCTCAAGGATATAAATTTCACAGTTGAAGACAGAGAAGCCGTTGGACTTATCGGCATAAACGGATGCGGAAAGTCTACCCTGCTTAATATCATTACAGGCAGTGAGGGCTATGACAAGACCCCCGAAGGACTAGGCTCTGTGAATATCGCAGGCAAGGCTTCAATTGGTTTTTTAAGGCAGAACAGCGGACTTAATTCTGAACTTACCATAGGTGAGGAAATGAAGAACGCTTTCGCTCCACTCCTTGAAACACTGGATAAAATGAAAGTCCTTGAAAAGAAAATGGCAGATGGCGGAGATATTGACGACATAAGCCACGAATATGCCGAGCTTTCTTCATACTTTGAGGCTCGGGACGGATATAGGATAGATGTAAAAATAAAGCAGGTGCTTAACGGCATGGGCTTTGGCTCAACACCTACAGACAGAGTAATCTCTACCCTTTCAGGCGGTGAAAAAACACGTCTTGCACTGGCTAAGCTTCTTCTTGAAGAGCCTAATCTGCTTATACTTGACGAGCCTACCAACCACCTTGATTTTGAAACGCTCATGTGGTTAGAGGACTATCTCAAAGGCTACAAGGGTGCAATAATCATAGTTTCCCACGACAGATATTTTCTAAACAAGGTCTGTACGAGAATATGTGAAATAGAACAAGGCAGGCTCACATCATATCGAGGGGACTATTCCTCCTATCTTGTGCAAAAGAAAATGAACTCAGAGCGTCAGCTCAAAGAATATGAGGCACAGCAAAAAGAGATAGCAAAGCTTGAGGACTATGTGGCGAAAAATCTCGTCAGGGCTTCAACCTCAAAAATGGCGAAGTCAAGACAGCATATGCTTGACCGTATCGAACGTATCGACAAACCGCTTATGTACACAAAACCTCCAAAGATAAAGCTTGAATATGATATTGAGCCAACAAAGGATATTGTGCGAGTTGTTGACTGTCCGCTGGTCGTTGGCGAGGGTGCTGACAAAAAGGAGCTTATAAAGTCACTTACCATGAACGTTCGTCGTGGAGAGCACGTTGCTATAATCGGTGCGAACGGTATCGGAAAAACTTCCATACTGAAACTTATCCAAGGCATTATTCCACACGAGGGTGGGAATATAAGCTGGGGCGGAAACGTGAAGATATCCTATTTTGAACAGGAACACGCTATACTTGATCCTCGTAAGACAGTGCTTGAAGAAATAATGGATCGCTATCCAAGATTATCAGAACAACAGGCAAGAAGCGTGCTAGGTGCAGTTCTGCTTACAGGCGAGAATGTGTTCAAGCCTATTTCTGTTCTCAGCGGTGGCGAAAGGGCGAAGCTTTGCTTTGCCATAATGGCTCTCAATCGTGGAAATGTACTTGTGCTTGACGAGCCTACAAACCACCTTGACCTAAGCACAAAAGAAGTGCTGGAGGACGCTTTGGCAGAGTTTGGTGGAACGATAATCCTTGTATCTCATGACAGATATCTACTTAATAAGGTAGCAAGCAGGATAATAGAGATAAAGCATGACGAGGTGAACTCATACGACGGCAACTTTGACGCATACAGCGAAGCGGTGAACGCTGCCCGTCAGCTCAAGATGCAGAGCGAAGCAGAGATAAAGCGGGCTGAAGAGGAAAAAGCGTACAAAGAAAACAAAGCAAGACAATATCGCAGTAAGGAACAGCGTGCCGCTGACGCTCAAAAACGCAACCGCATAAGAGAACTTGAAAAGGAGATCGAAGACACAGAAGTTCTGATATTTGAACTTGAAAATGACATATCTGACCCTGAGATAGCTTCTGACTACAGCAAAATGAGCGAGAAATGCAAAGAGCTTGAAGAAGCCAAAACATCCCTTGACCAGAAAATGGACGAGTGGGCTGAGCTTTCCGACCAGCTTTCATAAACAAATTTTCACAGAAATCACCCCTTATGAGTATAATGATACAGCACAGACTGACATTATACATAAGGGGTGTTTGTTTTGGAGATAAAAAGGCTGTCAGAGCATGAAATAAAAGTTATTCTTAACGAAAAGGATATGCGGATAATGAATATATCCTTTGAAGATTTTGAGAAAAGCAACCCAAGAAGCGAAGAATTTTTATCTGAACTCATGTTTATACTCAGAGAAACAGGACTTATAAAAATATACGAAGGAAATATTGAAGTTGATGTTGCTTTGACAAGTGAAGAAACAATAAACATATATTTTATACTACCTAAAAACGACAATCATCACACCACTGAACTTGCCATAATCAGCTACGATCCAAACGAGCTAATATCAAAAGCTACTGAAATACACAAAAAATACTCCGAAAAGATTATAAAAAGCAGTCTGTATCAGCTTCCTAGCGGTCATGCTCTGATCTTCACCATAGGATACGCACGCTCAACAGTTGCGAAAAAAGCTTTACTGAAAACCTGTGCTACTGACAACGTGATTATAAACAAAATAAAGGAGTACAGCCCATTATTGAGCAGTACTCCTTTTGAAAAACTAAACTATTTCTCTTAGAAGCTTAACAGCCTCTGGCATATCCTTTGCCTTAAAAGCATATGTTCCCGTTACTAAAGTGTCTGCACCCGACTCTTTAAGCAAACCAGCAGTTTCGAGATTTACGCCACCGTCAACCTGAAGTCTGATATCCCTTTCCGTCTGGTCAATTAGATATCTCACTTCGCTTATTTTTTCAAGAGTGTCAGGAATAAACTTTTGACCGCCAAAACCTGGGTTTACTGTCATAACGAGTACCATATCAACAGATTTGAGAAACGGCTGGATCGCACTTACAGGTGTTGCAGGCTTAATGGAGATTCCTGCCTTGATCCCCCTCGAATGTATTTTGTCAATAACAGCTTGCGGATCATCAGCCGCCTCATAATGAAAAGTTATAAGGTCAGCTCCAAGATCTGCGTAGTTATCAATATATCTGATAGGATCGCAAATCATAAGATGCACGTCTACTGGAACAGTTATGCTTTTGCCCACACTTTTCAAAAGCGGTTCGCCAAAACTTATATTTCTCACAAACATTCCGTCCATGACATCATAATGAATCCAATCAACGCCAGCGTCCTCAGCACGCTTTATCTCGAACGCAAGGTTTGAAAAGTCGCAGGCAAGCAGCGACGCAGAAACGATAATATCCAATTGAAAACCTCCGTTAATTCAATATTTTCCCACTTAATATTGTCCTATAATTTCAATTTCTATTATACAACACCACCGAGGCATTGTCAAGCTTGTTCGTCAAGAGTTAATGTATAAGCTGGAATAAATTCATCAAGAAAAACATTTGCTTCTGGAATATTCATTGCGACAATAGATTCAAGTGTAGATTTTTCAGCTGATGCAAAATCAGTATTTCCCATTTGCCTTTCTTCAAGGCACTTTATAAGTGCAGAAAGCTTATCAGCCGCTTTAACAAGAGTCCATGCTTCTTCTTCCTGTGGAGTTTTACAGAAAAGCGGCTCAAAGTCCTCTTTCAGATCATCAGGAAGATAAGACACCAGAGTATTTTTGGCTTTCTGCTCGATCTCATCATATGCGCCCTTTATCTCATGGCTGTAATATTTTATAGGCGTAGGCAAGTCACCTGTGATTATCTCGGTGACATCATGATACATAGCAAGCAGCGCACATCTCTCAGGAGAAACATTACCGTCAAATCGCTTATTTCTGATAAGTGCAAGCACATGTGCGATAAAAGCAACTTCAAGGGAATGCTCGCTAATATTCTCATTGATCGTGTTTCTCATAAGTGCCCAACGATTTATATATTTCATACGGGATATCACTGCGAAAAATTTACTTTCTGACATATCAACACTCCTAAACTATACACAAAAATCGGGACGATGCTTTTCATCGTCCCGAAAAATTTTTGATCTTATCTTACAATTGTAAGAAGAACACCAGCAGCAACGGCTGAACCGATAACGCCGGCAACATTAGGACCCATAGCGTGCATCAACAGATAGTTTGTAGGAACTTCCTGCTGACCGACCTTCTGAGAGATACGAGCTGCCATTGGAACGGCAGATACACCTGCTGAACCGATAAGAGGATTGATCTTGTGACCAGAAAGAACATACATAAGCTTACCAAGAAGTACGCCGCAGGCTGTACCAAGCGAGAACGCTACAACGCCAAGTGCCATAACTTCTGCAAACTGAATGTTCATGATCTTATCTGCCTGTGTTGTTGCACCAACTGTTACGCCAAGGAAGATAGTGATGATGTTCATAAGCTCGTTCTGAGCAGTCTTAACAAGTCTGTCGCAGACGCCACTCTCTTTAAGAAGGTTACCAAACATGAGCATACCAACCAGTGGAGCTGCTGAAGGAACCATGAGTGAGATAACGATAGTTACAAGGATAGGGAAAATAAGCTTTTCTACCTTAGAAACAGGTCTTAGCTGACCCATTACTACTGAACGCTCTTTCTTTGTTGTAAGAGCCTTCATGATAGGCGGCTGGATAATAGGAACAAGAGCCATGTATGTATAGGCTGCAAGTGCAATAGTACCAACGCCGATATTACTGTTTGAGGTAAGAAGTCTTGAAGATACATAGATAGATGTAGGACCGTCAGCACCGCCGATAATAGCAATAGAACCACACTCAGCTGCACTCATTCCGAATAGAGCCGCACCGATGAATGTAAAGAAGATACCGCCCTGTGCAGCAGCACCCATAAGAAAGCTCTTAGGGCTTGCGATCAGCGGACCAAAGTCTGTCATAGCACCGATTCCAAGGAATATGAGTGGTGGATAGATCTGAAGCTTAACGCCCATGTAAAGAATATCCAACAGACCACCCTTTTGAAGTATCTGACCATAATCTATATAGTGGTCATTGCCTGCGACCGTTTTATAGTTCCAGAAGTCTGGATGATACATCTCAGCGTATGGCAGGTTTGTAAGCAGCATACCGAATGAGATAGGCAAAAGCAGAAGTGGCTCAAAGCCCTTTGCAATAGCCAGATACATAAATACGAATGAAATAAGTATCATTACGATATTTTTCCAGCCGCCGTCTACGAGGAAACCCGCAAAACCCGACTGTGACGCCAAAGACGCCATGGTATCAAGAAATGAATTAATTATTGACATCTATTATCACGTTCCTTTCACGTCAACTGCGCTAAAATGGTCTTGTATTGTCTATTATGCCTGCGGTAGACCATGCAGGTCTTTGAGGCTTGGCAGTTTTAACGCTCTTAAGAACGAGCTTCTTGCCCTCTGCACTGCTCATAGCCGAAATTGCAGCCATGATAACAGCAACTGTTTCTTCTTCAATGCCGTCTTCTACAACAGGAGCAGCAGCCTTTATTGGCTCTGGCTTAGCAACAGCCTTTGCAGCTTCAGCAGCTTTTTTTGCCTCTTCAGCCTTTCTTGCAGCTCTGCTGTTGATAACGTCAAATATCTTGCCGTATATCGACACAAGCAGAATAAGCAGAACAAGTCCGATAAATACCACAACTATACCCGTGATAACGACAGAGGCAACAGTTCCAGCACCCAGATCTTTTTGATCAGGACTGATCGTACTCTTTGCCGCAACCATCTGAGCTGCAGTGTTAAGAAAATTGATCATAAAAATTCTCCTTACTGTAAGTATAATAAAACTTAATATTATTATACACCAAAGCCACACAAATAGCAAGACTTTTTCCCACATTTTTTTCACAAAATTATCTCCAAGTCAACACCTATTTTTGTTATGATTTCTGATAAAAGTGCATAAATACGCAAAAAAACTTATATATTGGGCACACTTGCAAATATCATGTTAAGATGTTATAATATCTTTACATAATAATGTTACGGAGATGATATTTTGTCTGAGAAATTTTTGAATTGGCTTGAGGAATTTACCCCACATCTTATAGCAGCGGCTGTTATTTTTCTTTTAGGAATACTTCTTGACAAGCTTGTTTTGAAGGTCATGCACAAAGGTTTGAGCATGCGTCGAACAGATGTGACTATACATAAATTTCTCACATCTGTGGTACACACTGTATTGCTTATTATAATAATAGTAATGGCACTTTCTGCACTTCAAGTACCTATGTCATCAATAGTCGCAACTATCGGTGCAGCAGGTCTTGCTATCGGTCTTGCTCTTCAAAACAGTCTTTCAAACGTCGCAGGCGGCTTTATCATACTTTTTTCAAAGCCTTTTAAATGCGGTGATTATGTAAAAATAGGCGACTCAGAGGGAACTGTTGACGCTATCTCTATACTTTACACCACCCTAAAGACCCTCGAAAATAAGATGATATTTATACCAAACGGAGTTGTTTCACAATCGACTATTACGAATATAACTGCTGACGACAAACGTCGCCTTGAACTGAAATTCTCTATCAGCTACAATGACGACCACAACAAGGCAATGGCTATTCTTAGAGAAATGCTCGATGATGAGCCAAGGGTAATAAACGAGCCTGACAAGCCGCTTGTGGCTGTCTGTGAGCATGGCGCAAGCGCTATAATCCTTATCATGCGTGTATGGATACCGACCGATGCTTACTGGGAGATACGATACAAATTTCTCAAAGAGGCAAAGGAACGCTTTGACGCAAACGGTATCTCAATACCGTTCGACCAACTTGACGTACATATATCAAAATAACAAAAGTCCGCAGGCGAGCATCTGCGGACTTTTTACCTCATATCTTCCCTGTTCTTATATAAAAATCTGTTCACATCAATACTGTCTGCAATTGGTAGCTTGGTTTTGTCACAGTATGTTTTTTCAAGACTTTCAAGTTTCTCTGCTATTCTAAGCTGACCGTCAAGCGCACTTTTTATACACTCCGCAAAAGGACTTCCGCATAGATCACTGTAGGTCTGACAAAACTCCTTTGAATACGCCTTGACAAAAAATCTTGCTTCTTTTATTATATTTCCGTCAGTTACCATTGTTATCCTCCAGACTTATGAGCAACCCTGAACGCTGATTTTTCAAAGCCGCTGTAAGCTTTTGCATATCTTCCTTTAGCTGCGGCTCTTTTATCTCACTCACATAATGCTCAAACCTGTCTATCATGCAGTTTTCAGACACGATAAGTCTTTTTATCGCCGCAAACTGTTCCTCAGTTATCATAAAGACCGCCTCCCGATATTATTATACCGAAGGCGGCCTGTTTTATTCTTTGTGTTTTTCATCGAGCAAAGTGGTGGCGATAGCTGCACAAAACACCTTTTTAGCACCCATCTCTTTTAACAGCCTGCTACAGACATTGAGAGTTGCACCTGTTGTGTAAACATCATCAAATAGCAGGACATTTTTACCTTTTATATCAGCGTGTTTCGCCAGAGAATAATAAATATCCTCCGCATGAGTTTTTCGTTGAGCGGCAGTCAAAGTATGTTGTTCTGCGGTATCCCTTGTCCGTCCAAGCAGGCGATAGTTCTCTTTTATGCCAAGCTCCATAGCCGCAAAGTGTGCAAGCTTTTGTGCCTGATCGTATCCCCTTTTACGGCGTTTTGATCTGTGCATTGGCACTGATGTGATGATATCCGCTTGATCTGCAACGCCATTTTCTCTGAGCACATTACCCAGAAGCTTCGCAGAATATTCCGCAAAATTAAGCTGTCTGTCGTCTTTAAGCTGATGTATTGCTTTCACGCAGATATCCTCATATCTCATAAGAGTATAAATGCTATCAAAATGTAGTGAATCATGATCCAGGCACTTATCCTTGCCGCACTTTTCGCACAATATTTTTTTATGAAAAGGCAGCTTACATTCACAATTTTTGCACAAAAGCTCGTCCCATTTTATAAAACTTCCACATATAGGACAACGATTAGGATAAACAAAATCAAGCAGAAATTTATATATCAAGCGTCTGCTGACCACTGTCATCACCCTCTACAAGCTCCATTAGCATATTTTTAAGCGCAGTATACCTCAAAGTGCGTTTATTATTATCTATCATAAAATCAACACGCTTTTTCGAGCCAACTATTATAAGCATTCTTTTGGCTCTTGTCACAGCCGTATAAAGCAGATTTCTGTAATAAAGCTTGTCAAATCCACCGAATACAGTGAGAATGACAACATCAAACTCAGAACCTTGGCTTTTATGCACTGTTATGGCATAGGCAAGCTCCAGATTATCCAGCATTTGCTTGTCATAGACAGCTATTCTGCCCTCAAAATCAATAGTCACAGTTTTAAGTATCTTGTTCACTGCAATTATTATGCCTATATCGCCGTTAAAAATGCCTGCGCCACTTTCGGTCTTGTCCTCGGTTATATACTTTTTCCAAAGAATTTCATAATCATTCTTGGTCTGCATGACCTTGTCACCTTTTCTGAAAGTATAAACAGGGGTCTTGACCTCTGATTTTCCTGCGGCAGGAGGATTAAGCTCCTGCTGTAGACGCTTGTTTAGCTCCACAGTGCCCGCAGGACCTTTTCGTGTAGGCGAAAGCACCTGAATGTCATCTATGGGCGAGTAATCGTAGGCTTTTGGCAGCCTTGTTTTGCAAAGCTCCACCACAAGATCCTGAAGTTCTCCGTATTCAAGCCGTTGCATAAAAAAGAAATCCTTGTCCTTGCTGGCCAGGTCGATATGCTCGCCGTTTACTATCTTATGGGCGTTCATAACAATCTCAGACTCCTGTGCTTGTCTGAAGATCTCTTTTAGTGTTACAACAGACATTACTCCGCTGTCAATAATATCCTTTAACACATTTCCTGCACCTACTGACGGAAGCTGATCGCTGTCCCCTACCAGAACGAGCTTGCAGGTAACGCTTATGGCTCTCAAAACGGCTTCAAAAAGGCAGGAATCCACCATGGACATCTCGTCGATTATTAAAGCGTCACAATCGAGAAGATTGTTTTCATCATGTATAAACGCAAGTGTGTCACCGCTTGTATGCTTCACTTCAAGAAGCCTGTGGATAGTTTTTGCGTCAAATCCCGTAAGGTCAGAAAGCCTTTTGGCGGCTCGGCCTGTTGGTGCGCATATCATAACGTTAAGCCCTTGCTGCTGATAAAGAGAAATTATAGCGTTGAGCGTTGTGGTCTTTCCTGTACCCGGTCCTCCCGTCAGCACAAGAAAACCCTTTGACAGTGCAAGATTTATGGCTTCACGCTGTATTTTTTCATATTGTATGCCATTATTTTCCTCTTCAAGATCAATCACTTCGGAAAAGTCTATCTTATTGTCATAAGAGATCTGCCTCATTATGGCAAGTCGCCTTGCTATGTAGTCCTCAGCTTTGTAAAAATCTGCAAGCATAACAAAACGTCTGCCATGCTTATCGTAATAGTAGAGGTTTTCCTCCTCAGTTTCATGCTCGATTACTTTTTTTATAAGCTTTTCATCAACATCAAGATAACTCACCGCTGTTTTCACAAGACTGTCTAAAGGCAGGCAGGTATGACCTTGGTCAGCGTTTTGTCTTAGGATATATGTAATACCTGCCTTTATCCTGCACTCGCTGTCAGCAGGGATATCAGACTTCGCCGCAACTGCGTCCGCACGGGAAAATGACAGATCGACGCCCTGAATACAAAGCACATAAGGGTTTGATTTTATGATCTGCTCGGCAGTGTTGCCCCAACGCTTCCACGCCTTTATGCCATAAGAAGTTTCTATCTCGAATTTGTTAAGATATGACATAAGAGACCTTGCGGCAAAAGTGGTTTTGAACTCCTGAGATATTTTTTCCGCTTTTTTCACTGTTATCCCGTCTATCTCCGTGAGCCTGTCGGGAGTATTTTCTATTATGTCAAGGGTATCGTCCCCGAACTTGTTCACAAGCTTTTTTGCAAGTACAGGCCCTACGCCTGATATAGCACCGCTTGCAAGATAACGCTGAATCGCTGCAGAGGTAGTAGGCAAAGAACGCTCAAAGATATGCACCTTGAACTGCTCGCCGAACTTCTGATGTGAAGTGAACTCCCCTGTTACAACGAGATCTTCGCCCTCCTCAACGTCACCCATTTCGCCAACAACTGTGATAAGGTCATTGTCACAGTTAAGCATAAGCACACAGAAGCCTGTGTCCTCACTTTTAAATATTATGCTGTCAACCTCACCCTTGAGGGTCTTTAAATCTTCCATATTATTCTCCGAATGATCTATTTTTCATGGCATTTCAGCTCTCTGCGCTTGATAAAATCTGCAAGTTCAGTTATATCAACACAGTGAACGATGCTATAATCCTGTTCCAAACGTTTTGAAACATAATTTATCTCGCTTTTGTCAAGCTGAACGAGGATTATTTCTCTTCCATAATATTCAGGCTGAAAAAACTCCTCCCAATAACAGCTTTTTACCATATGTTCAAGCTCATGTGTATTCTTTTTGCATGGGATAAGCAAATATCCTCCACGCTTGCCAACATTTTGCACCTTGTACCATTTCACCCAAAACCAAATAACGACCGCCAGCACAAGAGCCAGAAGAAGTATAAGATTCAACACAAGATCACCTCCACATATTATTAGTACATTTTATGCGGAAAGCAGATTTTGTGTCATATGATTCATTTTACACCTTTTTGACGAAAAAAGCAAGATTTTTATGCAAAACAAAAAAGCTGCCCCGAAGGACAGCTTGAATTATTTACTTTATCTCAACTGAAGCAGCCCAATCCTTGAACTTATCTTCATACTTTGACTTATTTTTCTGCTCGCAGAGAAAATCAAAAATGTAGTAGCCACCGTTGCCCTCTGTTATAGAACTCATGCCGTAATAATGTTTATCTCCTATGCTCTGGGTATAATAAATATATTTTGAATCCCTGCCTGTTATTTTTAAAGTAGTTGTGCCGTTTTCAAGAAAAAAATCAAAGATATCAGAAGCAGATTCACCCTTGCCATAGCCGTAAAGTGCCAAATCAGAATATGAGAGCTTAACAGCGTTTATGCCCACCTCGTTGTTGGAGAAGTTATCAAGGGCATACAGATTTGTACTGCTGGATTTCTCAATATCCGCAGGAGCGGTCATTGTATATCCCGTACCCTGCAATGTTTTCGTAGCTGTATTTTTGTAAAAATATCTCACGCCGAAAGCCACCAAGAACGCAAGGATAAACACAAGAACTGACATCAAAGGCTTTGGTATACCCTTTTTAGCAGATGTAACAGGCGCTATCTTATAAGGCTCATATGCACTGCCGTATGGAGTTTGAGCATTGCCATTCTGCGGAGGCGGATAACTCTGCTGAGCGTAGCCGTTCTGTGGCTGACCATAAGATTGCTGACCCTGAGCATAATTCTGCTGAGGTACTGCATTCACAGGCTGTGCTCCTGTTGTGTTGCGCTTGCCAAAGCCAACATTCTCACCAAGGTTTGATGTATCGATAGAATCCATATAACCGCTTGTTTCAGACTTCACAGCCGACCCACAATTAGGACAAAAAGCGTCAGTATCACTGATCTTTGCCGAACAAATAGGACATTTCATATTCTTTTCTCCCTCATATAATTTATGCTTTTATTCTAACATATGCTGTTTATTATGTCAATAATTTAACAAATCGTTTTTTATAAATTTTGTATTAATTGATATGGATAGTGCTTGCCCACTTTTCAAATTTCGGGTCATAGAAATCCTTTTCATCAGCCTTACAGCCAAAAACAAACCAATAATATTTATAACCTGACTTTTTGCATAAAGCATAGTTATAAACTTCGTCGCCCGTTTTTGCACGATAGGTCATTTTAAGCTTGTTACCACTAGCATACACTTCTTTATAGCTGTTTCCAAACTGACTTTTCAAATTGCCCTTCATGTAGGTGACAAACAGTTTCTCAGTAAGAATATCCGTTGTTTCGCCGGCAAGTGAAGAGTAATCAAGGATCATATACTGAAAATCGCTATTAACATCGGCGTACTTTCCGTTGGCTTTTACAGTTCCGTCACTGCTCTGTGCCGCATAATCTATTGTGGTTGCCTTTTCAAGTGACCTTGGCAGTTCAACGCTAAAGTTCTCCTCTCTAATGGTATGGGTTGAAACATTGCGATAGTACCAATATCCAAAACCGATAGCTGCACCCACAAACAATGCCAGCAAAAGGATAAGCACCTTTTTGCCTATAGACATATTCTTTCCCACTGCCCTCACATTGCTGTTAAGACCATTGTCAAAGCCATTGTTGAAGCTATTATTGAAACTATTGCCATACCTCGGCTGTGCCGAATTTACCCCTGTCATTTCAATAACTCTTGTGCCACAATTCTGACAGCAAATGCTGTTAGGCAGAATATCGCACCCGCATACTGTACATCTCATAAAGATACCCCCTATAAAAATTTATTACTTTTATATTAACACACTTCTTCTTTTTTGTCAACAAAAAAAGCGGACAGCACATAGCCGCCCGCTCTTAAAAACTTATTACTTAGCGTTCTTCTTAGCTTCAATATCAGCAAGAGCGTCTTTTCTTGAAAG
Source organism: Ruminococcus sp. AM43-6 (assembly GCF_003461785.1). Taxonomy (NCBI): domain Bacteria; kingdom Bacillati; phylum Bacillota; class Clostridia; order Eubacteriales; family Oscillospiraceae; genus Ruminococcus; species Ruminococcus sp. AM43-6. Next base: position 76,172 of record NZ_QTXU01000008.1, read on the forward strand.
ATTGATCCTGCCCTGATCGTCTATTTCCATTACCTTAACAACGATCTCGTCGCCAACAGAAACAACGTCCTCCACCTTTTCTACTCTTGATTTGTCAAGCTTAGAAATGTGTACCAAACCGTCCTTACCAGGAGCTATCTCAACAAAAGCACCAAAGTTCATGATCTTTACTACCTTACCTCTGTAGATAGCACCTATCTCAGGGTCATTAGCGATAGTATTGATGATATTGATTGCCTGTTCAGCCTTTTCCTTGTCGATACCTGAAACGAATACGCTGCCGTCCTCAGATATGTCTATCTTAACGTCACACTCAGCAGATATCTTCTGAATTACCTTTCCGCCTGAACCGATAACTTCTCTGATCTTGTCAACCGGTACCTTTGTTGCCAGCATCTTAGGTGCCCACTTGCTTACCTCAGCACGAGGAGCAGGGATAGCCTTGAGCATTATCTCATCAAGAATATACATTCTTGCTTTTCTTGTCTTTTCAAAAGCACTTGCGATTATCTCAGGTGTCAGACCGTCGACCTTGATGTCCACCTGAATAGCTGTGATACCATTCTTTGTGCCGCCTACCTTAAAGTCCATATCGCCGTAGAAGTCCTCAAGACCCTGAATGTCGACCATAGTCATCCAGCTGCCGTCCTCCTTAGTGATAAGACCGCATGAAATACCTGCAACAGGCTCTTTGATAGGAACGCCTGCGTCCATAAGTGCAAGTGTAGAACCACAGATAGAACCCTGTGATGTAGAACCGTTTGAAGAAAGCACCTCAGATACGCATCTGATAGCATATGGGAACTCTTCAACAGAAGGGATAACCGGAACGAGTGCTCTCTCAGCAAGTGCGCCGTGACCTATCTCTCTTCTTCCCGGACCTCTTGAAGGTCTTGTTTCACCAACAGAATATGAAGGGAAATTGTACTGGTGCATATATCTCTTGGAAGTTTCCTCGTCGATACCGTCAAGTTTCTGAGCGTCTGAAACGGGGCCAAGTGTTGCGATAGTCATTACCTGTGTCTGACCTCTTGTGAAGATACCTGAACCGTGTACTCTTGGGAGAACGCCAACTTCAGCAGCAAGTGGTCTTATCTCGTCGATACCTCTGCCGTCAACACGCTTACCCTCATAGAGCCAGTTTCTAACTATCTTCTTCTGGAGCTTATACATAACTTCGTCAAGAACAGCAGTGTTATCCTCGCACTGCTCATCGAACTTCTCATGAACAGCGTCGATTATTGGCTGGAGTCTTGCGTCTCTTACATTCTTATCATCTGTATCAAGAGCGACCTTTACCTGCTCGCCTACCATTGCTTCAACAGCGTCGAACAGATCGTGGTCAACTTCCATTGACTCGAACTCGAACTTAGGTTTACCGATCTGAGCCTTGATATCGTTGATGAAAGCTACCATTTTCTTTATCTCTTCATGACCTGTCATGATAGCCTTGAGCATAAGATCGTCAGGTATCTGGTCAGCACCTGCTTCGATCATTACTATCTTTTCAGCTGAACCTGCAACTGTAAGGTTAAGTCTGTTCTTAGCTCTCTGCTCAAGAGTTGGGTTGAGCACCAGCTCGCCGTCAACGTAACCTACGTTGATAGAAGCAACAGGTCCGTTCCAAGGGATATCAGAGATAGAAAGTGCAATAGATGTAGCTATCATACCTGTGATCTCAGGTGAGTTGTCAGGGTCAACAGAAAGAACTGTCATAACAACTGAAACGTCATTTCTCATATCCTTTGGGAAAAGAGGTCTGATAGGTCTGTCTACACATCTTGAAGCAAGGATAGCCTTGTCAGAAGCCTTGCCTTCTCTCTTTGTGAAAGAACCTGGTATTCTGCCTACTGCATACATTTTCTCCTCAAAGTCAACTGAAAGTGGGAAAAAGTCAACACCCTCTCTTGGCTTTGCAGAAGCTGTAACGTTAGCCATTACAACAGTTTCACCGTATCTTACCCAGCAAGAGCCGTTAGCAAGTCCGCAGGTCTTACCTGTTTCAACTACTACAGGTCTGCCTGCATATGTCGTTTCAAAAGTTTTGAAATTCTCAAACATTGTCTTTCCTCCATTTTAGAAATTTAGTTTTTTCTGTATGGTGAAAGCATTAGCAATAAACAGGACATACGAGCTTCATACATTCTGTTTAATGCTAAGTTACCTTTCACCTACAGTTCAAATAAACACCAAAAGGCAGTGGCAATAAATGCCTCTGCCTTGATGTCAGTTACATGATTACTTACGGATACCCAGCTTTTCGATAGTAGCTCTATATCTTTCGATATCCTTCTTCTTGAGGTAGTTGAGGAGATTTCTTCTCTTACCGATCATCTTGAACAGACCACTTCTTGAGTGGTTGTCCTTCTTGTGTGTCTTAAGATGTTCTGTAAGGTCGCTGATTCTCTTTGTAAGGATAGCGATCTGTACCTCAGGTGAACCTGTGTCTGTTTCGTGAGTTCTGTTAGCTTCGATAACAGCTGTCTTTTCGTCTTTTCTAAGCATTTTTTTGTACCTCTTTCGTTAAAATATTTCCGATGTAAAAGAATATGGCAGGTAACTTTCCCACTTACGGGCGTGACCCATATTCTGTTGCATGGATATGTTGCAGTAAACAACTCATATATTATACATTATTTCAGACAAATTGTAAATAGTCTTAACAGAAATTTTACAACTATTCTATGCCGTGATGAGCCTTGCCTGCTGTGAGTGTGTTTCTCATAAGCATTGCAATGGTCATAGGGCCAACTCCGCCCGGAACAGGTGTGATAAATGAAGCCTTATCCTTGCAGTCTTCAAAATCAACGTCACCGCAAAGCTTGCCGTTTTCATCACGATCCATACCAACGTCGATAACTACTGCGCCCTCCTTGATATAATCAGCGGTTATCATCTTTGGTCTGCCAACAGCCGCAACCAGTATATCTGCTCTCTGGCAAACTTCTTTAAGATCTTTTGTCTTTGAATGGCAGATAGTAACAGTGCCGTTATTGTGCAGCAACAGCATAGCCTGAGGCTTGCCTACGATATTGCTTCTGCCAACCACTACACACTCCTTGCCTGCAATGTCAGTACCTGTTGACTTGATAAGCTCCATAACGCCGGCAGGTGTGCATGGCAGAAAACTGTAATCGCCTATCATTATTTTGCCCACATTTACAGGGTGGAAAGCGTCAACGTCTTTGTCAGGTCTGATGTTATTTATTATCACTTTATCGTCAAGGTGCTTTGGCAATGGGAGCTGAACGAGTATTCCGTCCACTCTATCGTCATCATTGAGCTTTTTGACAAGGTCGAGGAGCTCTTCTTCTGTTGTTTCCGCGGGGAGAGCATACTTGAATGAATTAAAGCCCACTGTTTCGCAAGCCTTTTCCTTGTTTCTTACATAAACCTGTGAAGCAGGGTCATCACCTACGATGACCACTGCAAGACCTATCTCTATGCCCTGCTCTTTAAGCTTCTCTGTTTCAAGTCTTATTTCTTCCTTGACCTTGGCTGATACTGCCTTGCCGTCAATTATCTGTCCCATTTATTCTTCCTCCGTATCCTTTTCATCTGTATCTTTTACTTCGCTGTCCTCGTCGTTATCGTCACCAAGGATAGACTTATACTCTGTCTCGGCTTTGGTGTGTGACTCCTTGTCCTTTTCCTCGGCTTCTTTAAGCTTGTCTTTTTGAGCCTGCTTGCCGAATTTTTCGTCATATTCTTTTTGAAGCTCAATAAAGCTCTCACCCTTATCCTTGGCTTCCTTTATCTTGTGCTTAAGTTCTTTCTTCTCTTTCTGAATATCATTGTAGCTGTTATACTGTTCAAGCTGAGCCTTTGAAAGCTCTGTATCAACGAACAGCTTGTAATCGCTGTTTCTCTTTGTGATACCTCTGAACACGATTATAAGTACAAGTGAAGCAAGAACACAAGTGCCTGCAACAAGCTGTGATACTCTTATGTTTCCAAGATAGAGCGAATCTGTTCTCAGACCCTCGATGAAAAATCTTCCCAGACCGTACCAGCATGTGTACATAAGGAATACTTCGCCGTCAAACTTGCGGTGTTTAAGATAGAAATGCAGGATTATAAATCCAATAAGACACCAAATAGATTCATAAAGGAAGCATGGGTGGATAGGGTCAAGAGCCGACACTTTGCCGCCAAGCTCGTCATAATGGTTTGAGATATATTCCATTGTGGTGTTGCTTATCATGCCCCAAGGGAGCTTTGTGTTTGCACCGAAGGCCTCCTGATTGAAGAAGTTGCCCCAACGTCCGATACACTGACCGATAAGAAAACATGGTGCGACCACGTCAAGAAGCGCAGTAAGCTTCAGCTTTCTTACTTTTGCTATAATTCCGCCCACGATTATCGCACCGATAAGTCCGCCGTAGATAGCAAGACCTCCGTCACGAATATCGAAAAACTCTGAGAATTTCATGCCCTCTGTATTAAAGATGATATAATAAAATCTTGCGCCAAAGATAGCTCCAATAAGTCCGCCGATAACGGAATCTGTCGCTCTATCAGGGTCGATACCTACGGTCTTCATTCTTCTGAAGCCGTATATCATTGCAAGAAGAATACCGATGGTTATCAAAAAACCATACCAATATATCTTGAAATTCGTACCTGGCACTGTAAAAAGCACTCTGTCGATATCAATACCCTCTTTGAAGATATTGTCACCCTTTCCGAAATTGGGGAAATAAACTCTGTTCGGAAACTCTCTGAGTTTTTCCCTTATTGCGTCATTTGCCGAAGAGTCGGCAAGAAACTGCAATGCTGTCATAAATTTATCATTCCTTTCACTGAGTCTGTGGCTCAAAATACCTACTTATTATCTACCACGGAGATAGACGACTTTTCAGGGTCGAACATTTCTTTTACGGCGTTTTCGCAATCCTCCACAGTCATTTCTGCAAGAACCTGTGCTTCATAGAAAGCGTCAGAGTTTTCAAAATAGCTTTCTGCAAGATAATCTGCTGCTCTTTCAGGATTATTCATTCCTCTTACTATTTCGCCGTACATAGAACGCTTTATCATATCAAACTGCGACTTGTCAAAGCCCTCTTTCTTTACACGCTCTATCTCCGCTAGATAACGGCGATAAAGCTCTTCAGGGTCATGGGATTCACCTGATATTATTGGAGAGAATACTCCACCGCTTGTGAAAACTTCCACGCCGAACTGCGAATTTATCAGTCCGTCGTCAAAAAGCTGTTTATAAAGAGGTGACGAAGAGCCAATGAGCAGATGAAGCGCAACTGACGCTGTTCCAGCCTTTTTAAAAAGTTCTCTGCCCTCATAAGGCTTGCACTTGAAGCCGATATTGAAAAGTGGCAGACCCACAGGGAAGCTCTGAAATATCTTTTTCTGCGCTACATTCTCAGGCTCATCAGGGAGCTTTGTTTCAAGCTCCATATTCTCGCATGGCTTCAACATTTTATCGCATATTTCCATGACCTTATCCTCGTCAACATTTCCTGCAATGGCAAGGACCATGTTGTGAAGATTATAGAAAGTGTAGTAACACTTATAAAGAAGATCAGGAGTTATCTCAGCAATAGTATCAACAGTTCCTGCAATATCTATCTTTATAGGGTGGTTTACATACAGAGCTTTCAGCAGATTATAAAAGCACTGTCTTTCAGGAGAATCTGCACACATTTTTATTTCCTGACCGATTATTCCCTGCTCCTTAGCCACAGATTGCTCTGTAAAATATGGCTTCTGAACAAAGTCAAGAAGTATTTCAAGAGAATCCTCCCAGTTTTCCGAGCAACTGAACGTATATGCCGTTTCATCAAAAGACGTGAAAGCGTTTGCGTTGGCACCTGTTTTTGCATATAAGTCAAAAACATCTGTGTCCTCGTTTTCAAAAAGCTTATGCTCGAGAAAATGGGCTATGCCCTCAGGCACGTTGATGAAATCTTTGCTGTCCTTGGTCTTGAAACAGTTGTAAATTGAGCCGTACTTTGTGGCAAATATGGCTTCTGTAGTTGTGAATCCCTCCATTTTCCACACAAGCACGTCAAGTCCTGACGGGTGATGAAAAACGCTGTAGCTCTCGCCCAGTCGCTCGCTCTTTACGATCTCCTTATTCATCACAGTCCTCCTTTTCCTCTCCCCTGATAACGAAAACAGTATCAGGCTTAAAGGTCTTTGCACAGCTTATTATGTCCTCACGGGTGATTCTCGCTATCCTCTCGTTTATCTCCTCAGGGGTGAAAGCCGTGTTTCGTGTATTCTGTGCCGCATACCAGCCCATGATATCATATATACTGTCATAGTTCGACTTGAAGCCGCCGCAAAGAGATTTCTTTGTGTTTTCAAGCTCCTCATCTGTAAAGTCACCATTACATATGGCTTCGAGCTGTTCTTCGATAGCTTTTTTTGCCTTTTCGATATTGCAGCTTTCAACGCCACTGTCGATAAAAAGAGTGCCCTTTCTGTCGGCATAAGCGGAAGAACAATAATAGCAAAGGCTCATCTTTTCTCTTACGTTTGCAAAAAGCTTTGAAAAAGGCGTTGCTCCGAGAAGCATACAGAAAAGCTTTGCGGTGTAGATATCCTCATAATCCGACTTAAAAGCCATGACCATTTTGCTTTGGCTTACCTGCATTTTCAGCTCTCTATAAACAGGCTCTGCCTTTGCAGGTGAATTGTGTCTGTAGTCTATCTTCTCCACAGGCGAAACTCTTTTAAGAGCCTCCATTTCATCTCTTATAAGCTTTTCCGCAGCAGCCGTGTTTCCACCGCCTGATATGGTTATCTCTATCTTTGCACTTTCAAGAAGCTTTTTGTGTTGTCTTAACAAATCCTCCTGAGTTATGTTCTCAGCAAGCTCCACAGTTCCGATTGCGGACACAGCAGCAGGTTCGCCCTCAAAGATAAGCTTTTTAGCCTGCAAAAGTGCATAACCACGCTTGTCATTGACAGTGGCAACAATAGCGTCGATAAGCTCCTGCTTTCTCAAAGTAAAATACTTCTCACAGAACTTTCCGTCAACAAGGTGCGGTCTGAGCAGACAGTTCAAAAGCTGTCTTACCACCTGAACGGATATTACTTCGCCGTCTATAGTATAATCGTCGCCGATAAAGCTCGCAGACAGACCGACAGACTGATAATCGCCTATGGTACCACAGTTGGTGCCGATACTTGAGCCGTAAAGCCCTGTGAGTGTAGATGTAAGCTTTGTTCGTGAAGGTATCTCCGCATTCGATGTCACAAGCACTGTTTGAAGCATTGCATTTACGCAGGCTGTTTTTTCGTCCAGCGGTGATATAAATGCTATCTTCACGCAGTTTGACTTGAATTTCTTGTCATATATTCTTGTAAGAGATATCCCTCTGCCGAGTTCTTCCCTACTATAAGATACAGCCATTTGATTACTCCTTCAAGCGTTTTCACGCTAAAATTTTTCGTGATAACACGATAATAATATAGTATATCACATTCCTGTGCAGATTTCCATACTTTTCACAAGAATTTCATAAATACACTTATTCTATTACCGTATAAATGAAATTTTCCCAGTGAAGCATTGTTCCCTCGTCTGTTTCGTCGGGCAAAAGCGCTCTTGCCATAAGAAGATCTTCGCCTGTGTCCACATTGAGAAGATGTGCATAATCGCCGTCAATTTTTGTTACCTTATATGTTCTTGGCTCCATTTTTATTCTCCTTTTCTGTCCATAAATACCACATTTTCAGCGCCCAGTCTGTTTTCTAGTTCGACAAGCAGTTCAGGACACATTTTCACAGCATGAACAGACTTTATGCCTGTCATTTTGCGTATATCGCTGAAAAATACCGCAAACTTTGAACCAGACTGTGCTCTGAATTTCTCGGCTATAGTTCTAACAGCCTTTATGCCCTCTGCATCTCTTGAAACAAGCCTTACGCAAATATCCCTTTGAAGCTGTAATGAGCAAAATCTATCGACAGGCTCGAGCATATCCGCAAGTATCTTAGGTTCTTCTTCCTCTTTGCATGATATCTTGCCTTTGACGTGTAGAAGCGCTCTGTCTTTTATAAAGCCTCCCATAGTTTGAAAAACTGACGGAAAAACCACTATCTCTAACGTTCCGAACTTGTCTTCAAGCTCCACAAAACACATCATATCGCCTTTTTTGGTCTTTAGCATTTTTCTGCCCCTGACCATTCCTGCATAGTCTACTTCCGCCCCATCAGCGAAACGTTTATCTGCCATTCCGCCCTCGTCTGTACAGGCTTTTATGAGCTGTGCAGAGGTGACGCACCTTGCGGCTGAAATCACACACTCAAAGCGGTCTATAGGGTGGGCGGATATATACATACCAAGAGCTTCATGCTCAAATTCAAGAAGCTGCTGTTCGTCAAACTCGCCGCAGCGTTCTATCTTCTTTTCCATTGGCAAAGCAGCACCCATGCCAAACAAGTCAAGTTGACCCTCAATCACACTTCCGTCTGACCGAGTTACGCTTTTCATTATGTCCTCGCAAGCATTGAGATGTTCACGTCTGGTGTATCCAAAACCGTCAAAAGCTCCACTCTTTATAAGTGCTTCCACTGTTCTCAGGTGGATATCTCTGCCCGAAACTCGTGTACAAAAGTCTTGAAGCGAACGAAACGCTCCACCTGATTTACGCTCAGAAACTATCCTGTCGATAGCCCCCTCGCCAAGCGACTTAACCGCAAGAAGTGCAAAGCGTATTCCCTCAGGCTCAGCCAAAAAGCCACTTTCACTTTTATTTATATCCAGCGGTAAAATTTTAACGCCACTTTTGCCAACATCTGCGATATATCCGTAAAGCTTATCGGTGCTGTCAAGAAGCGTGATAGTCATAAGTGCCGCCATGTATTCTTTATAGAAATGACATTTTAAATACGCTGTCTGATATGCGATAGTTGCATAAGCCGCCGCATGGGATTTGTTAAAGGCATAGCTTGCAAAAGAGGTCATTTCGTCAAATATCTCATTGGCAACATTAGCGGGCACACCGTTTGCCACTGCACCGCAGCACTGCCCTTTCTCACCGTAGATAAACGCTTTTCGCTCGTTTTCCAAAACAGCCGCTTTCTTTTTAGCCATTGCTCGCCTTACGATATCCGCTCTGCCGTATGAATATCCTGCAAGAGTGCGGAATATCTGCATTACCTGCTCCTGATAAACTATACAGCCGTATGTCACTTCAAGTATGCCTTTAAGCAATGGGTGCTTATACACTATCCTGTCAGGTTCATGGCGGTTTCGGATATAAGTTGGGATCGAGTCCATAGGTCCTGGGCGGTAAAGAGAGATAACAGCGATAAGGTCCTCTAATCTTTCAGGGCGAAGCTTCATGACAGTCGCAGTCATTCCTGCACTTTCAAACTGGAAAACGCCCTCCGTTTTGCCCTGTGACAGCATTTCATATACCTTTTTGTCATCAAGAGGTATCTTCTCCAAGTCAAAATCAGGGTGAGTTTCTATCACCTGCTTTCGGCAATGGTCTATAATGGTAAGGTTGCGGAGTCCGAGAAAATCAATTTTAAGAAGTCCCAATTGTTCAAGCACTGTCATTGTATACTGTGTGGAAACTTGTCCGTCACGAGAATAGAGAGGAACGTAAAAGTCAACCGGCTCTTTTGTGATAACAACGCCTGCTGCGTGGGTGGACACGTTTCGTGGCATACCCTCGACGCTCATGGCAATATCAAGAAGTTGTCGTATCTTCATATCAGTCTTATAAAGAGAACTAAGCTCAGGTATATTCTCTATGGAATATTTAAGTGGCTGACCTCTAGGTATCTTCTTTGCAAGCATATCTCCTGTCTGATAAGGCAGACCCATTGCTCTTGCCACATCTCTCACTGCCTGCTTTGCTGCAAGCGTGCCAAAGGTCGCAATCTGCGCCACATGGTCAGAGCCGTATTTCTCCACAACGTAATCAATAACACGCTGTCTGCCTTCCATGCAGAAATCTATATCAAAGTCAGGCATGGAAACTCTTTCTGGATTAAGAAAACGTTCAAAAAGCAGATCATATTTTAGCGGGTCAATGCCTGTTATACCAATACAATAAGCACACAGACTTCCTGCACCTGAACCACGTCCGCAGCCAACAGGTATACCGTGGGTCTTTGCATAATGCACGAAATCCCATACTATAAGATAATAGTCAGTATATCCCATTCTCGTTATAACGTCAAGCTCATAGTCAACACGTTTCAAAGCCTCTTTTGTTGGCTTTTCATAACGTTTATAAAGCCCTTTCATGCACATATCACGGAGAAACTTTTCGTTATCTGAAACACCGTCTATATGGAAATACGGAAGCTTTGTTTTGCCAAACTCAAAGCTTACATTACATCTGTCAGCTATCTTTACTGTATTCTCCAGCGACTCAGGCTGAGAGGGAAAAAGCTCCGCCATTTCTTCTGCTGACTTTACATAAAACTCGTTTGTCGGAAATTCAAGCCTGCTTGGGTCGTCTAGTGTCGTGCCTGTTGAGATACACATTAGCACACGTTGCGCATTAGCGTCTGAACGTCTGAGATAATGTGCGTCATTAGTGCAGACCATTGGTATGCCTGTTTCTCGTGAAAGCTTTATAAGCATAGGCAATATTCTCTGTTGGTCTGCAAACTTATGATTTTGAAGCTCTATAAAGTAATTATCCCTGCCAAATATATCACGATATCTGAGAGCCGTCTGCTTCGCACCCTCATAATCGCCATTGGTAAGCTTTCTGGGTATCTCACCCGCAAGACAAGCCGACAGACATATAAGCCCATTGTGATATTTTTCAAGCAATTCAACATCTACTCTCGGTTTGCTATAAAAGCCCTCTGTATATGCCGCCGACACAAGCTTTATAAGATTTTGATAACCCTCGTTGTTTTCGCACAGAAGCACAAGGTGGTAAGGCGAACTGTCTATCTTCGCTAGCTTGTCAAATCGTGTTCTTGGTGCAACATACACCTCACAGCCTATTATAGGCTTTATGCCCTGAGCAAGACATTCGTTGTAAAACTCCACTGCCGCAAACATATTTCCATGGTCTGTGACCGCAACTGCTTTCTGTCCAAGCTCCTTTACACGCAAAACAAGCTCCTTGATACGGCAGGCACCGTCAAGGAGCGAATATTCACTATGAAGATGTAGATGTACAAACTCAGGCATTTTTATTCCTCTTTCAGTGCAAGACCTTTTTCAACTCTTATCCTGTCAGCTATTTCTGCTATCTTTTGCAGCCTGTGGTTTGCCCCCGAACGTGAGATAGGAGGATCTATGGCTGCACCAAGATCTTTAAGATTGAAGTCAGGATTATTATATCTAAGCTCAGCTATCTCCTGCAAATTATCAGGAAGAGAATAAAGCCCCACTGTCTCGTCTATAAGCTCGATATCGCTTATCTGCTTTTCCGCTGCTTTCAGCGACTTCTCTATATTGGCGTTATCGCAATTCACCGCACGGTTTATCTTGTTGCGCATATCTTTCATCATTTTTACGTTCATAAGTTCAAGCGAACACATAGGCGCACCCATAAGAGTAAGCATATCTATGATATTCTCAGACTCTTTTATGTAAACTATCTGTGCGTTCTTACGTTCAACGTGCTTTGGAGTGATATCGTAATTATCTATAAGCAGCATACCAAAATCATTGCAAAGCTCTATCGTTGGCATAACGAACTCCATATGATATTTTTTCTCAGGATTGTTCACCGAACCGCAGGCAAGAAATATACCAGCCACGAGCTGTGGGTAAAACTTCTCTTTAGGCAGGTCAGCTTCTTCCAAACGCCTGCTCTTATCCATTCTGAAATAGTCAAGAAGTGTGAGCCTGTCCTCACGCTCAGGAATATCCAAAGCATAAAGCACAACGCCGTTTCGCTTTTTCTGCTCTGTGACTGACACTGCGTTTTCATTACCGGTTATCCTGCCGGTGTTCAACACGAAAAAGTCTGATACAGCTTTGTTTTCAGTGAGAAAAGATATCTCATCATCTGACAGACAGTTACAGTACGTGAGCATACCCATCATGCACACGTCAGCCTTTGGCTTTGAATTTATCTTGCTGATTATTTCTTCTTTTGCTCTGTATGAAAAGGATACGTCCTCCAACTTTCAAACCGCCTTACTGATTATTTATATCTCTGTGTGTTATTCTTATCCTGTGACCTTGCTTTCTCAGATGCTCCGCAACTGCTTCTGCAAAGGTAACGCTCCTATGCTTTCCGCCCGTACAGCCGAACGCTATAACAAGCTGTGACTTGCCCTCTTTTTCGTAAAGAGGTATGAGATAGTCGATAAGATCTGTTAGCTTGCCTAGAAGCACTTTGGCTTCGTCAAAGCTCAAAACATAATCATAAACGTCCTTGTCAAGACCTGTTTTGTTCTTAAGCTCAGGTACATAAAACGGATTAGGCAGACACCTTACGTCAAATACAAGGTCGCCCTCGCTCATTGCACCGAACTTGAACCCGAACGACTGAACATCAATATGCATAAACTCGTTGTTTCCAAGAAATATGGAATAAAGCCTTTCCTTAAATTGAGCTGTTGAGCTTCTGGACGTGTCTATATAAAAATCAGCCTGTGCTTTTATAGGTCTTAATATCTCACGCTCAGTTTCAATAGCTTTTCTTATGTTTCCATATGACACCTCGTCAAGAGGGTGCTTTCTTCTTGTTTCCTTGTATCTTCTCACGATAACGTCATCTGAGCTGTCAAGGAAAAGTATTTTAAGACTCACGCCCTCGCCCTGAAGCTGCTTTACTGTGTCTTGAAGCTTCAGAAAAAGGTCGCCGCCTCTTATATCAACAACAAACGCTACCTTGTCTATTTTTCCGTCAGACTGACTGCATATGTTTGCAAACTTTGGGATAAGCTCAGGCGGCATATTATCAACGCAGTAATATCCTATATCTTCAAGCACATTCACGGCACTTGATTTTCCCGATCCTGACATACCAGTAATTATCACAAACTGCATAACGTTCATTCCTTTCTTACAAAGCTGAAAAAAATCATCACTTATTGATCCCTATTTAAATTATTCCTTGTAAGGTATTATCTTTACCTCACATTCAAGAAGATAGCCTGTCTGCTCTTTGACAATGTGCTGAACGTGTCTTATCACCGACATAATATCCTCAGTTGTTGCACCACCCTTGTTCACCACAAAACCGCAGTGCTTTTCAGACACCTGTGCTCCTCCCACTGTGTATCCCCTCAGACCACAGTCCTGAATGAGCTTTCCTGCAAACTGTCCCTCAGGTCTTTTAAAGGTCGAGCCTGCACTTGGATATTCAAGTGGCTGTTTTGAACGGCGTCTGCCCATAAGCTCCACCATTTTGTCCTGAATATCGTCATACGCTCCTGCCTCAAGTCTGAACACTCCTGATGTTATGACTTCGCCGTTTTTCTGATAACAACTGCTGCGATAGCTGAGAGCCATTTTATTTGCCTCTGTAGTATGTACAGTACCGTCTGCCCTCACGGAGTTCGCAGAGGTTATAACGTTTTTGATCTCCCCGTCATAAGCACCTGCGTTCATGTATATAGCACCGCCCACAGTTCCCGGTATGCCATAGGCAAACTCAAGTCCTGTGAGGTTATGCTCAAGAGCGAATCTGCACAGCTTTATAAGGCTGCACCCAGCCTCGGCGTATATGGTGTTTTCGTTCATCATTTTTATCTCGTCCACTGACTGACCCATGAGGAACACCACGCCCTCATAGCCTCTGTCATCAAAGAGAAGATTTGAGCCGTTTCCAACAACAATATATCTTACGTTCCATTCGTGTGCGGCTCTAACAAGTTTTGCAAGGCTTTCCTCTGAGCTTATATCCACCATTGCAGTGCACGCTCCACCTGTGCGGAATGTGGTATGCTTTGAAAGCGGCTCGTTGTAGACAACATTACATTCAAGCTCTGAGGCAAGATCAAGCAGCTTTTGTGTATTCATATATATCTGTAAAACGCCCTTGTGAGGGCTTCTCCTTTCATCGTTTTAAATATCGAGGTTTGGTCTTTTCGCAAGAACATATTCCCTTATCTTTTCCCAATCACTGTTCATGATAAGCTTCTCAGGAAAATCAAGTTCCTCCGCTATCTTTGCCACTTTCGGTGTTTGACCGATAAGCTGACAGAAATGGCAATCAGAATCAAAGACCACAGGCACTTCATACTTTTTGCAAAGCTTCAAAAGCTCCACTACGTTTCTTCCGGGTGACCTTTTGCACGCAAATGAGCTTTCGTTTATCTCCACAAGCTTGCCGTACTCCTTGAACGCCTTTACGCCCTTTTCATAATCGAACATAAAAGGTGCGGTGGTGCAGTGACCTATGACATCCACCTGAGGGTTCTGTGCGACTTTCAGCCAGCTTTTAGTGTGGTTCTCATGTGTCGAGGGAGTATAGCAGGCACTGTGCATAGACGCCACCACCCATTCAAGTCCTGAAAGCAGCTTTTCGTCAGTATCAAGCTCGCCGTCATCGCTCACAACGTTAGCCTCTATACCTCTGAGGACGGTTATCCCGTTTATCTTTCTCGGCAGTATGCCAAGGTTCACAAAGTGCCAGATATGTGGCGAATCAGGCATTTTCATGGCATGGTCTGTCATTGCTATGCCTTTCATTCCGTATTTTTCAGCCCACTGGCAGTTCTCTGTTATGGTGGAGTAAGCATGAGTTGAAGCTATAGTGTGCGTGTGCATATCTCCCTGTAAGTGCATTATGATCTATCTCCTATTAAAAAAAGTATATGTGTGTTTTTAGAAATTATCCCAGTTCTTGACCTTGTCTTTCTTGTCCATTTGCAGACCAAGATTCTGCAAAAGTTCAGCGGCAGCGTTATAACCCATTTTCTTCTGACGGTTGTTCATAGCCGCAACTTCAAGGATAACAGCAAGGTTTCTGCCAGGCTTTATAGGAATTGTAAGGCTCGGTATCTTGATTCCGAGGATAGTAGTATACTCGTTGTCTACGCCCATTCTGTCGTATATCTTTGTGCTGTCCCAAGGCTCAAGCTCTACGATAAGGTCTATCTTCTCGCTTACCTTTACAGCACCCATACCGAACAGACGTCTTGTGTTGATGATACCGATACCTCTCAGTTCGAGGAAGTGACGGATATTATCAGGCGATGAGCCTACTAGCGTTCTGTTTGATGTCTTTCTGATCTCAACGGCATCGTCAGCCACAAGTCTATGACCTCTCTTTACAAGCTCGATAGCTGTCTCGCTCTTACCAACGCCGCTCTCTCCCACGATAAGGATACCCTCGCCGTATACTTCGATAAGAACGCCGTGGCGTGTTATTCTCGGAGCAAGTTCAACGTTCAAATAGCCGATAAGTGCGGCGATAAAAGCTGTTGTGCTGTCCTGAGTTCTTGCGATAGGCACGCCGTATTTCTTAGCTATCTCAACCATTTCAGGATAAAGCTCATGACCTCTTGCCACGATAAAAAGCGGTATCTTTGTAGCAAAAAGAGCGTCTATCCTCTCATATCTTGTTTTCTCGTCAAGTGAAGCAAGATAAGCAAACTCCATATTTCCGCATATCTGAACACGCTCTGCATTGAAATACTCATAAAATCCCATAAGCTGAAGTCCAGGTCTGTTACAATCATTCTCAGTAACAACAAGGCTGCTGATGTTCTCAGGAGCATAGATTATCTCCATATTAAGCTGTTTGATTATCTCCTCGACAGTAACGCTGAATATCTCTGCCATTGAATATCATTCCTTTCCAGTCAAATTTTATATTCTAAGTAAACCTTTGTTATACATCTCCTGTGCGGCAAGCATAACGCCTGCTTTGCCTGTTGGGTATGTGATACCGCCCTGAAGCCATGCGGCAAACGGCGGTCTTATAGGAGCGTCTGCTGAAAGCTCTATGGACGCACCCATTGTGAATGCTCCTGCCGCCATTATAACCTTGCTGTCATAACCCGGCATATCCCATGCCTCAGGGGTAACATAGCTGTCAACCGGCGAGCCTTTCTGTATTCCCTGACAGAAAGCCACGAGGTTTTCCTCGTTTTCAAGAAGAATAGATGCAATTATATCCGTTCTTGTTTCGCCACTTTCAGGGAGAGTCTTATAGCCAAGCTTTTCAAAGAAACGGCAGGCGAAAACGGAAGTTTTCAGTGCTGATGCGACCACCTGCGGTGCTAAGAAAAAGCCAAGGAGCATTTCTCTGTTCTGGTTAAGTGAACAGCCGACCTCCTTGCCCATGCCCACACAGGTGAGCCTGTCGGCACACTTTTCCACAAGGTCTGCTCTGCCGCAGATATATCCGCCTGTAGAAGCAATTCCACCGCCCGGATTTTTGATAAGCGAGCCTATTATGATATCTGCACCAACGCTCAGTGGCTCTTTTCTTTCAACAAACTCACCGTAGCAGTTATCCACCATGACGATTATATCAGGATTTGCTTTCTTCGCAGTTTCTGCTATCTTCCCGATTATCTCCACTGTCAGTGACGGTCTGAGAGAATAGCCTCTTGAACGCTGGATATAGGCTATCTTTGCACCAACGGCTTTCTTTGCTATCTCGTCATAATCAGGGTACATCTCGTCCACCAAGTCTACCTGCTCATACTTTACACCGAAATCAATAAGTGAGCCGTTGCCCTTTTCGCCTCTGATACCGATTATCTCCTCAAGAGTATCATATGGCTTTCCAGTGCAGGCAAGCATCGTGTCTCCGCTTCTAAGCACTCCGAAAAGCGCTGTTGACAGTGCATGAGTGCCGTTCACAAAAGTGTGTCTTACCAAAGCATCTTCGCCGCCAAGCGCCTGAGCGAACACCTTGTCTATAGTATCTCTGCCCATGTCGCCGTATCCGTAACCTGTTGTGCCTTTAAGACAGCCCTCGCTCACACGATTGTCGATAAAAGCTTTCAGCACTTTCTGTCCGTTATACTCGGCGTTGCTGTCTATTTTCTCAAACATCTCCCTGCACTCATTCTCTGCCTCGGATGCAAGAGATAAAAGCTTTGGGTCTATATCAAATATACATTCATTCATTTTCAATTCTCTCCAATACAAGATCTATTCCGCAGGCTTTAAAGCCTATCTCCTCATAATAGCTCACTCTGTGAGGTCTTGCAAATAATCTGACCTGAAAGCCGTCCTGTGTGAGCTTTTCACCTATCCAATACAAAAGCTGTCTTGCATGGAATTTTCCACGCTCCTCTGGTATAGTGCCAACGTGTCCCACAAGTGCCACTCCGTCTATGATATACTGTATAGTGGCAGTGGTGTAGTTTCCAAGCAGGAATGACTGTGAAAGTCCTCTCCTTACTCTGTGGGAAGTATCCGTAAGCCACAGCTCATAGGAATTTTTTATGGCAGGGAAACACGGTGCGAGTATCCTGAAAACATCATCGAGTTTTGGAAGCTCGTTCACGTCAAGGGGCGGGATATCGTTCTTCGCAACAAAGCTGAACTCCGTCCGCTTGTCGCCCTTATACTCTGCCTTAGTGAGTTCTGCAAGCTTATCTGAATACTCCGCCTCGAACTCCACTGCGGCGGGCTTGTTCATAAGAATGAACCCCGCAAGCTCGCCCAATACCTTATCGTCAAATTTCTTATCCTTAAAAGTCGATATCATCATAGAGGCGTTGAATACTGATATGATACCAAGCTTTTCTCCGCTTTCCTCAACGGCATAGAAATGCAGAAAATCATACCCTGTGCCGTATGCCGCAAAGTGCGACTTTATACGCCTTGTATAATTGTTAGGTTTAAGACCGCTCAGCAGTTCTGAGCTGATCTCTTTGGTTTCATAGATCATTTGTTATAAGTCCTATCCAAGATCAATTTTGTAAGAACATAAGCGTTCTCAAAGTCCGCCTTATTTATCACGCAGCTTGGAGAATGAAGATATCTGCAAGGGAGTGACACTGCGGCAGTCTTTACACCACCACGGGAAACGTGTATCGCACCTGCATCATTTCCTCCTGCCACCATTGTTTTGGTCTGGCATGATATTCCGTTCTCTTCTGCAACAGAAAATGCAAGCTCATAAAGCTCACGGTCATACATTGTGTGTCTGTCCATATATGAAACAACAGGACCTTTTCCAAGCTCACATACCCTTTTCTCTCCTGAAGCCGATGGAATATCCGCCGCAGTTGTGGATTCAAGCACCACTGCATAATCAGGCGCAACAGTGAACGCCGCACAGGTCGAGCCACGCAAACCTATCTCTTCCTGCACCACGAAGGTGAAATATGTGTCATACTCTACGCCCTCTTCTATCATTCTGAGCATTATTGCACAGCCTGCTCTGTCGTCTATAGCCTTGCACTTCACGAAGCCCTCGCCGAACTCTACAAAATCGGAAACAAATCTCACACTGTCCCCAAGGCGCACAAGCTTTAAGGCTTCCTCACGGCTGTCAACACCTATATCTATGGTAAGCTTATCAAAAGGCACAGACTTTTTTCTCTCCTCGGCTGTGAGATTATGGATAGCCTTTCCGCCCACAACGCCAAGGACGTTATTCCTGCCGATTTTGACACGTCTGCCGAAAACAACTCTTGGGTCAACACCGCCAACTGAGGACACTTTCAGCGTGCCGTCAGAATTCACATAGGTGACTATCATGCCAACCTCGTCCATATGAGCAGACACCATTATCTTGTTTTTAGGCGTCTTTTTGCCCTTACAGAAAGCTATGACATTGCCAAGGTTATCCACCCTTATTTCAGCTTTATCGCCTATTTTATCTATTATATATTCTCTTACCGCTCCCTCGTCGCCTGAAATGCCGTCAAGGAGGCAGAGGTCTTTCAGTTTATCCAACATAAATATCTACACTCTTTTCAGATATTCTGCAATAAGCAGAGCCGTATTATCAATATCGTTTATATCAACTATCTCCACAGGCGTGTGCATATGCTTTTCCGGAATGGATATGGTAACGGATTTTGTTCCGCTTCCGCTCACACCGATAGTGTCAGCGTTCGTACCTGTTTTTCCGCTCATGACTTCAAGCTGATATGGTATGCCCTTTTCCTCTGCAAGGCTAATAAAGCTATCTGACATCTCTCGTGAAAGGGACGGAGCAATGCCTATCATCGCTCCCTTGCCCATTATGCCACACTCTTCCTCGCTCTCATAATGAGTCCTGGCAAAGGAAACGTCCACCACTATCGCATAGTCTGCAGTGATATCATATGCTGTTGTTTTTGCACCACGCTCGCCAACTTCTTCCTGAGTTGAAAAGCATACTGCGATATTATAAGCTGTCTGCTGACCACCGAGTAGCTCCAAAGTCTTTAGGATAGCCGTACAGCCTGACCTGTCGTCAATTGCTTTAGATGTCACACGGCTTCCTGCGAGCCTTTCGGCTTTGTTTTCTATAAGCACTCTGTCACCAAGGGAAACATACTTTGCTGCATTTTCACGGCTCGTGAAACCTATATCTATGAAAACGCTGTCAAGGTCAGGTGCGACAGAGCTGTCTTTTTCAAGATGAGGCGGAGTTGAAGTCACGATGCCCGTGAGCTTTTCTTTGCCGTAAACTGTCACCTGCTGAGCTAAAAGAAGCCTTGTATCAAGACCGCCACAGCCTGATATTTTCAAAAATCCGTCCTCTGTGATGTATGTGACTATCATGCCTATCTCGTCTATATGGGCGTCAAGAAGCATAACAGGCTTGCCGTCCTCCCAGCTTCCAACCTTGCAGATAACACTGCCAAGAGCGTTATCCAAGGTGACTTCGCCATACTCTTCAAGGAGCTTTGCCGCTGTTTTTGCCGCTGAGCCTTCCGCTCCTGATACGCCTGCCGCAGAGCATAGCTGTGACAGTATCTCAAATGTATCCATAATACATATCCCTGCTTTTTATAAAATTAAAGTTCGTTCACAAGTCGCTTGAAATGTCTGCCTCTTGCCTCAAAGTTAGGATAGAGGTCAAAGCTTGCGCAGGCTGGTGAAAGTGTGACAACATCGCCCTTTTCAGCCATTTTCTGTGCTGTGAGGACTGCCTCTTCAAGAGTCTTTACTCTCACTATTTTCAGACCGCTTTCAGGATACAGCGGACTTTCTGTAACAGCCTTTTCTATCTTGTCTGCTGTTGCGCCAAGAAGAATGAGTATTTTCACGTTCTTGTTCACAGGTTCTGCAAGAGGCTCAAAAGGTATCTTCTTGTCATAGCCACCTGCGATAACAATAAGCTTCTGATTAAATGAATTAAGTCCTGCGATAACTCTTGTAGGGCTTGTTGCGATAGAATCGTTATACCACTTAACACCGTCTATCTCTCTTACAAATTCAATTCTATGCTCAACGCCGCCGAAATTCTTTGCTACCTGAACTATGCTCTGGATAGATACCTCGCCCCATACTGCGGCGATAGCTGTGAGGTAGTTCGCAACGTTATGGATACCCGGTATCCTGATATCGTCCTTGTGTACTATCTCTGTAGTTCTGCCCTTTTCCGTGTAGCAAAGCATACCGTCGTCATTAAGATATGCGCCTGTCTGAACAGGGTGCTTTAGAGAGAATGTGACAAGCTTTCCTCTTACGAGGTCTGCAAGCTTTATAGTTTCCTCGTTATCTTCGTTGAGTACAGTTCTTGAGTATCCGTTCTGATGAGCGATAAGGTTGGCCTTTGCACCGATATACTCCTCCATTGTTCCGTGAACGTTCAGATGGTTAGGAGTGATGTTTGTGATTGCGGCAACGTTTGGCGACTGTCTCATTGAGATAAGCTGGAAGCTTGAAAGCTCAACTACTGCAACGTCACTGTCGGACATTGTTTCTACGATAGGCAGAAGAGCCTTGCCGATATTTCCGCCGATATGGACACGCTTGCCCTCAGCTTTGAGCATTTCGCTGATAAGTGTAGTAGTAGTAGTCTTTCCGTCTGAACCTGTTACGCCGTATATCTTGCATGGGCAGAGGTCAAAGAAAGTTTCCATTTCTGATGTAATGGCAACGCCTGCTTTTCTTGCCTTTGTGATAGTTTCATCATTATAGTACATACCGGGTGTTCTGAAAACTATATCGCAATTAAAGATGATATCAAGATAATGCTCGCCCAATGAGAACTCACAGCCCTTTGCGGAAAGCTCCTCATAGATAAGCTCATCAAATTCGTCCTCTGTCTTTTTGTCGCAGACAACGCATCTTATGCCCTTCGAGAGAAAAAGCTTAATAAGCTCAAGGTGACTTACGCCCGTACCTATGAACGCTACTCTCTTATCCTTTATTTCCATGAAATATCTTTGTGCTTTTGTCATATCATTAACTCCTTCAATAATTCTGTCAGTTGTGTGCAATATACTGCACACATACCTATTCTATTTTATTATATATCATTTTATCCAAAAACGCAAGGACTTTTTTATATATGCAAAAAAAGTTTATGTAGTGCTACAATAGATATTGGACAAAATTAAGAAAAAAGAAAAGAGAGATAGACAAA
>NZ_QTXU01000080.1:0-1025 GCF_003461785.1 Ruminococcus sp. AM43-6
ACAGCCACAGCCTTGTGGCTCAGACCTA
Organism: Ruminococcus sp. AM43-6; assembly: GCF_003461785.1. Lineage (NCBI taxonomy): Bacteria > Bacillati > Bacillota > Clostridia > Eubacteriales > Oscillospiraceae > Ruminococcus > Ruminococcus sp. AM43-6. Next base: position 29 of record NZ_QTXU01000080.1, read on the forward strand.
AATCGTAAATTCTTCTCGGTAATATCAATTTGCATCAGCCTCCTCACGTTTTAATTTTCGCTTTTCTCATCGGAAATTCATCAAATTCTTCATCATCGACAGACACTTCAATTTCCGCAGCAACAGCTTTTTTCTGCGGATATTTAACCTCCACATCTCTGATTAATTCATCACGATTTTTGTAACAAACCTGCCTTGCTGTTTTATCAGGGAGACAGTATTCTTCCTCAAATTTAATCCCCCATTTAAAGAACAATTTCAGCTTTGAAATCATCGGGTGTGTTCCTGTTTTCATTACGATAAATTGACCTTTTGGCATAGATTTGAGTTCGTCCACAGTCATAAGCGGTCTGCCTATCATCTGAAGTGACTGTGATTTTTCCTTTCCGCACGACACAGAACCTGACAATACAGTTTGCTCTCCCAACGCTTTTGACAGTACTTCCGCTGATTGAGAATTTGGCGCAAAACCTCCGAACACGGTAAGCTGAGTGTTGTCGGTGATTATCTCCATGCCCTGTTTTCCGTAGTTCTGTTCAAGCTGTGCAAAGGACTGAATTATCGCAACGATTGATATTTTTCTTGAACGTCCTGCCGAGAACATTGCTTCAGCACCCTCTATCTTAGGAAAAGTTCCGAACTCGTCGCAGTAAAACATAACTCTGTTTTTAAGCTTTCCGCCGTTTTCATCTGCAATGACTAATATCTCACGGTATAGCTGTTGGATCAAAAGTGAAACCATAAAATATTTGCTCGTATCTTCTTCGGGAAGAACAATAAAAATTGCAGACTTCTCATTGCAAAACTTTTCTGCGTCTATCGCCGTTCCAAAGCACAGCATTTGTTCAAGTTCAGAATCAAGAAAACTGTTGAGCCTTGAAAGTGCAGTCGACATTACAGACAGCATTGACTGATCTGACGCATTCAGAGCCGCTCCTGCAAGCCATTTTGCTTTATGCTCCGAGGGGAGCTTGTCCATAAGCTTTGTAAAATACAT
>NZ_QTXU01000081.1:0-1007 GCF_003461785.1 Ruminococcus sp. AM43-6
AGCGGATACTCAGAATTCCTTAATGTAAACGACATGACTGTTGTTTATCCTAATGGAATAATTGATATTATTCCGTGGGAAAACGGAAATGTGGACAAGAAAAATATTCAAAGATTCTTACCGGCTCTTTTAAAAGACGGCGAGTCTGAAACAATCAGTCTGAAACCCGGAGAAAGTATTGTCGGACATTATTCAGCAAGCAAAAAAACACTTTCTTCTAATTTTGATGACTAAAAAAATATAAGAAAGCATTACCATAGGAGCGGCAATCGGATTTCTGATCATAATTTTTCAGCATGGAAAACTGTGCGTTGGATTCCTATGAAAACAAGATTTTAAATATCAGGAGGGAAAAAATTGAAAAGAAGAATCATTTCAATTTTCATGTCTGTTATTGTCCTCATCAACATAATTGTTCCGGTCTACGCTTCGGCAGCAGATGTCGCTGATAACAATTCGTCTGTCTATATAGGCAACGGTTATGTTGTTTATTATGATATTAAAAGCTCATGGGGCAATAATCAGAATATTGAAATAAAAATCAAAAATATAGGTTCAGAAACTATATCAAACTGGGCTTTGAAATACGACGCTCATGGAGAGATAAGCGGACTTTGGAACGGCATTGCTTACAGCAGCAGCGAAACTCAGTATATTATAAAAAACACAGGATATAATTATGAAATTCAGCCCGATCAGGAAGTGAATTTCGGTTACTGTGTGACAGGAGAAGGTCTTGAAATTCCAAAAGCTTTTGAAATCTGTTCACAAAGAACCAATAAAGCAGAAAATGAATATATTGTTTCGCTGAATGTTACCAACGATTGGGGTAACGGTTTTACCGGTGAAATAAAAATACAAAATCTCTCAGCCGAACCAATAGAAGCTTGGCGACTCAATTTTGATACTAATTTTACAATTGAGGATATATGGAATGCGAGACTGGTATCTGCAGAAGCAAATTCATATTCTATTGCAAACGACATTACAACAACCCCGATAGCAGC
>NZ_QTXU01000082.1:0-584 GCF_003461785.1 Ruminococcus sp. AM43-6
AACTTTGTCAGTTCTTCATTCAAGCGAATTTTACGGTTCCCTTTGCACTTACAGCATTTTTCTTTTTGCAGACAATTACTGCAATCTTCACATTGATAAAATTCTTCTGTTCTGCCATATTTGTTTCCTCTTACAGGTCTGCTGTAAAGATAATGAAACTTTTTTCCGTTAGGACATATTGGATCGCCATCTGTATCTATCGGAAAATTTACTGCTCTGTACGGATCATCTCGATATTTTTTGTCCTTGCTTTCCTTTTCATACATAGTAAATTTCATGTATTTTTTCATGCCGTGTTCTTCACAATACAGATAATTATTAAAGCTGCCGTATCCTGCGTCTGCTACCGGATATTCAGGATATTTTTCGTATATCTGATTGAACTTTTCTATCAAAGGCTTGAAACATTCCATATCAGACGCATATTGTTTTACGTCGAATACTGCGATATATTCATCACAGACACCTAATTGGATATTGTAGCCCGGAAGAAGCTGATCGTTACCCATATAGTCCTTTTTCATACGCATAAATGTTGCGTCATGATCGGTCTTGGAGTAACTATTGCGTTCATCTCCGCATAT
>NZ_QTXU01000082.1:713-983 GCF_003461785.1 Ruminococcus sp. AM43-6
GTTTCCGGGTCAAAGCCGCAAAGCTTTACATATTGCTGCTGTATTTGCTCTAAATACTCAATAGCATATTCTTCACGAATGCCGAATTTTACGCAGAATGAAGAGATCTTATCATTCATTTCACCAAGCAATTCTGTTATCCTTGCAAATACCTTCAGACGGTTTTTCTCACAGCTCTTTTTCCATACCCAGCTGTATTTGTTCGCGTTGCCTTCTATCTTTGTTCCGTCTATGTAAACGTGGTTGAGGTCAACATTTTCCACCGTAAAA
>NZ_QTXU01000083.1:0-977 GCF_003461785.1 Ruminococcus sp. AM43-6
ATATGGGGCGTTATGTGCATTTCAACACCGCATTGTCTGCAATAGGAACTCAGCATATTCCGAACCGACTGCTCTGTCATTCTTCTGCCGAGCTTATTGACAAAGAAGTACCCTGACACGGCAATCTTATCTTCAAAAAGAAGTCTGTACCTTTTAAGTATGCTGAGTACAGCCATATTTTCCACGGGTATAAGGCGTTCTTTTGAACCTTTGCCGTAAAACTTAACGGATCGTCCTAAAAGATCAACATTTTCCGGTTTAAGAGTACATATCTCAGCTATCCTTGCACCTGTGGCGAAAAGCAATTCGATCACAGCGGCATTTCTGACGGCACATTTCATCTGGTAAGCACTTTGGGCTGAACCAATCTGCTGATAAGAAAAAGAAATTATCTTAGCGATCACGTCGAGAGGTATCGTTTTGGGCAGCAGCACAGGTTCTCTAATCGAAGTTTCAAGCTTATCAAATGGATTAAAATCTATGTAGTCTTGCAGCAAAAGAAAGTGGATAAAAGCTTTTAGGGTTGCAAGCTTACGCTTTACGGTTTTCGGCTTGTACTTTTTATTCAGGCACTCGATATAATCCCACAATGCTTGTTTTGAAAGCGTATCGGAAAACAGCACATACTGCGAAAGGTCGATTTTGTATGCACGCACAGTTTTCTCGCTAAGCTTTTTATGGTAACGGCAATAATCAAGAAATTGGTCTACAAAAGGTCTATATTCAAACATCAAAACAGCTCCTTAAAAATACTGAGGCAAAGCAATTTGGTCAACATTCACAAATAGCACTAATGCTTACGAATAAATTTGCTTTTAAACCTACCTTATATTATATCAGAGTTGTTTGAGTTCGACAAATTTAGACGATTTGTGAATTTTTACAAAGTTTTCAAAAGTTGATTGACTTTTTTAGGAAAGTGTGATATGGTGTTATATGTGACGAGGGTTATTGAAGGATAACTCTTTATTATCAAC
>NZ_QTXU01000084.1:0-286 GCF_003461785.1 Ruminococcus sp. AM43-6
AGCTCTTCTTTCATTCTTGCCCACATACTTTCACAGCGTGCATTATCATGACATCTTCCACCGGCACTGTTCATGCTTTGAATGATCCCATATTTCTTTACAGCAGCTCGGTACTCTTCGCTTGTATACTGACTGCCCCTGTCCGAATGTATGATACAGCCTTTTATATCAGGATATGATTTGTTTGCGTTTTCAAGAGTATGGCAGCAGAGCGAAGCTCTCATATTATCTTCAATAGCTATCCCCAGCGGCATCAGATCAAAGCAGTCAAATATCGCTGAAACAT
>NZ_QTXU01000084.1:296-555 GCF_003461785.1 Ruminococcus sp. AM43-6
TAGAGCCTTCCATCCTTTGCCTTCACCTCGCTTATGTCGGTCACAGCTTTTTTCAAAGGCCTGTCTGCGTAAAAATCACGTCTGAGAAGATCATCCGATTTTCGAGCAAGCCGATCCGCTTTGGTTATCCCGTTTGGCTTTCTGCGAGGCTTGTGTATCAATCCTATCTGCACCATGACCTTGCGTACAGTAGCTTCACATGGAATGTCAATGTCAGTTTTCCCGGCATCCTTTCTCTGCTGCAATGCAAGATACATAC
>NZ_QTXU01000084.1:702-965 GCF_003461785.1 Ruminococcus sp. AM43-6
GCAGTAAAAACTGATCCTTCCTGTGATCCTACCGTCATCAGTCTTTTTGGAAATGAACTTTAACCGTTCTTCTTTCCTGACTTCCGACGGTTCGCGGCGAAAAAAGCAGATGCTTCCTCCAGAAATTCATTCAGTTCTTCAAGCTCTCGGTTTTTCTTTTCAAGTTCTTTTATCCGTTTGTTCGCTGCCTGGAGCTGCTGTGCGATAGTAAGTGACTCTCCCGGTGTACGTGAGCCTGCACCTGTGTCTATTTCCCCGATCCG
>NZ_QTXU01000085.1:0-385 GCF_003461785.1 Ruminococcus sp. AM43-6
CGGATCGGAGAAATAGACACAGGTGCAGGCTCACGTACACCGGGAGAGTCACTTACTATAGCACAGCAGCTTCAGGCAGCAAACAAACGGATCAAAGAGCTTGAAAAGAAAAACCGTGAGCTTGAAGAGCTTAATGAATTTCTGGAGGAAGCATCTGCTTTTTTCGCCGCGAACCGTCGGAAGTCAGGAAAGAAGAACGGTTAAAGTTCATTTCCCAAAAGACTGATGACGGTAGGATCACAGGAAGGATCAGTTTTTACTGCAAGGCTTTGGAGGTCACAAGACAAGCATTTTACGATCATCTCAGCCATAAAAACGCCCCCTGGAAGTATCAGGCACTTGCGGATGAAATGATGAAGATCCACGAAGAAGACCAATATAATGA
>NZ_QTXU01000085.1:395-736 GCF_003461785.1 Ruminococcus sp. AM43-6
CCAATATAATGACTGCTACGGCAGGGAGCGTATGTATCTTGCATTGCAGCAGAGAAAGGCTGCCGGGAAAACTGACATTGACATTCCCTGTGAAGCTACTGTACGCAAGGTCATGGCGTAGATAGGATTGATACACAAGCCTCGCAGAAAGCCAAACGGGATAACCAAAGCTGATCGGATTGCTCAAAAATCGGATGATCTTCTCAGACGTGATTTTTACGCAGACAAGCCTTTGAAAAAAGCTGTGACCGACATAAGCGAGGTGAAGGCAAAGGATGGGAAGCTCTATGTTTCAGTGATATTTGACTGCTTTGATCTGATGCCGCTGGGGATAGCTATTG
>NZ_QTXU01000086.1:0-718 GCF_003461785.1 Ruminococcus sp. AM43-6
ATATCGTTTGCAAATACCGAACGCACTTTATCTATTCCAGCCTTTGTCAGAAAGCCTTGCTTTGGATTTGTTGAATAAACAAGCAAATGGATATGAGGATGATGAGTAGTATCGTGGTAAGCGGCGTACCACTTCAAATTGCAAAGTGGGATATTCTGTGCTTTGGCAATATCTGAAATATGCCTTTTCACAAGCTCACGCCAGGCGTCTGAATTATCAAAGCCAAGCCTTACAGCATCTTCACGGCGAAGTGAAACAACGTGTGACCAAACATTGCCTTTATGTTCAGCTATCTCATTTGCCGCTTGATTCAGAATTATAGGCTCGTTCTTTTCGTTAAACAAGCCGTGCGAACCTCTCTTTTCAACGCCCGGACGCATAGCCATATATCCGACAAAATTCTGTCGGTTTCCAACCACGTCTGCATTGCGTTCTACTATCGTGCTTATCAATTCACCGGCATTCTCAATGGTCGGCTCTCTTTCATAGTCCTCATACTCAAGGTATCTTTTGGATTCAGGAAAGTCGTTTATCAGATTGTTAATAAGCTGCTCTTGATTTTTAGTTGCATTGGCATTTCTGTCAACAAATTTTTGACTTCGTATCTCGACAGTTTCACGGGTAGCAATATACTTTGTATAGTTTCTGCGTTTTGTTTTATTTTTCTGATTTCCGTTTTTCAGATAACGGCTCGTAACGATAAGCTGCGACATTTTAC
>NZ_QTXU01000087.1:0-434 GCF_003461785.1 Ruminococcus sp. AM43-6
ACCCAGGTGTTTCAATAATGATACCCATATCTTTCGGGAAGTCAACGTCCTTGCCCACCCGCTTGCTGTCAACGATAATCTCACCGCTCGTGGACTTGATAAAGCCGCATATGCACTTCATAAGCATTGTCTTTCCGCTGCCGTTTCTGCCGATAAGCCCGTGTATCTTGCCCTCCTCAAAGGACACATTTATATGCTTTAGTATCTCCGTTTTGCCAAGAGTAAGACATACGTCATTTACATTGATGATATCCATTTTGTCCCCCTAATCCCTAACTTGCTATCTCTGCAACATTGTCGTAATTGAATTTTCTTATGGCGATAAAGCAGAACGCCAGCAGTACCGCTATAAATATGGCAAGATAGCTGACCGAAAAACTCATTGACATAACAGGCTCACGGAAATATTTTGTGTAGTGCAGCCATATTATGCT
>NZ_QTXU01000087.1:444-668 GCF_003461785.1 Ruminococcus sp. AM43-6
TATTTTGTGTAGTGCAGCCATATTATGCTGTTCGCCATTGGCATTGTCCACATAAGCGTAGTCTTTATGGAGCAGAACGCCGTGCCTAATGATATCACTGCTCCGCAGAGGACAAAACCCACAGTTTTGTGTTTCACAAGTGAAAAGCTCAGCAGGATAAGCCCAATTATCATAAGGTATGCGAACACGAGCAGGTAGCTTTGCACTGCGGCTGAAAATACTGT
>NZ_QTXU01000088.1:0-650 GCF_003461785.1 Ruminococcus sp. AM43-6
TATTGCCTTGTATTATAAGAAATCAAAGGAGCAACAAAATGAAGCTGCATTTAAAAATAACAAGTACGATTTTATGCCTGTCGCTGTTATTCTTGTCATCTTGTGCAGAGACACCTGAAAGTGTTAAGAAAGGATCAAAAAATGAAAACACTGCGACTCAGGGATATGCTCTCACTTCGCTGGATGAAATGAGTAAAAAGAAATCGGAGTATATAGATGAACTTAAAAAGCTTGAATGTGACAATATGAATTTCAGTGATATCCTTGATATAGATATTCCGCAGAAGATAAAAACAGGAGATTTTATATGTCCTACAGGTTTTGAGGATAATTACAAGGAAATATTCACACATTATGATGAAGATTTCAATGAAGCAAATATTACGAATGACGATACTACTTACCCAACAGGTCCGAGCTATGAGGATAAAGAAAAGGGTCTGCAATTGTCGATCGGATGTACCGGTTTTTTTTCGTATCAAAAGGTTTTTGATGTGCAAAAATATTACAATGAATCCGAATTCGTCAAGGCGTTTCCATACTCCGAAGCTGTGGAAAGCTCAGAAAAATATAAGCTTGTTGGCAGTGAAGGAGAGCTATCTGTGCCTGAGGCTGTAAAGTTAGCACAGGATTTTGCTGATGATTTTACA
>NZ_QTXU01000089.1:0-615 GCF_003461785.1 Ruminococcus sp. AM43-6
AAATTGATATTACCGAGAAGAATTTACGATTTAGGTCTGAGCCACAAGGCTGTGGCTGTGTACTGTTATCTTACAAACCGTGCGGATAAAAACGGAGAATGTTTTCCCTCTGTGCGCAGGATAGCAGAAGATTTGAGTATACACAAAAGCACGGTGTATCGTGCATTTACGGAACTTGAAAACCGTGGATTGTTAGAACGGATACCTCGCTATCATATCCAAGGAGGACGCCGCAGCTCGCTGTACAGAGTAAAGGGCGAGATAACAAAGGCAGGAGGTGGTGCGGATGTTTGATTGGATCGGCGACGCCATTGACTGGATAGGCGACGGAATATCAAGCCTTTGGGATAACACGGTAGGTTCTGCGGTAGACGCAATTACCGACGAGATATGGAATATTATGTTTGAGTGGCTTTTCAACCTCATTTACGGCGCAGTAGCCGATCTTTTTGAATTTATCAATGCAAGCACAAGCAGTATTTTCGCTCTGTCGTGGGTGCAGTCGTTCATAGCATTGTTCCACAGTCTCGCATGGATGCTGTTTGTCTGCGGACTTATCGTAGCGGTATTTGACACGGCGATAGCCTATGAATCTGGTCAGGCGAACATCAAAAA
>NZ_QTXU01000009.1:0-642 GCF_003461785.1 Ruminococcus sp. AM43-6
ACGGCTTCTATCGGAGTTAAAGGCTCAAAGCACAAGGAATGTACAGTCTGCAAGAAAGTCCTTGAAACGGCTGAGATCCCTGCACTTTCAAGAATTAGCATTTCAAAGGCAAGCGTGACACTTTCCACTTCGACCTACGCATATGATGGCAAGGCAAAAACTCCGTTCGTTACTGTAAAAGTCGGTGGAAAGACTTTGAAAAAGGATACTGATTACACTGTTTCGTACAGCAACAACACCAAGGTCGGAACAGCTACTGTAAAGATCACGGGCAAGGGCAACTACACAGGTTCAGTTTCTAAGACCTACAGTATCAAAAATAACTTCAAGAAAGCCACAGTTTCGGGCATTTCCACAAAGGCTTTCACTGGCAAGAACATCACTCAGAGCATTACTGTTAAATATAATGGCAAAACTCTAAAGAATGGCACTGACTACACAGTTTCGTACTCAAACAACAAGAAAATAGGCACTGCCACTGTAAAAATCGCAGGAAAAGGCTCTTACACAGGCACTATCACAAAGACGTTCAAGATAAATCCTGCCAAGCAGGAGATACAGAAGCTCACGGCTAAAAGCAAGGCATTCTTTGTGGATTGGGCGCAGAAAGGTTCTGCTACTGGATACGAGATACAATACGCT
>NZ_QTXU01000009.1:652-89486 GCF_003461785.1 Ruminococcus sp. AM43-6
TGGATACGAGATACAATACGCTACCAACTCAAAGTTCACAAGAGCAAAGAAAGTCACAATAACAAATAAAAAGACCGACAAGACCACTATTTCAAAGCTTTCAGGCAAAAAGAAATATTATGTTCGTGTTCGTTCGTATACAACGGTAAAGGGTACTAAGTATTATGGCGCTTGGTCGGCTTCAAAGAGTGTGACTACTAAGAAGTAATTTTTATCGTTTATGAAAACTCCCCCATGCAGAGGGTTTCTGCATGGGGGAGTTTTTTTTACGTTAAAGCGTACATTTTGTCGGCAAAGCCACCCTGAAATGTTACGACCGACCATATAAAAAACACCGCACAAAGTCTTACCTCTGTGCGGTGTAAATATCTACTTTATTACTTCCTCTTAGAAACCACCATAGCTGCACCTGCAAGTGCTGCCAGACCTATACTTATGCCCATTGCCGCATCTGTATTAGGGTTTGTGGTGCTGTTAGGATTTGTCGTTGTCTTTGATGATGAAGCCGCTGCGCTGCTGTCATTTGTTGCTTCAGAAGAAGCCTCGGAAGAAGACTCCTCTGCTTTGCTCTCGCTGCTCTCCTCACTTGACGACTCCTCAACAACGTTATTGAACTCAACATCGTCGTCCTTTGTCATTTCGTCAACGCCGTCGTTAACCAACTCAACTCTCTCCCAGCCGTAAATGCCTTCAATAGCATATGTAAGCTCATAAGCTGCTGTCTTCTGTGAAACAGCTGATGGGTGATAGTCAACTGCATAACCATTGTTTTCGCTGTCCTGAACGCTGAACTGGAAAACTGATACCTTGCTGTCGCCTGTTTCAGTCTTATAAGTGTCAACTGCATCTGTAATAGAAGGATAAAGCTCCTGTCCCATAATACCGAGTGTACAAAGTATCTCAGAATTTGGATTCTTAGCTCTTATCTCCTTGAGGAAATTTACATAGCCCTTTTCAAACTCAGCACACTTATCAGGGTCACCCTTTGTGTATGAGTTATCGTTTGTACCAAGATTTACAACGATAAGCTCAGGCTGATACTGTGAGAAATCCCAATCATAATTAGCTGTCTGTTCACCGTCGAACCAGCTCCATGTAAAGCAGAACTTATCATAGAAATTTGGCACAAGCAGTGCGTCATTTACCTTGCCGTTGCCTGAATAACCAGAGATCACACCTGCTCCGCTTACTGATACAAAGCTGTAGTCAGCACCAAAATTCTGTGCTGCCTTGTAAGCATATGTCTTTGCGGCGTTCTCGTTGTAGATAGAAAATGACTTTCCAAGTGGATCGTCAACGCCGTATCCACAAGTGATAGAGTCACCAATAAACTCGATAGAATGCTTTGCTGCCTCTGTTGGCTGTGGCTTGCCGTCTACCTCAAAGCTGTCAATTGCGATAACGCTCTGTGCAGCTTCTGAAAGCTTTATGAGCTTAACTGTGCTTTCGCCCTCAGGAAGCTCTACCTCAACTGCGTTTGTCTTCTTATTTTTTATGTAGCCCTGCTTAACAAGCTTGCCGTTTACAAATACGCCAATTCTTGCCTCACCTACGCTGCCGTTTACATTGAAAACAGCCTTTGTGCCTGTGCATTTGAACTCGATACCGCTTGCAGAATAGCCAAGTATCGTTGTGTCGCCCTTTCTGTAAGTACGACCGATAAGCTTAACATTGTCGCTTGTTGCCTCATAAGAGGTGAGCTTGTCCGTTGCTTCTGTGTCTGCCATGGCTGTCATTCCCATGCAGCCTGCTGCAATAGCTGCAGCACAAAAGCCTGCAAAAAACTTCTTCATACTATGATTTCCTCCGTTTTTAAGGTTTTTGAGTCTTTCACCTTAATATTTCTCAACTTAATAATTTAATTATACTCTATCTGTAAGATATATGCATTAATTTATTGTTAATATTTATCCGTCATTTTATTAACAGGGCTGTTAAATATTCTTTATCCTCTTATAAACCACAGCCGACAGCGGTGGACAGACAAAGCTGCTTGAAACAGGCTGTTTGTTCATCTTGCCGTTTTCGTCAAGCCTGAGATAAAAGCTTCCCTCAGGCAGACCGAAGACCCTGTTCTCGTAGTAAGGATTAAGTGCGATAACATAGCATTCTCCGTCTTTTTCAAGCTTCCAGCTTACGCAGTTCCAATCGTCATTGTGCATAAAATGAAGATGTGCGTTCACGTCCTCTTTAGTGTTCATTCGGAAAAGCGGACTTCCCTTTCTCAGCCTTATAAGAGCCTTGTAATACTCAAAGACCTCTTTATATTCAAGCTTCCTGTTCCACTTTATGGAGTTAGTGTAGTCAGGCGCATTGTAGCTGTCATGGGAATAGATATTCACATCGTTTGGCTCTTCGCCCTCTTTGAGTATCCTCGGCTTTGACCTAAGAAAATCCTGACCAAGCTGTATGAACGGCATGCCCTGTGAAAGTATCACTATAGCCGCCGCAAGCTTGTCCATTTTTATCCTTACGTCCTCACTGTCATTCTTTGCCGATATACAAAGCTTGTCCCACAAAGTATTGTTGTCATGAGCCTCACAGTAATTCACCGCCTGAGTAGGTTCAAAAGCCCAGCAAGCTTCTTTTGCGTCATTTATCTGATAGTGTGGCACAGAGCCGGCTATACCACGCCTTAGAGTAGAAGCCGCATTTCTGTTTCCGCTGACAAAGCCCTTGTCATATGGATTGAAAGTACCGCCCTTAATGGAATCTCTGATGTTATCGTTGAAAAGTCCAACTCTTCCAAACTGATATGAATTCCATTTATATGCAAGCCTGTCAGCAGGGAGCGGTGACTCTCCTCCCGTCCAGCCCTCGCCATACATTAGTATCTGAGGATCTATCTTGTTAAGCTCGTCCCTTATGATGTTCACAGTTTCAATATCGTGAAGCGCCATAAGGTCAAAGCGGAAGCCGTCAATCTTATATTCCGTTGCCCAAAATCTGAGAGAATCTATCATGAATTTTCTCATCATCATATGGTTTGAAGCCGTTTCGTTTCCACAGCCCGAGCCGTTTGAAAATGAGCCGTCATTTCTTATCCTATGATAATAATATGGAAAAGAACGCTCAAAGGCAGACTCCTCGGTATAGTAAGTGTGATTGTATACCACGTCCATTACAACGCCAATGCCGTTCTCGTGAAGTGCCATAACAAGCTGTTTGAACTCTCTTATCCTGCACTTAGGGTCATAAGGGTCTGTGGAATATGACCCCTCAAGGCAGTTGAAGTTCTTAGGGTCATAACCCCAGTTATATTGATTGAGCCAAGGCTTGCTCTCGTCCACAGTGGCATAATCTTCCACAGGAAGCAGATGAACATGGGTTATGCCAAGCTCTTTGAGATGCTCGATACAGGTGTTCACGCCCTGATATTTCGTACCCTTATCGGCAAAAGCCACATACTTACCTCTATGCTCAGGAGCAACGCCTGATGAACTGTCCGCAGAAAAATCCCTGACGTGGCACTCATACACCACTGCGTCGCAGGCATTTCTGCACTTAGGCTTCTTGACCTTGTCCCAGCCCTCAGGGTCGGTGGTCTTGAAATCCACCACCGCACCAACGTTTCCGTTGACTCCGCAGGCTTTTGCATAGATATCTATAGTTTCATGCCTTGTTTTGTGATCGAACTCAAATGTATAGGTATAAAAAACGCCGTCAAGGTCACGGAGTATCTCGACATACCAAACACCGTGGTCAAGCCTTTCCATAGGCAGGCTTTCAAGACGGCTTTTGCCCTCGCCGTCAAGATACAGATTAAGATAAACTCCCGTTGCAAGCGGCGACCATGTTTTAAATACAGTTTTGCCCTCTTTCATGACCGCACCCAGATCGTTTCCTATATATTGATTATCTCTGTCGAACTGTTCATAATTCAATCTGTACATCAACCATGCCCCTTGCCTATGTTTTTTACTTCTTAGATATTTTTACTTCAGACTTTCGCCAAGCACCGAGCCTTGAAGAAGCTTAGTTTCAAAGCCCTCCCTCGTATTTTTAAGCAGGTCATCGCAAAGCTTTACCTTGTCCTTTTCAAGAAGCAGCAGGATAGTTGAGCCGCCGAACTCGAAATATCCCTTTTCTTCGCCCTTTGTGACCTTTACGCCGCCCTCAGTGTGCAGATTTGATATCTTGCCCACCATAAGAGCACCGACTTCCATTTGAATAATATCTCCGAACTGCTCCGTTCTTATCATGCAATATTCTCTGGAATTTTCCTTGAAAACAGGCAGATAATTGTTCACCACAGGGTTCACAGTGTGAAGGATACCATTTATCTTTCTGTTGTGGCTCTTTACACCGTCTGCACAATAACAATAACGGTGATAATCGTCCACTGAAAGTCTGATGATAACTGCATAGCCACCCTCATAACGCTTTGCAAGCTTGCTGTCCCTGAGAAGCGAGGCGGTATTATACACTGCGTTCTTTATAATAAAGGTATCAGACTGTGTTATCTTATAAGCAGTCACCTTGCCGTCACAAGGTGAAACAAGCAGATTCTTGTCCTTAGTGATAAAACGTCTGCCAGGCTTTATTTTTCTTGTGAAAAAATCATTGAATGAGCGATACATTCTTTCCTCATAGTCAAACATATCTATTCCGTTTTTTTCTGCAAAGCCGAAAATAAAAGGCACTGAGAACTTGCTGTCAAGTATCACTCTTGCACACTTTGAAAATATCGGACAGCCGAGAAATTTCATAAGCGCCCTGCCCATTGCCGAGCTGTAGGCAGCCGCAAGAAAGCTATCCTGAGATGTGGTCTGTTCGTATTCTCTACCCTGTCTGTCACGATATTTCATCTGTTTCTCTCCTTTTATTTACATTATTGTAGGGACGACACACCCGACGTCCTGTTTTTCACACACCTGTCCGGCAAAAACATTTCCCATTCAGGTAACTTTTATCTTAGATTATATGCTGCATTTTAAGATAGCCGAGAAGGATTATCGCACCTATAGTAAAGAGTATCAGCACGCCCTTCATGGAAAGCTTCTTGACATTTATTTTCAATACAAAGAGTATTGAAATAAGTATCATAAAGCTATGGAAAACAAATGGAAAAATATTTCTCGGTATATTGTGCTGACCCATGAACAGCAGAGGAAGTATCATAGCAACTGTTGTAACAGGCAGACCCTTATATTCTTTTCTGTTCTCTGTTGTGTTTCTCTGACGCTCTTCCTCCATAACGTTGAAGTAGCCAAGTCTGATAACAGCACCAAGAACTATCATAATGCTTGCGATAAGACGAAGCGGATAAACTGAATTGTAGTGATAGCCTATGACAGCAGGGAAAACACCGAAGCAAACAAGGTCGCACAGCGAGTCGATCTGTATGCCGAAGACCTTTTCATGCTCTGTTCTGTTTTTCATGCTTCTTGCTATCTTGCCGTCAAAAAGGTCGCAGATACCCGAAAGAAGCAGGCAGAGAAAGGCTATGGACATATGATTTTCAAAGACCTGAGTGATCCCGAACACTGACGAAACAAGTCCTATGTATGTGAGTATTACCGAATAATTATAAAAACCGATCATTTTTTCTTTTCCTCTCATTCTTTTTCGACTTCTTTTTTAACTTCCTGCGACCCCTCAAGACTATTCTTCTTATCATTCCTCATAACGATAAAATGAGCCACGAACGTTACCAATGCGCTCATTATCAGCAGTAAATAGAAGCTGAGTCCACGGCTCAGTAGCATTGCAGGCTTTACAAGCTCTGCGGTGAAAATGCTACTGAACATATATGTGAAGCAGCCCTCTGTTACGCCTGCCGCGCCAGGCAATGGCAGCATTTCAACTGCAACGCCTATCATAGTCTGAAGTGCGATAATATTCCAAAAACTTGTTCCGCTAAGGCCGTAGGACTTATACACTATCCATGTGACAGCCAGCAGGAACAGTCTCTGCACCAGTGTGATAAGAAAAATATTTATCACAGTATGCACATTGCTCTTTATATATTCCGAACCGATCATGTAATTGTCGCAGATACGCTTTATTTTGTTTATGTATTTTTCGTTGTTCTTTTCTTTGAGTATCCTTATGCGTGTCAGAAGATTTATAAGCTTTATGCCCATTTTTCTCGCCCACAAAGGCTTATAGAAAATAAACACAAGCCCTGCGATATAGGCGATATTCAGTATAAAGCCGATAAGCAGAAGCCACCAAAGCCGTCCCACATGAATCTTTATAAAGCCAAAGTTGAAAAGCAGGAACGCCACTGCAAGAAGCACCTGCACAGCCTTGAAAGCTATGGTGATGATAAGCATTATCAAGGTGGAAAAGCCTATCTTTATGCCGTCTTTCTTCATGTAATACATCTGCGCAGGCTGTCCGCCGGAAGCAGACGGCGTTATACAGCTAAAGAAAAAGCCTATAAACGAGTATTTCAAACAACGCCTGAAAGGAGTTTTTACTTCAAAAAGCCTCAGCATATACTTTATTATGACCGACTCCCCTGCCACATAGCAGAACACGCACACAGCACCCACTGCAAGCCAGCTTTTCTTTGCAAGGTGAAGATCTGCCACTATGTCGGAAAATTCTTCTCCTCTGAAAAGCAGTCTTACTGTCAGCCAGCCTATGACCACAATAAAGAATATATTAAGAACATATTTCAGGTTCTTTTTTATTTTCATCATCTCCGAATTTTCAGCCTGTCCATTAAAAGGTCAGACCGTTTTTGTCCCACACATATTTTTTACAGCACGAATGCCATAAAGCACAGATTTACTATTATCTGCAAAATTGTAAATCTTATTACTACCTGAGTATCAGACCAGCCCTTGTTCTTTCTTGCATGGTCGTGAAGAGGAGTTCTTATGCCCTCCATAAAATTCTTTATTTTCAGGAAACGTCTGAAAGAAAGCTTCAGAAGTCCGAGTCCGCCGTCAAGTATGATAACTATAGCCATAGGGATAAATGCGAACGGTGCGGCAGTTTTTAAGAACATCACCGCAAGGAAAACGCCCAGCGCTCTCGAGCCTGCGTCACCCATGAGCATCTGGCTAGGTGAGCAGTTGAACCACAGATAAGCCGCAAGCGTCACGAACATTATCATAGGAAGGAGCATATCAGCCGCACCGCTCTTTGTCACCATAAATGCAAGTGGCAGAAGAACTGTCATGACCAATGAACCGCACAGCCCGTCAACGCCGTCTGTACAGTTTGTAACGTTTATAGCCGTCCAAACGAGGACGCCTGCAAGGATGATGAACAGCGGCGCAGGGATAGTGAAAGTGGAATTTGTGATATAAAGCTTCACCTGCGAGCCGTTATAAAAATAGTATGTAAACGCAATGCCAAGAGATATGACAAGGTCAATAAGACCCTTTTTCAGGTTGCCCCAAGGAGTTTCGGCGGCATCATCAAAATATCCGCTGAGCATGGCAGCATACACAAGCACGAGATAGATTATGTTCTCGATATCGAGAGGATAAAAAAGTGCTGTGCAAAGTGTAAAGGAAGTCACGAAGATAATTCCTGCGCCACGAGGCTTGCCCTCAGAAAGTGCACCGTTCACAGCGAACGCTCTGCCCTGATCTTTAGGCAAAATACGTTTGAAAAATTTCAAGCTGAAAAATGCGATCAGAAAACTGCACAGCATCGGCACGAGCAGCACCAATGTAGTATTATTAGTCTTAGCCAAAAGGTTATAAAACATTGTCATCGTCCTTTTCTGTTTCAATTCATACATATACTATTATATTATACAACATAGCTGTGCAAAATGCAAATATTATTATCCGTCATTTTGCACAATTTTTTCTTAATGGTTTCTTAATGTGGAGTAGGCTAGGAATTTTTTAGGGTGAGGGTTGAACACTTTGACCTTTTGTGCTATAATGATCTCAATAAGGAGGCATTTTTATGGCAATAAAAGACAAAGTGCTGGAACTTCTCGACGATAGCAAGGGCAAATATCTTTCAGGCGAACAGCTTGCTGACACGCTTGGCTGTACCCGTGGGGCTGTTTGGAAAGCTGTGAAAGCTTTGCAGGAAAACGGCTACCCTATCTCTGCGGTGACGAACAAGGGCTATTCCCTTGATGAAAACACCGATATACTTTCCCTTGCAGGCATAAAAAAATATCTTGACCCTGACCGTCAGGGGCTTGAAATAGAGGTATACAAGGAAGTAAGCTCCACTAATCTGGTACTCAAAGACTATGCAAATCAGGGCGTGCCCGAGGGCAGGATAGTCATTGCAGGTATGCAGACGCAGGGGCGTGGAAGGCTTGGACGTTCTTTCTTCTCGCCCTCTGATTCGGGACTTTACATGAGCATTCTTCTCCGCCCTGACATGGCTGCGGCTGACGCTGTTAAGATAACCACTGCTGCCGCAGTTTCAGTTGCCCTTGCAGTGGAGAAGGTCAGCAATCAGAAGCCTGACATAAAATGGGTTAACGACATTTACATAAACGGCAGGAAGATATGCGGAATACTCACGGAGGCTTCTTTCAGCATGGAAAGCGGCGGACTTGACTACGCTGTGCTTGGTATCGGTGTGAACACCTACGAGCCGGAAGGCGGTTTTCCTGAGGCAATAAGAGATATCGCAGGACCGATATTCCACGAAAGAAAAAGCGATATGCGAAACAGGATAGCCGCAGAGATAATAAACAATTTCATGCGTCTTTATGACAGCTTTGAAGAAAACAGCTTTTACCCGGAATACAGAAAACGCTTGCTGTGGGTAGGCGAGAAGATAAACGTCATAAGAGGAAGCGAAAAAACTCCTGCCACAATGCTTGGGGCTGATGAGGACTGCCGTCTGCACGTCAGATATGAGGACGGCAGAGAAGAATATATTTCCTCAGGAGAGATAAGTATTCGCAAGGCTTAACATAATATACGAAATGTTAGGTATATCTAATGAAACAAACGGCTATGATTTTTTATAATTAATTCAGTTTATCAAATAGTATCAGCAGGTCGAGTCATTGAGAAATGGCTCGATTTTTTATGCATTATAACTATATAAACGTTTTCGTTTATGTGTATTTCTACAAGTTAGTCAATGCTTATTCTAATTATATATATCCCATGTAAATAAAAACATTATTCATTTTGTGTCATATAGTATATAATTATAGTTGACAGTATGTCTTGATTATTGACTTTGTAATCAAATTTAACTTTAATTATATGGAGGAAATTTTATGACAAAAGAATTTGATTATTCACCGATCGACAAAATTCTTGAAAATCATGAAAAAACAGCGGTCATAGCCATATTGCAGGATATTCAGGAGATATATCACTATCTTCCAAAGGAAATATTCCCATATCTTGCAAAAAAGCTTGGCACAGGCGAAGCAAGAATATACAGCGTTGCGACCTTTTATGAGAATTTTTCTCTCGAGCCAAAGGGCAAATACGTTATCAAATGTTGTGACGGCACTGCCTGTCATGTAAGAAAATCTATACCTATTCTCGAATATCTCAGAGGAGAGCTTGGTCTTAGCGAGAAGAAAACCACTACTGACGACCTGATGTTCACAGTGGAAACTGTTTCATGTCTTGGTGCTTGTGGACTTGCCCCTGTTCTCACTGTGAATGATGTTGTTCATCCTGAGATGAATCCTGACAAGGCTGCGGCTCTGCTTAAGGAACTGAGAGAAAAGGAGGCTGAATAATATGCTGCTGAAAACGAAATACGATCTTGACAACGCTCGTGAACAGTATGGTAAGCTTGTTGACAAGCAGTCTAGAAAAGTGCTTGTTTGCGCAGGTACAGGCTGTGTTGCAGGCGGTTCGCTGAACATATACCAGAAGCTTATAGAAACTATCTCCGCAAAGGGATTGGAGTGCGTGGTAGCACTTGCTGACGAGCCACACGATGATGATATTCACGAGGGCGCTATTGGCGTAAAAAGAAGTGGCTGTCACGGCTTCTGCGAAATGGGTCCACTTGTTAGAATAGAGCCGGAGGGTTGGCTTTACACCAAGGTGAAGCTTGACGATGTTGACGAGATAGTTGACAAGACTATCTGCAATGGCGAGTGCGTTGAAAGACTATGCTACAAGAAAAACGGTGAAATATATCGCCAGCAGTCAGAAATACCATTCTATAAGATGCAGCAGCGTATCGTCCTTGAACACTGCGGTCACATTGACGCTACTTCCATAAAGGAATATCTTGCTATAGGCGGCTACAGAGCCTTTGAAAAGGCACTTCTCGATATGTCACCTGAGGATATCCTCAACGAAATGACAGAATCTAATCTTCGTGGACGTGGAGGCGGAGGATTCCCTCTTGGCAGAAAGTGGAAAAGCGTTGCAAAGCAGAAAAGCCCTACAAAATACATAGTCTGCAATGGTGACGAGGGCGACCCTGGCGCATTTATGGATCGTTCTATCATGGAGGGCGACCCACACAGACTTCTTGAAGGCATGATGATAGCCGGTATCGCAACAGGCGCAAAAGAGGGATATATCTACGTTCGTGCGGAATATCCGCTGGCAGTATCACGTCTTAAAGGTGCGATCGCACAGGCTGAGCAGTTTGGTCTGCTTGGTGACAATATACTCGGCACAGATTACTCATTCAGAATACATATAAACCGTGGTGCAGGCGCATTTGTTTGCGGTGAAGGCTCTGCCCTGACGGCTTCTATCGAGGGCAAGCGTGGTATGCCTAGAGTTAAGCCGCCAAGAACTGTTGAACATGGCCTTTTCAACGAGCCTACAGTTCTCAACAACGTTGAAACTCTGGCTAACGTGCCTGTTATCATCAACAACGGTGCAAAATGGTTCAGGAGCATAGGCCCTGAGAACTCCCCTGGAACAAAGGCTTTCGCTCTTACTGGCAACATCTCGAACACCGGTCTTATTGAAGTGCCAATGGGAACTTCTCTCAGAAAGGTAATATTCGATATCGGCGGCGGCATGAGAGGTGACGGAAAGTTCAAGGCTGTTCAGATAGGCGGTCCGTCAGGCGGCTGTCTTGTTACGCCTAACCTCGATATCCAGCTTGACTTTGACTCGCTGAAAAAAGTCGGTGCTATGATCGGCTCAGGCGGACTTGTTGTTATGGACGATAAGTCCTGTATGGTAGAAGTTGCAAGATTTTTCATGAATTTCACCCAGAACGAGTCCTGCGGAAAGTGCGTTCCGTGCCGTGAAGGTACAAAGAGAATGCTTGAGATACTTGAGCGTATCGTAAATGGTAACGGTCAGGAGGGGGATATCGAACTGCTTCTTGAGCTTGCCGACACTATCTCCTCAACTGCTCTCTGCGGTCTTGGAAAGACGGCTGCATTCCCTGTTGTATCTACAATAAAAAACTTCCGTGAGGAATATGAAGCTCACATAAGAGATAAGAAGTGTCCATCAGGCAACTGCAAGAAGCTTGTGACATATCAGATCGACCCTGAGATATGCAAGGGCTGTTCAAAGTGTTCAAGAGTCTGTCCTGTGGGTGCGATCAGCGGCGAGATCAAAAAGCCGTTCAAGATCGACACCTCTAAGTGCATAAAGTGCGGAGCTTGTATTTCCAACTGCCATTTCAAAGCTGTCAAGGAGGTTTAATTTTAGCTATGAATAAAGAGTTTATGATAATCGACAATATCCCCGTTGCTATAAACGGTGAAAAAAATCTGCTTGAGCTTATCAGAAAGGCAGGCATCGAGCTTCCTACATTCTGTTACTATTCTGAGCTTTCAGTATACGGTGCTTGCAGAATGTGCATGGTGGAAAACAAGTGGGGCGGCATGGAAGCCGCTTGCTCAACTCCTCCGAGAAACGGTATGGAGATATACACAAACACACCAAGGCTGAGAAAATACCGCAAGATGATATTGGAACTTCTTCTTTCAAATCACTGCGGCGAATGTACGACCTGCGATAAAAACGGCAAGTGCAAATTGCAGGAGCTTGCAGCAAGATTTGATATCCACAGGGTACGTTTTGACAATCCAAAGTCCAAGCCTTGTATCGATGATTCTTCTGTATCTATCACCAGGGACGCCAACAAGTGTATCCTCTGCGGTGACTGCGTAAGAGTGTGCAACGAGGTACAGAATGTTGGTGCAATAGATTTTGCATTCAGAGGTTCAAAAATGAAGGTCGCCTGCTCATTTGACAAGCCTATAGGCGATTCAAACTGCGTTGGCTGCGGTCAGTGTGCGGCAGTCTGTCCAACAGGCGCTATAATCATAAAGAACGACAGCCACAGGCTTTGGAAAGAGCTTAATCAGGAAGACACTATTGCAGTGGCTCAGGTAGCTCCGGCTGTAAGAGTTGCAGTGGCAAAAGAGTTCGGCTACAACGGTGAGAACGTTATGGGCAAGATAGTTGCAGCACTTAGAAGAATAGGCTTCAACTACATTTTTGACACATCTACAGCCGCAGACCTCACTGTTATGGAGGAGTCAAAGGAGTTTGCAGACAGGCTTGCAAACGGCGGAAAGCTCCCGCTGTTCACATCATGCTGTCCTGCATGGATAAAGTATGCTGAGAACGAGTATCCTGAGATACTGCCTAACATTTCCACTTGCCGCTCGCCAATGCAGATGTTTGCTTCCGTAATAAACGAGAAGTTCAAGGGCGAGGGCAAGAAGATACTTTCTGTTGCTGTTATGCCTTGCACTGCCAAAAAGGGCGAAGCCGCAAGAGATGAGTTCAAGGACGAGAACGGCAAACCACTGGTTGATTTTGTCATCACAACTCAGGAGCTTATCATGATGATAAAAGAAGCCGGTATCGTGTTCAACGAAATAGAGCCGGAAGCTGTTGATATGCCGTTCGGCACTATGACAGGCGCAGGTGTTATCTTCGGTGTAACAGGCGGTGTAACAGAAGCCGTTATCAGACGTGTTTCCACAGACAAATCGCTTGCTTCCCTGAGAAATCTTGCATTCGAGGGCGTAAGAGGCTTCGAGGGCATAAAGGAGCTTGAAGTACCTCTTGGCGACAAGGCTATCAAGGTCTGCGTTGTAAACGGACTTCGCAATGTTGAGGTCATAATGAACAGAATGAAAGCTGGCGAGCATTTCGACCTTATCGAAGTTATGGCTTGTCCAAACGGCTGTATAGGCGGCGCTGGTCAGCCAAAGGCTACTATCGACGAGAAGAAAGAGCGCAGTGTTAATCTTTACAATGCTGACAAGCTTTGCACTTTGAAGCGTTCAGAAGAAAATCCGCTTATGGATAAGCTTTATGAGGGTATCCTCAAGGGCAGAGAGCATGAACTGCTTCATGTAAGCTATGTAAAATGACAAAATAGCATAAATAGCGAAAGGCTGCACGAAATTGTGCAGCCTTTTTTGTGTGTCGAAAAACTATAATAAAGGGGCAATCTGAGGTCGCCCCAACATATGAACAGCGTATTTACATAAATTGTAGGGGACGGCGCCCTCGACGTCCCGCTTATTTAGGACGTTGTCAATAAGCTCAAGTTTGCACGAAATTGTGCAGCCTTTTTTTGACGGATTATTTTATTATGATATATTCTCCACCTTGACAGCTCTCTTTTCATTTCTGCAGTTCACTATCTCTCCAAGAGTGCAGTATATAACAGAGAACACAGGCACAGCAATGAACATTCCGAATATGCCAAAGAGGTTTCCGCCTATGGTGATAGCGAAAAGTGTCCATAGTGACGGCAGACCAACCGAGTTTCCTACCACCTTTGGATAGATAAGATTGCCCTCAATAGCCTGAATAATGAACATGAACAACAAAAACAGCACAGCCTGCTTGAAATCCGTCACGCATATAAGCAGGAATCCCACCACATAACCAAGAAAAGCTCCCACAATAGGGATAAGTGCAGTGCAGGCAACGAGTATGGCAATAAGCACCGCATTCGGGAAACGGAAGATAGCCATACCAATACCACAAAGGGAGCCGAGGATAATGGCTTCCGTGGTCTGACCCACAAGAAAGTTCGCAAAAGTGTCGATAGAGCGACGGCATATACGGCTTATGCGGTCGGTGATACGAGTGCTGAGAAAAGCACAGCTTATGCGCTTGCACAGGTCTTTGAGCCGCTCTTTTGCGGCAAGCATATAGACTGCAAAGCAGATTCCCAAGAAGAAGTTCACAAGACCTGAGAAAAGATCTGTCACAAAGCTTACTGTTGAACTGAGTGTATTCAAGATCACAACGCCGTCTTTAAGCCAGCTTGTAACCTTATCGATAATATCAGCAGTGCTTATATTCATTCTGTCAAGCCACCCTGCTATCTCAGGGGAATTGTTGAGCTTGTTGGAAATATTTGAAATAAGTACTGGGATATCGTCTGAAAGCTGAGAGAAAGTCTTTATGAGTGCAGGAATAATAAGCCAGCACACAAGTGCCACAACGCCTAGGCAAAGCAGAAAGGTCAGCACTATCGAGCATGGTCTTTTCAGCGTTTCCACAGTTTTGGCATATTTCTCTTTTTTAGGCTTCTTAAAAAGCCTCTTTTCAATGCCTGACATTGGCACATTCAGGATAAATGCGATTATACAGCCAAATATAACAGGCTTCAAGACACCGATCATTACGCCCAGAAGTCTAAAAAACTTATCATAGTTGGTCAATCCCCAAAAAAGCACTACGCCAAGAACCACAAGGGCTGCATTTTCTTTGAATTTTTTTGTGAATTTCATTAGTTTCTCCTTACAAAAACGAGCTGTACAGCCTTTGCCGTACAGCTCTCAAATCGCTTAGAAATTAGTGTTAAGGCTGAGATACTGTCCGCTCTGATAGAGATAGATCAGATATACCACAGACGCATAGATAGTCACAACAGCGACTATCAGTGATGTAATTGCAGCGAGAATGTTCAGTATCGGGATAAACGCCACCACAAGGCACACTGCCATGACAATAAGGCAGGTCTTGTTTACATTCCACACATGGTCGCCCTTGTTTGCAAGGCCGTAGTTCTTCACGTCCCTGAGCAGGTCGCCCGTTGATTTGCAGATATAGTAAAGCACCGCTATGTTCATTACATTGCCGGCAAAACTCAGAACACTTGATATCGCATTATTGTCAATAAATGTGTCAACTATTGAAAAGATAAGATCAGCCACTGTGAAAACAAGAGCTGTCTGATAACCATTATGGTCTTTTGAAGCTTCAAGTATTCCCCATACGTTGAAAATAGTTGCGGCTACGGTACAAGTCATCAAAAGAAGTGCGCCTATCCCCGGTATAAAAGCAAGCGGAACTCCTATAACACCTATGATCTTTGCCAGAAACACCTTTTTGATACCGCTTGCGGCATTTGGATATTTTACCATTTTATTACCCCCTATATTTCGATTTCTTAATCAAGTTCGATATTCATTATCGGCTGTGAAACGTCTGCGCCGGCAGGTACCATTGGAAGAACGTTTATATCCTTGTTGATGATAACGTCCACAAGGCAAGGCTTACCGCATTTGAGTGCCTTTTCAAGCATTGGCTTTATCTCAGATTTCTTTGTTATCCTTACGCCCTCAACGCCAAATGCGTCGGCAAGCTTCATAAGGTCTGTTCCTCTTTCAATGTTAGTCTGAGAAAATCTCTTGCCGTAGAAAAGTCTTTGCCACTGTCTTACCATTCCGAGAACGTCATTCTCGAAAACGAGCTCAACAAGCGGTATCTTATGCTTTGCAAGTGAAGAAAGCTCGTTGCAGTTCATGAAGAAGCTTCCGTCGCCTGCGATGTTTACTACAGTTCTGTCAGGGTTGCCCACCTTTGCGCCCATTCCCGCGCCAAAGCCGTAGCCCATTGTACCAAGTCCGCCGCTTGAAGCAAAGCTTCTTGGACACTTGAAGTTATAATACTGTGCAGCCCACATCTGATGCTGACCGACTTCTGTGGAGATGATAGCTTTGCCGTCTGTAAGTCTGTCAAGCTCCTCGATAACGTCCTGCGGAAGCACCTCGTCCTCGCTCTCGATAGGCACCATTCTCAGTGCATACTGCTTTTTCCAATCCATAACAGTATTCATCCAAGCCTCGTGCTTCATATCAGGAAGAAGCTCGCAAAGCTTTGCAAGGATATACTTAACGTCCCCAATAACATGGCTGTAAACGTCAATATTCTTGCCTATCTCGGCAGGGTCTATATCAATATGTATGATCTTCTTATCCTTTGCAAATGTCTTAGCGTTGCAAAGAACTCTGTCGGAAAATCTTGATCCGAGAACTATCATAAGGTCACATTCGCTGAGCGTCATAGCGGCTGTCTTTGTGCCGTGCATACCAAGCATACCGATATAGCAGTCCTTAGTATTGTCAAGTGCGCACTGACCCATAAGTGACAATGAAACAGGTGCGTCCACTTTTCTTACGAACTCAGCCATTTCTTCTGTTGCGTCAGCTGAAACTACTCCGCCGCCTGCATAGATAAAAGGCTTCTCAGCATTCTTTATAAGCTCTGCCGCAGCAGCTATCTCCTCGTTTATGCCCTCAGGATTATGATTTACTACCCTCTTAGGCTCTTTCTTCTCATAAACCATAAGTGCGCCTGTGATATCCTTTGGTATATCTATAAGAACAGGACCCTTTCTGCCCTCGTTTGCAATATAGAAAGCTTCTCTGATAATGTCAGCAAGCTCCGCAGGGTCTTTCACAATGTAGTTATGCTTTGTGATAGGCATTGTTATCCCGCAGATATCTACCTCCTGAAAAGAGTCAAGACCAAGCAGATCTCTTGTTACGTTTCCTGTGATAGCCACCATAGGGATAGAATCCATATAAGCTGTGGCGATACCTGTTACAAGGTTCGTAGCACCCGGACCTGAAGTTGCGATAACAACGCCCGTTCTGCCTGTTGTTCTTGAATATCCGTCAGCCGCATGGCAGGCAGCCTGCTCATGGGCGGTGATAACATGGTGTATCTTATCAGAATATTTATACAGCGAGTCATATATGTTTAGAACTGCTCCGCCCGGATAACCGAACACTGTATCGACGCCCTGCTCCAGCAAACATTCAATTATAACGTCTGAGCCACGTAACTCTTTCAACATTTTTTATTTCCTCCAAATTACAAAATACATCTAAAATCATAAAAATATATCAATATATGATTATACTATATCTGCTTTAAAAAGTCAATACTTTCATTCATTTGGCTCATAAGCTCGTCCACCGTATCAGAGAAAAGCTTTGCCTGCTCGTCAGGCTTCTTTTCCTCCACAGTTTCCGCATTTTCAGGCTTCTGACTTTCAAGCATATCCTGCACACTCACTGTCTTTTCCACAGCCTTTTTTGCTGTGAGCGTTTTAAGCTCATGATCGTCAAGATAAGGCTTTATGCCCACAACGGAAACATTGTCAGTTCCGCCGTTTGTGAGAGCAAGCTCCATTATAGCGCCTAGCTTTTCAGAAACAGAAAGGTCAAGACCAAGCCCCACCACCATTTCTTCCTCAGAAACGTAATCCGACACGCCGTCTGACACTATGATTATCATATCGTCAGGCTCTTTGCCAAAATCAGCCACCAATGGTGTTTGTGCCACATCAGGTTCATTGAGAGTGCTGCCGATAGAAGATATTATGGCATTCTGATACTGTGGCTCAAGCTCTGACACATCTTCTATCCTGCCATGCTCATACATATATCGTGCATAGGATTGGTCAACGGATATCTGCCTGATAGTGCCGTTCACATAGCGGTACATTCTGCTGTCGCCAACGTTTATGCACATTGCTCTGCTTTCCTCGTCCACCGCAAGGCAACACAGGGTGGTCTGCATATTTGCAGCGTTTTCAGCCCTTACGCCCTGCTTTTTTATTTTGTTGTGAACATCAATAAGCGTTCTTTTCATATCCACCCCTGAATTATATTCAAGAATGGAAAGATGCCTTAAACAAAGCTCCGAGGCGACCTCTCCTGCATTTTCTCCACCAACGCCGTCGCAAACGGCTGCAATAAAAGGAGCAGCGACAGTTGATTCATAGCTGCCGCTGTTGATGACCTCGTGGTCTATTAAAATGCAGTCCTCATTCTGTTCACGGTAATTTCCCTTGTCTGTTATTCCGAAAATATAATAATACATTTATTATCACCGTCTGAAAACTGGTATCGTGCTGTTATATCATATCTGCAACAAGACTGCCCATTTCCTTACAGCCAACGAGCTTCATGCCCTCTGACATGATATCCCCTGTTCTGTAGCCTGCTTCAAGGACTTTCTTGACAGCATTGTCGATAGCGTCTGCTTCCTTATCCATATCGAAAGAAAATCTCAGAAGCATTGAAGCTGAAAGGATAGTTGCGATAGGGTTAGCCTTATCCTGTCCTGCGATATCAGGTGCAGAGCCGTGGCTAGGCTCATACATACCGAACTTTGTGTCATTCAGTGAAGCGGAAGCCAGCATACCAAGTGAGCCTGATATCATAGCGGCTTCGTCTGAAAGGATATCACCGAACATATTCTCTGTAAGGATAACGTCAAACTGCTTAGGATCTCTTACAAGCTGCATTGCGCAGTTGTCAACGAGCATATGCTCAAGCTCGACTTCTGGATAATCCTTAGCTACCTCGTTTACTACCTTTCTCCAAAGTCTTGAAGAATCAAGAACGTTAGCCTTATCAACGCTTGTAACTTTCTTTCTTCTCTTCATGGCGATGTCAAAGCCACGGATAGCAATTCTTCTTATCTCGTTCTCGTTATATGTAAGAGTATCAACGGCAGTTTCAACGCCGTCAACGTTCTCTGTCTTTCTTGCACCAAAATACAGACCGCCTGTAAGCTCTCTCATTATCATCATGTCGAAGCCGTCGCCGATTATATCGTCCTTAAGAGGGCAAGCTTCTCTAAGCTCAGGATAAAGATTTGCAGGACGCAGGTTAGCGAACAGACCAAGCTCTTTTCTTATTTTCAGAAGTCCGGCTTCAGGTCTGAGGTTCGGAGCAAGCTTATACCATGGTGAAGTGGAAGTATTTCCGCCAATAGAGCCAAGCAGAACTGCGTCTGAGTTCTTTGCTATCTCGACAGCCTCGTCTGTAAGCGGAACGCCATATTTATCTATAGAACAGCCGCCCATAAGGATATCAGTATAAACA
The DNA here is from genome assembly GCF_003461785.1 of Ruminococcus sp. AM43-6. Lineage (NCBI taxonomy): Bacteria > Bacillati > Bacillota > Clostridia > Eubacteriales > Oscillospiraceae > Ruminococcus > Ruminococcus sp. AM43-6. Next base: position 19,653 of record NZ_QTXU01000009.1, read on the forward strand.
AACTTATGACCGAACTTTTCAGCAACCTTGTCGAGGACCTTCTGTGCTTCTGTCACTATTTCAGGGCCTATCCCGTCGCCCTTTATAACTGTTATTTTCTTTTCCATGTTATTTTTCCTCCTCAGAATTTAAAGTCGAAACGCTTATCTCGCAGGAATAGCTCTGCTTTTCGGCTGTCATGAACAAAATGCCTGTATAGACCGAACACTCGCCGTCAATAAGCTTCTTTTTGCAATAATCGTCAGCAGCCATGCCTTTGAGCTGATACTGCATATAACTGTCCGCCGTATCAGTGCCGTCAAAGTTCACCTGACTATAGTCTATCTCCTCGCCGTCCATATAATATGACCAGTAGTAAGACAAACCGTCAGAGCCTTTGACCTTTATGCTGTTGGGTGAAACAGTGCTGTCTATGCTTGCTTCGTCTATATTTGCCCAAAGTCCGTTGAAAGTGGAAAATCCAGCACCATTTATCTCAGGCTTATTGCAGGCAAAGGTCTTTGTTGTAACGCCTTTTTTATCGGTCTTTTCGTCCTTTTCCACAAGCACTATACTGCTGTTTGAAGCAGTTCCCCTTGCAAAACTGCCGCCAAGCTTTCTGTTTATCTCTGCAGAGCTTAGGGTCAGGTCTATCTTGCTGCCGTCCACCATTACCATAAAAGGCAGAAAATCCTTGCTGCTGTATTCAAATTTACCGCTGCTCTCCTCTTTTTTCGAGCAGCCTGCGCTGCACACCAGCATTACCCCTGCTGTAAGTGCCGCAAATAGCTTTTTAGCTTTCATAGCTTCACCCCTTCATAGAAACAGTTCAAGGGCGACCCCTTTTGAGAGATCCCCCTTAAAGCTTCAAAATATCTTATTTAAGTGAGTTAAGAAGACCATTGCTGTTGATGATATTGATAAGAAACTCAGGGAACGACTGACCCTGATAAGTCTCATTCTTGGTCTTGTTTGTGATAACGCCACTGTCGAAATCTATCTCCACCTCGTCACCGTTATCTATCTTCTCAGCAGCTTCCTCGCACTCGATGATAGGAAGTCCGATATTTATAGCGTTTCTGTAGAATATTCTTGCGAATGTCTTTGCGATAACACAGGATATTCCGCTCGCCTTGATAGCAGCAGGCGCATGCTCTCTTGATGAACCGCAGCCGAAATTGCTCTTTGCTACCATTATATCGCCCTTCTGAACGTTCTTTGCAAAGTCAACGTCAATATCCTCCATGCAGTGCTGTGCAAGCTCCTGCATATCAGGTGTGTTGAGGTATCTTGCAGGGATAATAACGTCTGTGTCTACGTTATCCCCGTATTTATGTACTTTTCCGCAAGCTTTCATTATGAAAACCCCTTTCGTCAAACTTTATCAGCCCTGCTTGAACTCTGACGAATGGAATATATTTTCTCCTATCGCCTGTTTTCTAAGCTCTTCATATATCTTTTCAAGATACGGGCCGTCTATAGTATCCTTGTTTCTTGTAATAAAATAGCAGATCTTTACCTTGTGGAACATTCCCTCTTTAACGAGAGCATACACAGGTGTACCCCCGATATTGGAGGTATAAAAGGTATTGAAGCCCTTCTTGTCAATAAGAGCCTGCGTCATTTCCACGGTAAATGTATTTTTGTCATGGAGTTCCTGAATGATCTCGTCAGCCTTCTCCTCACGCTGATAGTCATTTAGTGAAGTTCCGTACTTCTTTGTAACAATACTAAGAAGTATATCGGAGAATATTTCCCTAAGATAATTTTTCATCTGTTCTCGCTCCCAAGTCATACATGCGGTCATGCCGCATATCAATTATTCCCCCAACGCAAGATCTGTCAGCTGATTTTCTCCCCGAATATCACATAACTTCCGACGGCTGTGAGATCTTGCCTGTCACAGCTGAAGCGGCGGCAACGTAAGGTGAAGCCAGATAAACCTCTGATTCTGGGTGACCCATACGTCCCACGAAATTTCTGTTTGTTGTTGCAACGGCTCTTTCGCCCTTTGCAAGAATACCCATATGTCCGCCAAGACATGGACCGCAGGTAGGTGTAGAAACCGCACAGCCTGCATTTATGAATATCTCCAGCAGACCCTCTTTCATGGCCTGCATATATACCTTCTGTGTGGCAGGGATAACGATACATCTAACGTTCTTTGCCACCTTTTTGCCGTCAAGTATCTCAGCGGCACATCTCAGATCCTCTATTCTTCCGTTCGTACATGAGCCGATGACCACCTGATCTATCTTGACCTCCGGGATATCGTCAAATGTTCTTGCATTCTCAGGTAGATGCGGGAAAGCAACTGTAGGCTTTATCTGGCTGAGGTCGATAGTATATTCAGCCTCATACTCAGCGTCATCGTCAGCCTTGTATATCTTATATTCTCTGTCTACCTTATCCTTGATGTAATCAAGTGTAACATCGTCAACTGCAAATATGCCGTTCTTTGCACCTGCTTCGATAGCCATGTTAGCCATGCAAAGCCTGTCCTCCATGGAGAGGTTTTTCAGACCATCGCCTGAAAATTCCATAGACTTGTAAAGTGCGCCGTCAACGCCTATCATGCCGATTATATGAAGTATAACGTCCTTAGCGGCACTATACTTTGGAAGCTTGCCTACGATATTGAACTTGATAGCGGCAGGAACTTTGAACCAAGTCTTTCCCTTTGCCATGCCTGCGCACATATCTGTTGAGCCGATACCTGTTGAAAATGCGCCAAGTGCACCATATGTACAAGTATGTGAGTCAGCACCGATAACGCAGTCGCCTGGAGCGACAAGTCCTTTTTCAGGAAGCAGAGCGTGTTCAATGCCCATATCGCCAACGTCGAAATAATTCTTTATGTCATACTTTGAAGCAAAATCACGGCAGGTCTTGCACTGTGTAGCGGATTTGATATCCTTGTTAGGTGCAAAGTGATCCATGACCATTGTGACCTTATTCTTATCGAAAACATCTGTAAAGCCCGCTTTATTGAACTCGTTTATAGCCACAGGTGACGTAACGTCGTTGCCGAGAACCAGGTCAAGGTTCGCCATTATAAGCTGACCTGCCTTGACTTCGTCAAGACCTGCGTGGGCTGCCAGAATTTTCTGAGTCATTGTCATACCCATTTAATATTACTCCTTACTATCAGATCTCAGAGCATACCAAGATCCTTTATTTTTTATACCCATTTATTATACCACTATTTTGATGTTAATGCAAATACATATTTATTATATATCTATGAATAATATTTATACTAAACGTTTGAGATATGAACATATCTCTTTTACATTTACATATAAAATGCGAAAATTTTAATCACATTTTAAACAATAGCACTGCGTATCAACTGAAATATCTTTCACAACATCACAAAATACTAACATTCACGGGAAAATACCGTCAGCCCTCTTGACTTCATTTGCATGGCATAGCTGTTCTCTTTCTGCGAAAAATAATATTACAAAGAAAAAAGGAGGAAACAGCAATGAAGATGAAGTCAATGATAACAGGCGTTTCAATGGCGATAGCCGCAGGAACAGTGGCTTATGCAGTCACAGAGGCGACATCAAGCGAAAAGAAAATGCTCAAAAGCCGCACAGGACGTGCTATCAGAGCTATCGGTGACGTAATGGACGGCATTTCAATGATGATGAAATAGCCCTTATGCAGGAGCGTACCATGGTGGTAACGCTCCTGTTTTTGGCATTTTTAACTCTGACTTATCTTTTTCAGCAGCGTAAGAGCGTCGATAACATCGACCTTTCCATCACCGTTCATATCCGCACGCTTTAGCTGAGCGGAATCAAGCTGCGTCTTGCCTGCATTGTAACGCAGCATGAGCAAAGCGTCCACAACTGTCAGATACTTGTCACCATTCACGTCTCCCTGCTGCAGGGTCTGTGAAGCGGCTTTTCTTGTTATTTTTATGGTGTACGTCCGTTTTACACCGCTTGCCGCTGTGCAGGTGACCTTGATGGTATTCTCGCCCGTTTTAAGGCTCACCTTGCCCTTTCCAGACACCTTTGCACTTTTGCCCAGCGGATTTGCATTAACAGTAACAGAAGAAACCTCCGCATTGACTTTGGCAGTATAGCTTGTGGTGAACTTATCGAATTTTGGTGAAATGCTCGTGCCTGAAACGCTGAGAGATTTAAGATAATTGTTGTTATCTCCACTGCTTGTAGGCTTTGGACAAAGTTTATCAGGCATATTGTTGTAAACAGGTATCTTGAACTCCATTGCACTGTTCAAAATATCCTGAGAATAGGCGTTTTTTAGGCTTATGGCTTCATTTGCCTGACCGAAAACGCAGGTCATATACTGGTGGTAATAAAGACCGTTTCCGCCGTCTACCATATCGAATTTTTGCAGATAAAGGGTATCCTGACCCTTTGTTATGTAGCCTGTGCCTAAGAATATCGAGCCGCCCACTATGGACTTGTATTGATTTGTCCAAGGAAGAAGATAAGTCGGATTAGTAGTTTTTGCATACTTACAGCCCATTTCTGCGGCTGTCATGGTGGAGGTCGCATAAGCCTGAATGTCAAAGAAGTTGAAATAATTCTCATAGCCTTTCACAGTACCAAGGGATTGCGGCGCACCATTTACGCCCTGCTCGTTCCTGCACCTCGAAGCAAGGTGATAAGGTGAAACGCCCGATTTCTTTGCAGCGTCCATAAAGGTCTGCGAATATGTATACTTTTTCTTTGTGTCAGGACAAGTGTAGCTTCCGCTCATAAAAGTGTCTGCAAGAATAGTTTTTACACCGCTTTCCGTCTGATAAGAAGGATCATATGACTGATTTTCAAACATGAAAATGTATGTATCGTTGAGAAAATTTCTCGGATCCATATAATACATTATTATCTCTTTTGAAGCCGCCACCCACGAGCCGTCAAGCCCATACCAATAACCGCCGTTAAAATCATATGCACCCTTTTCCATTGACTTCCATGAAGCCAGTGCCGACGAGTGGACAAGGTTTCTGCCCACAACACATTCTTCCTTTAACGCAGTGTTCCAATTCACGCCAAGCTTCTGTGCGGTAAATATCCACTTTGGGTGCTGTTCATGGAGCTTTCGCAGATATGGTTTATAGCTTTCAGGAAAGCCCTGCTTTGTCATATAGCTCTCAAAATCAGCGTCAGAACTGCTCTGCGAACCGCTTGATGTCAGCTGAACATATGCCGCCGAAACATAGCCCGTCACATTGCCGCATGATATCTTATACCATTTCGCACCGCTTGAGTCGGTGGTTTCGGAAAGTATAGTCAGGCTGTCGCCATAGCTTACTGTGCCTGTTTTAGAATAGCCTGTGCCTGCACCGCTGCGAACATTCAGAACGTCTGCCGTACAGCTTCCCGTCATATTTGCCGCTGAAGCTGTCAAACATGAAGCCGCCATTGACGCTGCAACAGCAAACGACAGGATATATGAAATAATCTTTTTTATCAACTCGTTCACCTCAGAAGATATAGGCAATACCGCAACAAGGCACGCCTATGTATAAGTCCTTATTTTTACACACATTGGTTTGTACATTTTTCTGTATCAAGTACAAAACTTCACCCTCATTATAGTACATTTCTCAGCGCTTTGTCAACAGTCTTTTTGATTCATAAAAAATTTACATTTAGTAAAATGCAGCTTCCACTTAAAAGTTACAGATTTATTACAGCCTATTTAGTGGCTTTGCTGTTGATCGGTACATACATATTGTGACGCAAAAGCTCTCATTATAAATATATCCAAAAAAATATGCTTATTTTCGCTGTTTTGACTATTGACGTGTTACTTTATATTGTGATATAATCCTATTACGACAAAGGTAACAGAACTTGTAATATTTTATGATGAAATATTACAAATCAAAGACAAAACAATAGTAAACAAAATTAATCAAGAGCAAAATACTGACAGAAAAACACGATTTTGCAACGGAGGTATCAAATGAAAAAACTGAAAATAAACAAGGTGGTGCTGTCGGTGGCAACAGCGTTTCTTATGCTCACGAGCATTGTTTCCACAGTGGCTAGTGCATCGGGCGGAAACGAGATAAAGCTCACAAGCGACAAGAACTTTGCACAGGCAGGCGACAGCATAAACGTAAAAGCGAGCCTTGAGCCTGATAAAACAGGCGTTGCAGGCTTCACTATAGACCTGCATTATGACCCGTCAAAGGTAACAGTATATGTGCCGACCGATGAGGAGAGCGAGAGTACATACAATGTGGGAAGCAAATTCTCTGTTATAACCAACTATGTTGCTTCATCAGGCACTATAAAAATAGTCGGTGCAAACCTTACAGGTTCTAACATAAAGGACAGCACAGACCTTGCCCTTGCGACTTTCAAGGTAAAGGACGGCGTAACAGGCAAGATAAACTATTGGGTAGAGGTTGAAACAATGGTGGCGGAAGCTGACGGTGGATACAAGTCAGTTTCATACTCAGCACCTACAGAGGGTTCACCGCTCACTGTCAGCGCAGGGGAGGAGATCACAACAACTCCTGCAACGACCACTACGACTGCTTCATCTAAGGCTGAAGCTGCTACAACTACATCAAAGTCGACCACAACTACAACGACGACTACAGCAAAGACTACGACCAAGTCCGAAGCGACTACCACAGCTACGGCTAAGTCTGAGAAAGTTACAACAGCTACGACAAAGCCTGTTGAAACCACCACAACGACTACAACAGCAAAGAGCGAAACTCAGGCCACTACAACCGTAACATCTGCACAGCCTGAGTCCGAACCGCTTTTCACACACAAGCAGGGTGACGCTGACTTCAACAGCGAAACTTCCCTTCAGTTCGGTTTCAAGCTTTCTGACTACATAACAGACTATTCTCAGCATTACAATGTAAAGGTCAACGTAAAGTCATCAGGCAACGCAAGCGGTGCAGTCGGTGCGTTGGTAGACGGAAGCTGGTCTGCACAGAGCACGAAGCTCACAGGCGGCGAGGAAGCACAGTGGATATACTCAGATCTTGACCCTTCAAGAACAAGTGACGAGGTTTTCGTACAGCTTTATTACTTAAAGGCAAATGCAGATTTTCAGATAGCTTCCGTGGAAGTAACACCTGTCAAGGAAGCAGTTGACACATCAGCCGTTACAAAGGTCACAGCGGCAGAACCAAAGCCTGCTGACGATACAACGACCACAACTACTACAACAGCAAGCACAGAGCCAAAGGCTGACGAAAACGCACAGCCTGAAAGCACCACCACAACAGCAGCCAGACAGCCTGAAAATGTCGGTGCGGCTGTTACTACAGTAAGCGAGGGCGACAGTTCGCAGGAGCTTACGGAATCACAGGCAACAGAAAAGATACAGCAGATAGTTGACGAGGCCTCATCGCAGGCTGACAGCTCAAAAGTAAATCCGTCAACAGGCGTTGAAATGACAAAGAACATTCTTACTGTCATTGCCGCAGGATATGTTATTTTTGCGATATTTGCAGTTATCTTCAACAGATTTGCCGCAAAGGACGAAGAATAATAACCGAATATATTTCTTTTGGCTATAAAAACGGACGTTTCCATCGGAAGCGTCCATTTTTTCGTCAAGAACACCAAGGGGATAGTGTGATCCTGCATTTTATTGATCTTCTATAACAGGCGGAATAAAATTCTCCAAGGCGCTGAGAAGCTTAGGGTGTCGTATAACAAAATGTATAGCAGGCGCGTTTCCCTTTGATATCATCGCCCACTGACCTTCATGGATCAGTATTTGCAAATTGCAGAAGGTCTGCCGCTTAGCATATTTAAGGCTATAGTTTTCGTGTGTCTGTGCATAGCGTTCTGTGCTTTTTAAATGTGCAGAATAATCATCATAGCTGTAAAGAACATCACTGGCACAGAATACACCCGACAGGTCAAGAGCATGGGGACGTGTTTCAAATTCCTCTCGGGAAAGACAGCATATCTCGTCCTCTATGGTCATGGTTTCCAGTATTCTCTCAACTCGCTTTTTACGCTCGCTGACATAAGCTTTTATATCTCTGCCCCGGCGGTCGTCAATGCCATTTCTGTCAAGTATACTATCGAGCAGGTCATTATCCATAGTATAAACAGGCAGAGCAGATAAAATACTCCTGCGCCTGCCACGTCTGTGAGAATCGGCAGTGAGAAAATCGCTGAAATCTTTTTCCCTGTCACTTCGGTATATCTCCATAAGCGGGCAGGCGTTTGAAAGCAGATCATTGGCACGTTTACGATAATATCCAAGCTCCTTTTTGGACTTGGTCAGATAATATCTGCCCTCGCTGTGAAAGCCTGCCACGGCTTCCCCTGAAAGAGCCGCCGCACCTGATACCTTCAGCAAATGCAAAAAAGCATTATTCTGTACGTTTTTCAAATAGTAAGGCGCTATCTGCCCCGTCATATACATCGGTATCCAGCTTTCAAGACCAAGCATCATATCATCTAGGGAGCGGTCAAGATTATGTATCTGACAAAGGTGCAGACCCTTTTTAAGCATCAGAGCCATACCGAACATCCACTTCTTCGGAAATTCGGGATCATCAGCCATTTCCTTCATAGGCATATCACTGTACATTATCACAGGCTCATTAGAACGTGACAAGACTGTGGCTTTCAGAAAATCAAGCTCACTTTCCATCATTTCCTTGATGCCAAAATAACTTTTTGACACAGGAAGCTGAAAAGGCAATGCAGGTACTTTCATTTCACCAAAACGTATCGCCTTTATGTATTCGTTCAGGTCAAACTCATCAAGCTTATCAAGAAACTTTTCAATTCCACCGCTTTTTATCTCTCTGCTCTGTCCGGCATGATCGCTGAACAGCCATTTGCATATCACTTCATAACGCTGTGATACATCCTCTATATCACTTTCATTACAGCCCACAAGCTGTGCGACCGCTGATATCTCTGTGGGAGTTTTAAGCTCCCTTGCAGTAAAGCCTGCTATTGCGGCGACAAAGCGTTCAGGGTCGGCAGGCTTTCTAGTACCGTTCCGTATACGGAAAACGGTGGAAACATCATAATTTATCTCCTTGCACATACGCTTGATGTTTATATCAAGGGCTGAGATAAGGGTATTGAAATTTTGCCGCATAGACTCTCTGTCGGCAGGTATGATATCTTCACAGTCAAGAAAGGCTCTTTTTATGTTCTCCCTTGTCATATCGCCATAGCCTTTTTCCCTTGCCACAGCCTCAAGAGCGTTGCAAAGCCCGTCAAACGCCACAGTGTCTATCTCAGGTATTCTCTCTCCGCTTCTGTATCTGCTAAATGTTGAGGGAGATATCCCTGACAACTCACAAAGCTCCTTTGCCGTGCAGGAAAGCTGTTCTATATACTTACCAAGCTGTTCGCAAAACTTCATTTTAACGATCCCTCCCGCTGTCATATGGTATTACGTTAATTATATATCATATTTATCAAAAAAGGAAGTCCCCCACGATATATAATTTCAGAATTGGCATATGACTATTATGAAATAAACCACAAATTTATTCATAGATTTGTTATAATGTGATAAAGGATATCACATTAGGGAAAATACAAAGTAATGGAGGTGTGCTTATAGGATAATAACGAACATGAGAAAAAATATAATATCAAAAGGAGATGTATATTATGAAAAAAACGACCACTGCAAGGGAGAATAACCGCTTTTATCCTTACCCTATGTTTGGCAGCACCACAAATGTCTATGTTGACATTTGCTGAAAATTCTACAGTCAGTAATGAAACGGAACTAAAGTCGGCATTGGAAAATACGGAATTTGCAGAGATCAAGTTGGGCGGAAACATTGAGACCACCTGGGAACTAGATGTGGAGCGCACTGTTACTCTTGATCTCAACGGATATACCCTGAGCTGCAGCTCGACAGATGAGGATATAATTCGGGTGCGCAGCAGCGGAAACCTAACAGTAAAGGACAGCGGCACCAATGGCAAGATCGATGGGCAGAACAAGAACTGCGGATTTGAAGTCAAGGGCGGAACGCTTACTCTAGAGAGCGGCAGTATCGTGAATTGCACGGATGCCGACGGAGACGGCGGCGCAGTGGATGTATCCAACACTGGTGTAACGGAAACTCCGGTCAAGTACGGCAAGTTCGTTATGAACGGCGGTACTATTAAGGATTGCAAAGCAGGTGATGACGGCGCTGCTGTGGATATAGGCATGGGCTGCACATTTACAATGAACGATGGTACGATCAGCAACTGCAGAGCGGAGGACGACGGCGGTGCTGTATTTGTCAAGCAGGGCGGCTTCTTCGTGATGAACAGCGGAACGATTGAAAACTGTTCTGCATGCAATAATGGCGGTGCAGTGAACATATACGAAAATGGCAGCTTCACCATGACCGGCGGCACAATTAAGGACTGCAAGGTAGACTTGGGAGGTCTCGGCAATGCAGTATATGGCAAAAACAATACGGCGATCGTTGTCATTTCTGGAGGTACGATCGAGAACTGTGGTGTATTTCCATGGCCTTTTGATGAGTTCACAGTGACATTTGATTCAGACGGCGGAAGTGCAGTGTCAGAGCAAAAGGTATTGAATACTTCTGCGATCGAGCCAAATGAACCGAAGAGGAACGGCTATGATTTTGCTGGGTGGTATCTAAATGATGCAAAGTATACCTTTGATACCAAGATCACTGGGAATATTACTCTAAAAGCACATTGGACGCCTGCGGCAACTTTAAGCAGTATTAACATGATCGATATCGAAAACGTGAAGCTTGATTATCAGCCGGGCAATGCCCCGCAGGCATCGGCCAAGCGAACAGGCACTAATCAGGATAAATATGATATTCTCTTTGAATGCTGGGAAAAGCAGGAAAAGGACGACGACGACACCATGCACATGGTTGGCTACTGGTATTCTGATGAAAGCGTTTATTCGGACGACGATGTTCGATTCAATACCTTTGAAAAGGGCGGAAGGTATATATATTCCGTGAAACTTCAGGCAAAGGACGGCTATACCTTCGATCGCAATTTGAAAAATGAAAATGTTACACTGAATGGAGCAAGCCTGCCGTCTAGCGCGTGGGTCATGGTGATGGATGATGGGAAGACCTGCCTCATTCAATATGGAACAGAGCTGCGACCCGGTCAGGCTGTTGAAGAGATCCGACTTGATGCCATTATCAACTTTAATGCCGGAGATAAACCGCTTTTCAGCACCGGTGTCATTGACCCTATCGTTGACACCGATCATCAGCGGTGGGACGCCAATGACGGCAGCGGTTATGGCATTACCTCCAGCGACTACTGGAACGAACGCTATAACGGTAAGCTCATTACGGAATTTGAAGCCGACAAAAGCTATACCTATGGCGTATATTTCAAGATTTCCGATTTGGGCATGGAAGAGGGCTACCGCTTCGATCAGAACACGAAGCTCTATATCAACGGCGAAGAAATCACCCTGACACCCGATCAGATCGATGTGGATGATAGCGGTGAAACCATTTGGTTCAGCAATGTATTGACCATGACGCCGTCCACCGTGAAAGTTATTGATGTGGTGGAGATAAATGATGTCACCATCAGCTTCAAGGACGGCGACAAGCCCGTTTTTACCGGCAAGAGTCCTGAAGGCGTGAAGTATGCATACAATTGCGAGTGGTGGGAATTGGACAGCAAAACAGGTGCGATCTCTGCGGATTTTTTCAGCGGCGCTTATGAAAATAAGATAACCACTTTTGAAAGTGGAAAGACATATCATTACGGCGTGTATGTGAAAGCTGTGGGCTTTGTTGAGAGTGAAAATACCTCTTACATATTCGGACCAGACACTAAACTTAAGATAAACGGCGAATTTGTAAATTACAAACGCTATGAAAATGATACCAGCGACGGCTCTGACGGCACCTTGTGGGTCATCACTGATCTGACTATGACACCAAAGGCAAATGATACAAGCTCTGACAGCAGCGATACAAACTCAGACAGCAAAGACACAAGTTCCAATAACAGTGGCACAAGCACAAACAGCAACTCAAATACTGACAGCAAGACCCCTGCCAAGAACAACGCAGGAAGCACAAATCCTAACACAGGCAATAATGTTAGCGGTATACTGCTTACATTCGTTATAGCTGGAAGCGGACTTGTAGTGGCAGGCAGAAAATCACGCAAAAACAAATAACAGCATGAGCTGACAAAAGACGGGCGTTTCAAAGCGAAACGTCCGTCTTTTTATATTCATATCAAATTTACTTGTTCTGTGCCTTAAAGATAACGCCCGTGACCTTTGGACCTGCGTTTATTGCAATTGCCGCACCAATCTGATAGCACTCAGCAGGCGGATAGCCCACCTTCTTAGTCATAGCCTGCACCATTTCGTCCCTGACGCTCTCGTCATTGCCGTAAACGATGCAGTAAGGTGTCTGCGGTATCATTTCCTTTACAGTCAGGTCAAGTATCTTTGGCACAATAGCCTTGTCGCCTCTTACCTTTGTTTCTGTAACGATAGCATGGTCATGTATCCTCATGATAGGTCTAAGACCCATTACCTCGCCCACAAAAGCAGCCGCAGACGGAATCCTTCCTGACTTCTTTGCATATTTGAGTGTATATGGTGCAAAGAAAATAACGCAGTTCTTTATCCAGTCCTTCATAAATGCCACGATATCAGCCGCAGGAACGTCCTTTGTGGCTTTCATTGCGCCCTGAACTACTGCATAACCATACGCCCCTGTGTAGCTCTCGCCGTCTATATTGTATATAATGAACTTGCCCTTTGCCTCAGGGTGAGCGGAATAAAACTCCTCTGCCGCCATAACAGCGTTGTTGTATGTTGCCGAGCCTTTTGAGTTTATGGTAGTGTTTATAACATCAGTATAGCCCTCGCTGTAGAGCTTCTCAAAAGTTTCCTGATATTCAAAGGCTGTTATCTGCGATGTAACAGGTATGCCGTCAAAATCGTCAAGCATTTTGTAGAATTTCTCGTTGTCGAAATCTATCCTTGATGTGTAGCTGTCATCACCCATTGCCACCTTGAAATTCATTATCTGAATATCCAGCTTCTTTTCAAGCTCCTCAGTGATATCGCTCGCTGAGTCGGTAAGAAATTTTATTTTTGCCATAAATTCACCCTCCGTTTTTTTTATTTATTTTATTCGTCCCATGTGTATTGCGTCAGCTTGCCCTCTCTGCCAAGGTCGGGATAATCCCACTGTCTTAACACCTCATAGCAGGCTATTGCCACTGAGTTTGACAAATTAAGGCTTCTGAGCGTTTTCCTCATTGGTATCCGCACACAGCTTTGGGGATTTTCATAAAGCAGTTTCTCAGGCAGCCCCTTGTCCTCTCTGCCGAAAATTATATACACTTCCCTATCTTGCGGATAATCCACATCTGAGTGTACCATTCTGCCCTTTGTGGTAAAGAAATAAAACTCGCCGCTGTTCTTAGAAAAAAAGTCGTCAATATTATCATACTCGTATATTTCAAGCTTATCCCAGTAATCAAGCCCTGCACGCTTTAGTTTTTTGTCGCTTATCTCAAAGCCGTAAGGCTTCACAAGATGCAGTGCCGCACCTGTCACTGCACAAGTCCTTGAAATATTGCCTGTGTTCTGCGGTATCTGCGGCTCTACAAGCACGATATTAAGTCTGTTCATCTTCGGTAACACTTCCAGATATCACAAATTCGTATAGTCCCTAAGCTCCTGATAGCTTGTGAGCCAAGGAAGCTGACCCTCCAGCATAAGACCGTCTGTCCATGGGGTCTGGTAGCTGTATGTAGTCTTGACAGTAAGCTCTGTGAACGCTGTGGCTCTGTTCATTGCGATAGGCAGGCTGTCACCCTTGAGAAGTCCTCCAATAAGAACACTTGTGAACATATCTCCCGTTCCTGAATAGTGTGCAGGAACATAATCATTTTTTATTTTCCAAAAACTGTTATTTTCTTTGTCATAACCCACAGTTGACATTCCGCCGTCTGCAAGATTTACGCTTGTGATAACAACGATCTTTGCGCCCTGCTTTGAAAGCCTTACAAGCCATGATTTTATCTCAGAGCTGCGCATTGAAGCCGTAGGATATTCCTCACCAAGAAGTATAGCCGCCTCTGTGAGGTTAGGCGTGATTATATCCGCCACCTTTACAAGCTCGACCATACGGCTGCAAAGCTCCTTTGTGTAGGTCTTATATGCCTTTCCGCCGTCACCCATAACAGGGTCTACGACCTTCAGGGCGTCAGGAAAAGCCTCGAAAAACTCAAGGCAGTGGTCTATCTGCTCGCTTGAAGCCAGGAACCCGCTGTACACACAGTCAAATTTCATATCCATTTTTTTATAGTGTTCCAATGCAGGCTTCATAAAGTCTGTAAGATCTCTCATAACAAACTCGCTGTAGCCGGTGTGTGCCGAAAGCACAGCCGTTGGCACAGGACACACCTGAATGCCCATAGCGGAAAGCACAGGTATCACCACTGTTAGCGAACACCGGCCAAGACCTGATATATCCTGAATGGAAACAACCTTTTTACAACCCTGCATAATAAAACCCTCTTAAAAAATACTCATAAATATTATTATAACATATCCATCAGGATTTTTCAATAGCCCATGGCTTTCCGGCAATATTTTTTTCACTATATTTTTTCATATTGTTCATATCAATATGATATGATTTACGTGCTCTATGAAAAGCAACAAAAAAGTGCCATTTTTCGCACTTTTTAGGCTAGCACCTACAAAATTCATCATGATAATTTGTACAAATTTAGTCTTGCAAAAACGTTTAAAATAGTATATAATATGTTTATTAAAGCAAAGTGATTTTGTTTATAACACCAAACCAAATATCAAAGAAAGAAACAAATGTATGAAAATAAAAAAAGAAATAAACCTCTTTGCAGGAATGTTCACCGCAGAGGAAATATATCGCTATGGTGATATCATACTGCTGTTAGGTCATATAATATATCTTGTGCTGTTTTATCGGTTTGGAGTATACCAAATGGTATATTATAACTATTTCAGCGTAGCATTCTATGCAGTGATGTATTTCCTGCTTCATTTTAAGAAGATAGGCAAAATATCATTTACTTACCTTGTGCTTGGCGAGATAATAGTACACGCCTGCATGGGTGCTTATTACATAGGCTGGTCAGCAGGATTTACGCAGATAATGCTGTGTATAATACCTATTCCATTTTTTATTGCACAAAACAGGAAAGCGATACCATATATACTTTCGTCCTTTGATGTTGTTGTGTTCATAGTCATGCGTATCATAGTCACAAACAGGGTCGCACCTTACAGCTTTGATACCAACAGAGAGAATATCTTATACATTTACAATACTCTATGCAGCTTTATTATAATTATCTATGTATCTTCCATATACATTTTCACAAATGAGCATAACAAGCGTGAAGCAAAAGCACAGAACGAAAAGCTTCAAAAGCTCGCCACTATCGACCCACTCACTCAGCTTTTCAACCGCCGTGCCATGATGGATTATATCAAAAAGATAGAAAGCAACAGCCGCAGGACAAACAGCGTATATTCCATGTGTTTGGGCGATATCGATGATTTCAAGCACGTTAATGACACATATGGTCACGAAGTCGGTGACAAAGTACTTAGAGCGGTATCAGATGTTATAGCTGGAAACGTGCCTAGCGAGGGCTATGTGTGCCGTTGGGGCGGTGAGGAAATACTATTCGTTGTTCCCAATACAGACACAGAAAGCTGTGAGAAGATAGCAAAGAGCATTTGCCAGAAAATACATGAGTGTACATTTAAGGAAAATTCTCGAAGTTTCAATATATCCATGACTTTTGGAGTTTACTCAGTGACTCCGAACGAAAACTATGACGAGGGTATCTCAAAAGTGGATAAGCTGCTATACAAGGGCAAAAATCAGGGCAAAAACTGCGTTGTATCTAAATAAAATCAAGGCAGCCGTGTAGGAAAAACTCCACGGCTGCCTTTTTCATGCCTATTTTGCAGAGAGATATCCTCTCATGTCTACAGAAAGGCGTTCCTCAAGACATATAAGCTCCTTGGCAATGCTCTTGGACTTCTCGTCTGCCGCCTTATAATTGTTGAGATATCCAGACAGGGACTTCACGCCCATATTACAGCCGTCTGTTATAAAATCTGCCACAGCGTCGTCACTGCTCTCTGCCGCAAGCTTGAAGTTGGTTTTAAGCCATGCCATGCCCTTTGCCATAGCAGGCGGCTCTTTTCCGCTGTCATGATATGAATTTAAAAGTCCCTGAAGCTTCTCTTGTATCTCCACATGCCCTGCAAGATTTTTCTCTAACGTTCGCTTTAGCTCTCCGTTTGAAGTGTATTTCAGCGAATCCTCAATAGACTGCACGCCCATTTTTATTCCTGCATCGCACTCCCTGAGAAGCTTTATTGTATCCTTTTCTATCATCTAAGTTCGCTCCTTTCATAACTGCAAATAGTTTTCCACAAAAAATTCTCTTTATGCCTGCATAAATTCAGCAAAAACCATTGAAAAATCTTTAAATTTGTGATATAATTTCTTCATGGCTTATGCCTGAAGTATATAAGGGGGTATTTTAAATGGGAGAACACAAACATTACAAAGAGTCGGGCAAATTCAGCCCAGTTGGAGCAGTGCTCATGGTGCTTGCAACGGCAGTATGCGGCGGATTGCTTTTCTGGCTCTATCTGCTTTTTGAGGGCTGGTGCACTATCATCTATCTCAATGTTATCGCTGCGATAGCGGTGTCATGCGCACTTGGCTTTGTGGGAGGAAAGATAGTCAGAGCATTCAAAATGCGAAACACAGTTGTGGCAGTTGCCTGTGCAGTGGTGGGCTTTTTATTTGCCTCATATTTTAAATGGGCGCTGTATGATTACAACGATCTGAAAAAATATGGCTATGAGCTTATGGAAGAATACACAGCCTATGATTATTATGACGAGCTGAATATGCTTTTCGATGAAAACACAGACGGCTTCGGTGATTATTATGACTTTTATCACCAGACCAAGGCATATGATCTTTTCAGCAACGATTCAACAGGCGATTTCACAGACGAGGACATTGCCACCATGCAGAAAAAGTCTGTATGGCAGTTTTTCGAGCTTGACAAGCTTCTTGGCAAAGATAAAAAATCCGCACAGAAAAGCCTTGAAAAGTCATACACCATGAACGCATATGACTACACCTACGATTTCAGGAAGTATGACAAGACAGGTCTTTTTGACATAATCGCACACCCTTCCGACCTTTGGAAGGACGTTAAGTCCATTAACAAGGAGGGTCGCTGGTCTTACAAATCATCACATTCATCAAGAGATAACGGCTCGCTTGTGAACGGCACGATCCTGTGGATAGTATGGGGCAGCGAATTTATCCTTCTGCTGGCTTTCCTTGTGGGCGGCGTGAGAATCAAGTCAAAAGAGCCTTTTATCGAGTCTGAGGACGATTGGGCAGAATACAAAAACCTCAAGGGTGCATACAAATTCATGGTGCCTGAGGACATAAAGTCATTTAAGGTTTCAATGGAGCAAAGCCCTTACACGCTTTTTGATTATCAGACGGCTGTTACTCAATTCCTGCCTACATATATGGTGATAGATTGCTATGTGAGCAAGTCGGGCAATGAGAATTATCTCACAGTTTATCAGCAGACGATCAATCCTAAGAACAAGAACCCTGACACAAAAGTTCTCGTGAACAAACTCTTTGTTGACGGTGACTTCATGAACAGGCTCTATTCCCTTGCAAATTTTGCTCCGCAAATGCAGGACGTTCAGCAGACACCACAGTAAGGAAAGAATAAAGACATACAAAAAACACGGCTGAAAAAATATCAGCCGTGTTTTATTATGCCAATTTTTATATTTTACAGCCAAGCGCCGTAAATAGTTTCTCCTGTAAGCTCACGATATGAGCGCACTCTAAGATCCAGCATATTTGCTCTCGCCTTTGCAATGACCTGTGAAGGTGAATTGTAATTCACCACTATGGCAGGCTCGCTGTGAGATGTGTGGTCAAGCTTATCCTTAACCGCTTCTGCTACCTCATAGCCCTGTGCTTTCATTGTAGGCTTGCCCGAAACGATAGACCTGCTGTTAAGCTCCTGCGGCTTTATGACCATTACATTATCAGAATTTAGTGTTATGTCAAACTGAAAATCAGCCGAGTCGCAATACTGACCCATGCCTATAACCGTCACCTTTGCAGTTCCAACGTTCACGTTGTCAGAGTAAACTGTTCTGTAATCAACGTCAGGAATAAGCGTTTCTCCGTCTACAAAAACGTCAAATATCTGTGTTCTCTCCTTGCCAGTGTATGACATAGAGCCACGCATATTTGTGGTACAGCCCACAATAGTGAGCTTTGTTTTTATGCTCATATCTGCACTGTCGCTTCCCTCTTGGACACTGTCAACAGTGTCAAGAAAAGCTTTCACTTTATAAACATATCTTGTTTTTGGAACAAGTCCATAGTCTGTAAATGAAGTGCCGTCTGTTACAGTTGCTATCTGCTCAAACTCTGCGTCCTCAGCGTCGGTCTTTCTGTAAACATAATAGCCGTCAGCCTGCGACACCTCGTCCCATGTTAAAGTGAGCTTATCAGAGCAGATATCCTGCGACTTTACGTTATCAGGTGCGTTCAGAAGCACTGCCGCACTGCCTGTGACGTAAATATCGCCCTTGCTGTTGTCAGCAAAGCTGTTTCCGCTTATTTTAACCTGAGATTTCTTATTAGCTTTTATTCCGTAACCTTTATTTTTATTGCAGGTGTTGTTGAAAA
This sequence comes from Ruminococcus sp. AM43-6, assembly GCF_003461785.1. NCBI lineage: Bacteria > Bacillati > Bacillota > Clostridia > Eubacteriales > Oscillospiraceae > Ruminococcus > Ruminococcus sp. AM43-6. The sequence continues at coordinate 38,389 of NZ_QTXU01000009.1, forward strand.
ATTCCACAGAAGCGCTGTTGTCAGCCATAAAACCGCTAAGACCGTTTTCTTCAAGGATATTGTCAGAAGCCTTACCTCTTCCGCCAGTAAATATAAGTCCGTGATTTTTAGACTTCTTAACAGTGTTTTTTCTCACATCTGCCTTAGCTTCTTTGGTTATCTTTATGCCGTTGGAGCCTGCGGAGGTTATAGTATTGCCTGATATGGTATTTTTATCAGAACCGCCTGAAACATAAACTCCCGACACGCCTGGCTTTTTAATGGTATTTGAGCTTACCTCATTGCCTGAACCACCGCTTATATAAACGCTGTTCTGCTTTGTGCCTGTAAGCTTATTTTTGGTCACAGTCACCTGTGACGATTCACTGAGCCATATAAGATCCATGGAATAATTATATCTGTCATAGTCATAGCTTATATCGTTAGAACCTATGAAAATTCCCGAAACGTCCGTGAGCCTTACTGCCGAGCCAGCTGTTTTTATAGTGTTGTCTACTATCTTCACGCCCTTTACAGTGTAATTGTAATCAGGGTGTGAGTATGACTTTTCAAGCTTCTTGCCGAATATCTGGATAGCATACGGCTGGGGATAATAATATGTACCCACAACGGTTATGTCGTTGTTTCTTATTATGGTGTTGGCATTATCGTCAAGGCGATCCTTTATGCCTGCATAGCCTGAATTAGGCACATGGAAATTTGCATTTTCATAATCTGTCATGTACTTGAAATCTATGGCACAGCCAACGTTTTTCATAGTATTGTTTTCGATTATACATTTTTTATGATTAATAAGTACGATAGCTGTTCCGCTCATATTATAAAATGAGTTGCCTGATATAAGTGTATTAGTATAATATACACCAAGACAAGCTGAATGTGAGCCAAGACCTCTTATAAGGTCATGGAATTTGTTGTTCTTTATTACAGCATTGTCGCAAGGGGTATCATCAAAAGGCTCATACGCTGGGAAAACATCACTGTTACTTATGGTATCCAGCTGAATAGCCTCTTTCTGAAATGTTCCCGTATAACCATGAAAATCGCAATCCTCGATAGTGATGCCCTTTACACCGCCTATCTCAACATGATGACCATTGTAATTGTTTTTTATCTCAACGTTCTTTATCCAAAGGTTTTTCATGTGACCAAATCTCATATTAGAAAATGGTCTTGAAGTAGACGAAGGGTTGCCGTCCCAACAGCCTCCCTCGATAACGATATTTCTCTCGCTGCCATATCCGCCTGCACCATTTGCCTGAGCGTTCTTTATCATACAGCCCTTGTCAAAATTTCTGACGATAGTCGCTCCGTCCTCAAGATACAGCCAAGTGTTTGAATATATCTCCAAAAGCTTGTCTATCCTGTATTTTCCTTTCGGCACAACGACCTTTATCTGCACAGAGTTGGAGCCGTTGTCAATGGCATAGTCAAGGGCTTTCTGTATCGCCTTTGAGGAGTCTTTCTTTCCCTTTTTGTCTGCGCCGAAGTCAACAACATTCACTTCAAGCGCTCCCGAATATCCGCTTATTTCCGCTCCACTGGCTTTTGTGCCGGTGATAGTGGAATAATCATAAGCAAAGCACCTTACTGTCATAAGCATAATGGCGAGTAAACACGCCGCTGCAAAGGCAATAAAGGTGCGAGTTATCTTTGTCAATTCTCATCTGTCCTTTCGTTGTCTTGGGGTTATCGCTGCTCTCTTTTTTGTTCTTTTTATCTTTTTAGCAGAACATATTTTACACATATTCAATTATACCAAATCACGCCCCATTTGTCAACCGAAAAACGTCAAAAAGACGAAAGCAATAACTCACAAAGTCAACGCATGATACTTGTGCGTTATCACAACAAAAAAACTGCGGTGAAAAATTTCACTGCAGTTTTTTAATAAATATGCTTCTTTATCCTAGTGCCACATCAAGTATCATCATAAGCAAGAAGCCTAGCATTACGCCAACTGTTCCCATGTGACCTTCCCCCAGATGTGCTTCGGGGATAAGCTCCTCCACCACCACATAGAGCATTGCTCCTGCGGCAAAGGCAAGAAGCCACGGAAGAAGCGGTTGGACAGCACCTGCGGCAAGAACGGTGAGAAGTCCGAAAACAGGCTCAACAATTCCTGAAAGAGTGCCAAGGCCGAATGCTTTCGCCCTGCTCATGCCCGATTGCCTCAGCGGCAGTGCGATAGCCGCACCCTCTGGAAAGTTCTGTATTCCCATGCCTATGGCAAGTGCGATAGCAGAAGCCAGCAGCACCGAGCTGTCATTATGTGCCGCCAGTGCAAAGGCAAGACCTACTGCCATGCCCTCAGGGATATTGTGCAGTGTGATAGCGAAAATAAGCATTCCCGAACGCTTTAGCCCCCTGCGGACGCCCTCTTCCCTTTCAGGCTCAGGTAGAAAATAAGGCATTGCCTTGTCAAGCCCCATAAGAAATAGCACGCCTAGTGCAAAACCCCCTGCGGCAGGTATCCAGCCTATCCTGCCGAGAGCTTCCGCCTCGTTTATGGCAGGGATAAGCAAGCTCCACACGCTTGCGGCTATCATAACGCCTGCGGCAAAGCCTAAAAAGGCTTTCTGCACCTTTTCGCTCTGCCCCTCTTTTCTCATGAAAAAGACCACAGCCGCACCTAACGTCGTCATAGAGAATGTAAAGCCCGTGCCTGCCGCAGCCCAAAGTAGACCATTCATACTAATATGTTTCCTTTCAGACAGTATTATGTCAGATACAATGACATATCTTAGTCTATGAAAAGCCTTTACGCTGTGTGAAAAAGCCCCTGCCGACAAAATACATTAAATTTGTCTGAGATTTTCAGAATATGACCCGTCCCAAGTGAATATAATGTTCTCAGCAGGGCATTACAAGCCCTTTACGATCGTATGATCAGTTTATTTTTAGGAGGAAACAGACAAGATGAACACTATGGATCTTAAGCTTAACAGAGAGATGCTGTCAATGACACGGACTATCCTTGACGCCTCCTGCGAGCAGGCTGTGGAAAAGGATTTTCTGCTGCCCGACTATTATCCCGATATTTTCAGGGTACTAAAATGCGTTATCACACCAACAGTACAGAGCCATTCCATAAACGGCGGAAAGCTCAGCTTTGACATGGCGGCACTTATCAGGGTGCTTTACATCAGCCAGAATGACAAGCGGATAAACTGCATCGAGCAGAAAATGAACTACACAAAGTCTTTCGACCTACAAGGGGATTGCGGCGACCCTATGATATGGCTCACGCCAAAATGCGATTATGTCAACTGCCGTGTGGTAAATCAACGCAGACTTGATATCAGGGGTGCCGTGACTATCCACGCAAATGTGATGGGCGAAGTAACTGTGCCTATAGTCACAGACGCATTCGGCTGCGGAATTCAGCTTAAAAAAGTTGCTGTTACATACCCTGCAAAACGCCTTACCGCAGCAAAGCGTATCACACTAATAGAAGAATTGCAGCTTTCTGCGGCAAAAGCCCCTGTTGGCACTATCCTGCGGACAGATTGCCGCATTATCCCACAGGAACACAAGATGATAGCAGGCAAGCTTGTGACAAAGGGCGACGCTGAGATAATGATGCTTTACTCATGCGTAACTACCGATGGAGAAGAAACCGCTGAAACAATGCGGTTTACTCTGCCATTCTCACAGATAATCGACATAGACGGCATTGACGATACTTTCACCGCAGATGTGAGGATAACCCCTGCGGGGTGTGATATCATACCAAAGTCTGACGATTCCGGCACACTTGAATGTGAGCTTGTGCTTCTTGTGAACTGCGTTGCCAAAAAGCTTTCCACCTGTGAGATCGTCACAGACGCATATTCCACCTGCTTTGAGTGCGAGGCTGAAAGGTGCGAAAGCAAGCTTGACAGCGAAAGCATAAAGTTATCTGACAGCCACAGTGTTACTGCAAAGCTTTCCTGCCAGGATGGCGAGATACGCTGTGTTCACGACAGTTGGGCGACCATTTCTAATGTGACATCAAGGCTTGACGAGGAAAAGAAAGCCTTTATCATTTCAGGAAGCGTGACGTTCTGTATTATCGGCAGAAACGAGGACGGCACTCCCCTTTATCTTGAAAACGATTCGCCTTTTGAGCATGAGATACCCCTTCCTGAGAATGTCAATGGTGAGATATCCATATCCCCTGACCTGTGCATAGAAAACTGCACATACTATCTTGCAGACGAAACAACAGCAGAGCTTAAAGCCGATATCAAGATAGGCGGCGAAATGACTATTCAACAGACAGGGACTATGATATCAGAGCTTAGGGTGCTCACAGATAAGCCGAAAGAGAAAAATGACAAATACGCTCTGAAAATATGCTACTGCAATGAGAGCGACGACATCTGGGAGATTGCGAAAAAGTATTCAACTTCCATAACAGCCATACTTGAAGAAAACGAGCTTACCGATGATAAAATATCAAAACAGGGAATGTTGCTTATCCCATTAATGAACTAGGAGGACAGACACATGAAAAACGATATTTACACCGACATTGCCACACGGACGGGGGGCGATATCTATATAGGCGTGGTAGGTCCTGTCCGCACGGGAAAATCCACCTTTATAAAACAGTTCATGGAGCAGTTCGTTATACCGAACATTGAAAGCGACTACCGCAAGGAGCGCGCCATTGACGAACTGCCCCAGTCCTCCGCAGGCAAGACTATAATGACCACCGAGCCTAAGTTCATTCCTGAGGAAGCTGTGAACATCACCCTAGAGGGCGGAGCAAGCTTCAACGTGCGAATGATAGACTGTGTGGGCTACATAATCCCAAGCGCCATAGGCTACATTGAGAATGAAGCCCCGAGAATGGTGGTTACGCCGTGGTTTGACACGGAAGTACCATTCAACATGGCGGCTGAGGTGGGAACGCAAAAGGTCATAACAGAACATTCCACCATAGGTCTTGTGGTGACAACAGACGGCAGTATCACCGACCTTCCACGTGAAGAATACGAGGAATGTGAGGAGCGTATAATCGACGAGCTGAAGCAGATAGGCAAGCCGTTTGTGGTGCTTATGAACACCACTGAGCCTTACTCTCAGCAGACAAAAGACCTTTGCGAACAGCTTTCCGACAAATACGGCACTACAGTTATGCCTATAAACTGTTTGGAGCTTTCGGAAAAAGAGATAAAAGAGATACTTACGCTTCTGCTATACTCTTTCCCTGTGAAAGAGATAAACATCTCAATGCCCTCATGGATAAACTCTCTTGACAAGGGTCACTGGCTGAAAGAAGCGGTTTTCGGACATATCAAGGAAGCGGCTTCGGCTGTGACAAATCTTCGTGACATTTCAGACTGTGCCGAAAAGATATGCTGCTGTGAGCAAGTATCGTCTGGTTCGGTGGCTGAGATAGACCTTGGAAAAGGCTCGGCAGTCATAAAGGTGGAGCTTGACCCTGCGCTGTTTTTCAGGATAATAGGCGAAGCCACAGGGCTTGAGATAAAGGACGAAAACGACCTTATGCCGAGAATTTTGGAGCTTGTGAAGATAAAAGAGCGTTTCTCGAAATTCAGCTCTGCTCTTGATGAAATGGAGAAAACAGGCTACGGAATCGTTATGCCTGAAATGAACGAGCTGACCCTTGATGAGCCTGAGATAATAAAGCAGGGTGGTAAATACGGCGTAAGGCTCAAAGCCGCCGCACCAGCTATTCACCTTCTGAAAACCACTATCAACACCGAGGTCGCACCTATCGTCGGCTCAGAAAAGCAATCTGAGGAGCTTGTGCTTTATATGCTCAACGATTTTGAGGAATCACCTGAAAAGATATGGGAGTCAAACATTTTCGGCAAGTCACTCCACGAGCTTGTGAGCGAGGGTCTGCACACAAAGCTTTCAAAGCTTCCTGAGGACGCACGCATGAAGATAAAAGAAACTATCGAGCGCATGATAAACGAGGGCTGTTCGGGACTTATCTGTTTTATTCTCTGAGAGTTTCATAAATGAAAATAAACTGATCCACCAAAAAAAGCGTTACACTGAGAAAAGTGCAACGCTTTTTATCTTGTATAAAGTGTTAATTTACGCCCTCTGCAAAGCTGATCGGCACACCGAAAAGCACACCTGCGTTAGGCTGTGAAAGGTCGCCTGTAACATCAGTTATCGCCTTTCTTGCAACATCTACCTGATCGTCTGCAACGGCAACGAAAATTGTCTTGCCCTTCTGTGCAGCATCCTCACCGCTGAGAATAGATCTCAGAACGCCGATCATAGGCAGATTATCCATTGTAGAAATAGATTTCGCCATTCCCACGCTGTCAATGACCGTTCCGCCTCTTATGCCTGCCTGTGCCAGCGAACGCATGATTTCGTCTACTAACTCGATTCTCTTGATAACCAAAAACAATAACTGCATTTTGATCCGTCCTTTCATCTCTTATTTCCTGAATGACGCAGCCACCCAGTCTTCTTTTTCTCTTATCTCAATAAGCTCAAAGCCCTCTGCTTTAAGCCTGTCAAGCACCTCGTCTTTTCTCTGGTCGATTATTCCTGAAACTATGAGCGTTCCGCCGTCTTTGATAAATCCGCCGAAAATTCCGCTCATGCCTATAAGAACATCTGCCACGATATTTGCACAAAGCAGGTCATAGCCTGTGCCTATCTGCTCCACCAGAGCCTTATCGTCTATGATATTTCCGCAGTAAGCTGTATACTTTTCTGCGCTTATATGGTTTTTCTCTGCATTTTCCTTTGCTATCTTAACAGAATTTTCGTCAACGTCCACCGCTGTTGCACTTTCAGCACCAAGGAGCAATGCGCCGATAGAAAGTATTCCGCTTCCGCACCCAAGGTCAAGTATTCTGTCGCCCTCATGAAGATTTTTCTCCACAAGCTCCAGACAAAGCTGGGTTGTGTTATGCTGACCTGTGCCGAAAGATGAAGCAGGGTCTATTTCCAGTATCTTTCTCTTTTCGCCCTCAGCGACCTTTTCCCATGACGGCTTTATAAGAAGCTTTTCGCCAACGCAAAGGGGCTTGAAATACTGCTTCCAGTTATTCGCCCAGTCCTCTTCCTTGACGTTTTTAAGCTCATATTCAAGTCTGCCGAACTCATTGTTCACGTCACGCTTTTTGAGCGCTTTAAGCTCCAGCTTCATAGCTTCAAGATTTTCAAGACCCTGAGCGTTCTCAGGGAGATAAACTGTCACTGTGGTTTCACAGTTTTTTAGACCCATAAGGTCATCATCTATATAATCCCAGTTGCTGTCCTTATCATCAAGAAAGTCCTGAAAATCCTTTGCGTCCTTGATAACAAAGCCGTTTATACCCATTCCAAGCAGACTTCCCGTCACTGCTTCGATGCCTTCTGTTGTGGTATATATATCCATTTCAACCCAATTCATAATATCAATTCCTTTCGATAATATCTCATTATAACACATTTTTGCGATTTTGTAAAGCTTTTTGACTATGATTTATTATACAAAATTAAATATTGATAATTGTATATACTTATCAAATATCAACCATATTAAGTGCAAACAAAAAGCTTCCCGTCAAAAAACGAAAAGCTTTCATGATCATTTTTTCTTATCGTAAGCGTCAAAGGCTTCCTCAACAGTGCCGTCCACCTGCACCTTGCCGTCTTTCAGGAATATCGCCCTTGTGCAAGTTTCCTCGATAGCCTTGCGTGAGTGGGAAACGAACAGTACCGTTACACCAGTGGAGATAACATCATTTATCTTGTCACGGCACTTCTTCTGAAAGTCTGCGTCGCCAACGCTCAGTGCCTCGTCAACAACGAGGATATCAGGCTTGATATTTATATTGATAGCAAAGCCAAGACGCATTTTCATTCCGCTTGAATATGTTCTTACAGGTTGGTCGATATACTCTCCTAGATCTGCAAAATCAATTATATCCTGCTCTATCTCCTTTATCTGATCGTCATTAAGACCAAGGAGATAGCCCTTGAGATAGATATTTTCCATACCCGTCATATCCAGTGAAAAGCCTGCTGTAAGCTCAAGCAATGCGGCAACCTTTCCTCTTACAGTGATAGTGCCGCTGTTTGGAAAGCTTACGCCTGTTATCATTTTCAGAATGGTCGATTTTCCCGCACCGTTCTTTCCGATAATTCCCACAGACTCGCCTGGGTATATCTTGAAGCTCACGCCTTTAAGGGCAGGGTGCTTCTTTACTCCCCTGTTTTTTGTGAAAATAGCCTTAAAACGTGCCTTTTCGTTTTTATATAAAAAGTATTCTTTTTTTACGTCCAAAAATTCAATAATTGGCTCAGTCGCTTGATTTTCCATTTAAAAGTCAGTTCCTTTCAGCCTTTGTTACAGAACATCAGGAAGTATCTTCCTGAACTTCTTATAGGTGTGCGCTCCGAGGAATATCATAAAGATAAACTCCGCATAGAACACTATAGTTTCGGTGGTATAGTTAGAATCAAAAATAAACGTGTCTGTAAGAAAGCTCTTTCTATAGCCGTTTACAAAATAGTTTATAGGGTTGAAATACATAAGCTTTCTCAGCCACAAAGGTGAGATATCATATGTGTTCCAGAATATACCTGAAAGCCAGAAAAGTCCTGTTATAATAGAGTTTATAAGATTTTCAAAATCCTTGCTGAACGCACTTAGAGGAGCAGTCATCCACGAAAGCACGAGGAAGAAAAAATACATCATCAGCGCATAATAGATAAACTGAAGATTGTAAATACTCGGTCCAAAGCCCAGACACAGCAACACCACATACATTATAGCACACAGCAAAATGTGGATATAAAGTCCCGAAAGTGAGGTAAAGGTCATGATATTTGAAACAGGGAAGGACAGCTTTGTTACAAACTGCTTGTTGCTTCTTATTGACCTCGATCCTCCAACGATACATTCTGAAATATAAAACCACGGCACATAGCCGGTGAGCATGAAAACGAACTGAGTATACTTTCCGTTAATGAAATGCACTCCACCGTTTCTTTTTAAACCTATCTCAAAGGCAAACCACAGAATAAACAGGGTAAAGGTCGGCTTGATAAGCGCCCAAATCGGACCTAACGCCGCGCCCTTATACTTCTTTTTCAGCTCGTTCACCGACAACATTCTTATCTGTCTGAGCTTTCCCTTATGCTCTTTCAATATCTGGGTAAGCCCGAACCAATCAAACTTTTTTCCTTCTATTTTTATCATCTCCGTCAAAAACGCTCTTTTCCCAAAGCGCTGTCGATTATTCTTTCCGTTGACCTGCCATCGCAGGCAGACATATATTTTTCCGTGAAACGCTCCACTCCCTCACGGTCAAAGCTCTTTTCACTGTCAAGCACAGCCTGTGCAAGCTTCTCTCCCTCCGTCACCAAAGGCGCAGGCATATCTGCTTTATAATCAAGATAAAAACTCCTGCCCTTGCTGTAGCTCTCAATATCAGGGGCAAATATCACCCACGGCTTTTTATACAGTGCATACTCGAACACAAGCGACGAATAGTCCGTCACAAGCACGTCTGCCACAGGCATGAGCCTGTTTGTAGCAATATCGCAGTTAGTCAGCCCGCTGTGAAGTCTGGGGTGCATTTTTATGATGACTTTCCAAGACTCCCCAAGTTTTTTTTCAAGCTCTGCGGCATATTCTTCGCCCACGCAGTGACAATCAAGTGCATTACCTCTGAACGTTGGCGCATAAAGCACTATCTTCTTGCCCTTATAGTCGGGATATCTCTCAAAGAACTCACGTCTGCACTGCTCGTTGTAGCTTTCATCAAAGAATACGTCCGTACGGCTGACGCCAAGGGGCTTTACGATATCTTCTTTCAGCCTGAACGCAGACACAAAAGCCTTTACGCACTCTTTACTGCTCACAGTGATAAGGTCAAAATTTCTTGTAACAGAGCCTTTGAAATGGGAAGATATATCCTCCTCGCTGTCATAGCCGAACTTTTTCAATGCTCCGCAGGAATGCCAAAGCTGAACCACTGTCGTTTCCTCACGCTTTTTGCAGGAAGTCACAGGCACAAAATAGTTGCATATGAACACAGCCCTTGCATTTGCGTAAGCTTTCATAAAGCTCATCATATATTTAAGCCCTGAGACCATTCCACAGCTTGAAAGGTCGCAGTACATCTCCCTGACCTTATAGCCACGGCTTTGAAGCTCCACTTTTATAAGCTCCATGCTCTCAGGAGTAGAAACGCTGTTAAGGTCTGCAAGGATAACGAGCTTTTTGTCTATATCCTTTTTCTTTGACAGCTTGTAGCACAGCGGCAAAAGCGTTTTTTGCAGTGCTGATTTTATGTGCTGTCTTATTATACGTTTGCGGCTCTCCATTATCCCCTAAGAAACCTCTTATATATCTTGCCTGTCAGCGATTTCGGCATTATGAAAATGAAAAACTGAAAAGTGCATGGAACAATAAAGTCCCACAGGTTTGAATATCCCATACGGAATATCTTCCACCTGACATTCACAAAGGACTTTGTGTTCGCCCAGTTTCTTCTTCTCTCATAATTGTTCGCCGTAACTCTGTACATCACAAGCGTTTTGTCAAGATTTATTCCCCTTGCGCCGTCCGCAAGCATTTTCACCACGAACTCATAGTCCTCACAGCGTTTTATATTGCTGTAACCTCCCACGCTCAAAGCACGGGATTTCTTATAAACAAGGGTCTGATTATTGAACGGATTTCTCCGTCTTGCATATTTGTGTATCTCTTTATTGGTCAGCGGCGTTTTCTTTGTGGCTATCACTTCGCCCGTCTGACTGTCGAACTCGTCTATATAAGCCCCAAGCATATCTATCTCAGGGTGCTTCGCCAAAGCATAAAGCGACCTTTCACAGCGGTCAGGCTTAGCTATATCGTCAGAGTCCATTTTGACTATATACTCATTTTTGCAGGCGTCTATACCTCTGTTAGCGCATCTTCCTGTGCCAACATTCTCCTTGAGCCTTATGGGGTGAAAGCACTCGTAATTCTCCTCATAGTAGTCTACGACCTCGTCAAGCTCTTTTGTGAGCTTTCCATCGCACACAAGCACAAAATCGTTCGTCACATAGGTCTGTGACAGCATACTCTCGATACTTGCCCTGAGATGTTCAGGCTTCTCTCCTGCATAAACAGACATAAGCACGCTGTATTCAGGCAACTCCACATTTTTCACTACCATAGCGCACCGTCCTTTTTTCATTCTGTCAAAATTATCCCCACAAATCTGTAAGCTATTCCATTATACCATTAAAACCGCTGTTTGTCAACGCAGATAAGGCTGTTAAAACAACACAAAAAGGGCGGCATTTTACTGCCGTCCTTTGTATCAAGACCTTATCCGTCACTTTATGACCTTAGCGCATATCTTTTCGTAATTGTCTATCTTATAGTTGAGTCTGTCGATAGTCGCAGCTATCTCAGCCTGCTTTTCAAGGAGATCTTTTCTCTGCTCTATAAGCAGATTTTTTCTTGCCTCGATAGTGCTGTCGCCCTGCTGATACAAAGCAACATACTCTATAAGGGCTTCTATTTGCAGACCTGCGCCTCTCATGCACTTTATGAACTCTATCCAATTGCATGAGCTTTCATCATAGTCCCTAAGACCGCTTTTCGTTCTTGGCACAGGCGGGATAAGTCCTATACGCTCATAATATCTCAATGTATCGGGTGTAAGCCCGTATTTCTCACTAACTTCAGAAATAGTCATAGTTTTCTCCTTTTAACAACACCACATGGGGTTTATGTGATATTGCCTATTGATTTTTCAATTATATTTTACTACCTGGAGTTAGCTCTAAGTCAAGCCCTTTTCTATAAAATCGTCGATATGCACAAATCGGCAAGCAAAATTTGTTATCACCGACAATAGTTTAACGCTAGTCCGACACATTAAGAAAATCTTATGAAACAGTTAAGATAATACTCGTGCGAAAACCTCTTCATTATGGTATTATGGATACAACAAAAGCAAAGGAGCGGTCATTATGACAAAGAAAAACAAAAAGCATATCGTAATCGCCACCACAATTATTATTTTGGTTGTGGCATTACTTATATACAGATATTACATTCCTGATATGAAGCCAAAGAAGCAGTTCACACCTGCATCAGTGGAATACACCTATGACGACAGCGTGACTTCATCTCAGCTTGCAGAGTATAATGCCCGGCAGGACTGGCAGCTCACATTGGTGAACAATGACACGCCTATATGCGATAATTGCTCAGTGATACTCACCGCCCTTGACAATGGTCAGGCAGTGGACTGCCGCATTTACCCACAGCTTCAGAAAATGTTTGACGACGCACGCTCGCAGGGGATATATCCCACTATCACATCATCGTTCCGCACCGTAGAGGATCAGCAGGACATACTTGAGAGCAAATATGAACACTATCAGAAAATAGGCTACAGCGACGAAAAGGCGAAAGCCTATGCGGAAGAATGGGTGGCGATGCCCGGCACAAGCGAACACGAGCTTGGTCTGTGCGTTGACATTGCAAGCGGTGACAGCAGAGTTACAAATCAGGAAGTATGGGATTGGCTCGCCAAAAACAGCTACAAATATGGCTTTATAGAGCGTTACACAGCCGAAAAGCAGGATATTACCGGTATTATCCCAGAAGAATGGCACTACAGATATGTTGGCGAAAAGGCGGCAAAGGAAATGTATAAAAATGGCCTCTGCCTTGAAGAATATTTACAGAATGTGTCATAAAAAATTGTGGACGGCCAACGTTTGACCCTACACAAAACAGCGTATATACATCATTTGTAGGGGCTGGCGTTCTCGACAGCTCACTTATCAAAGTTTTTTACATTCACAGCACTGTATCACCCACCGATACAGTGCTTTTATTTTGCAAACTGATTTTTGAGTATCCTAAGCATATCCTTTGCCTGCTGTTCAAGCTGCGACCTGAGATAATAGACACCGAAAGATACCTCTTTCACGCCTTTTATTGGTATCGCTTTTAGCGGACCTTTGTAAGCATCCCCTATGGCGGGGAAAATCATAAACCCCAGCCCCGCTTCCGCCATTGCAACTGCGCTTTCATAATCTCCACAGAATATTATCTTATCCACCTTGCCGTTCGCAAGTATCCTGTGCTGCAAGGCAAATATCTCGTCAGGACAGGTGTGGCGCTCTATAAAAATAGGTCTGCCTGAGATATCGTCCACATCAAGGCTATCCGCCTTTGCAAGGGGATGATCTTTCTGGCAAAGGCACATAAACTGACAGCGGCAAAGCTCCACATAGTCAAAAGGCTGTTTATGAGGACTTTTAAATGACAGAAGAAGCTGTATCTTCTGATCTTTGAGTTGATTGTCTATAGACTTGAACGGAGTAAGATCTATATACGGCAAAAGATCATCATAAAGCCCGGACATTTCTCTTAGGGCAGGAGTCAAAACGTTCAGCTCCGCCTGATTGTGACAGCCTATGCTTATCCTCACAGGTTCGTCCTCAGGCTTTTCTGACAGCCTGAATTTTGCTGAGCCTGCTATTTTAAGTATCTGCTCTGCGTCTGAAATAAACATTATACCCTCTCTTGTGAGCGAAACGCTCTTGCTCGTTCGCACAAAAAGCTTCACCCCTAGCTCGTCCTCCAAAGAACCTATCTGGTGGCTAACCGCAGGCTGAGTGATGCTCACAGATTCCGCCGCCTTGGAAAAATTAAGATACTGCGCCACAGCCAAAAAGCACTCCAATTGTACAGTATTCACAAAAACCGCCCCTTTATGTTTGTTTATTTCCGCAAATTGTTTCGTTTGGTAAACAATTCTTAATAAAAATTAAATTTGATAGTAATCTATAAAATTCTTTTATTCATTATAACATATTTGTATTTCACTTTCAAGTAAAAGTGTGATATTATTAATTAAAGCAAAATGTTAGGTACAAAAATGTAAGGAGGCGAACAATTTGGCAGATAACAGAAAAAAGAACATTCTGCGGTATTCCAAATACATTCATCTGAAAATAGAATGCGAGATAAACACCATGCTCGCAGGCAAGGGTATAACCGCCGCTCAGAGCCATGTGCTTATGTACATAATGGAACATAATGGCGAGCCTGTTTTCTCAACGGCGATACACCACGATCTGAATATTTCCCGTGCGACGGTATCAGGACTTATAAAAAAGCTCCGTGCAGGAGGATATCTCTCCTATGAGGGCAGTGATGATGACGAGCGTCACAAGAAGATAATAGCAACCGAGAAAGCCTATACCCTCCAGCAGGACATTTGCGACTGTCTTAAAAAGATAGAAACAATGGCTTTCCGTAATTTTACAGATCAGGAGCTTGACGAAATGGAACGGCTCCAGAAAAAAATGATAGACAATACAATATAAAAATAAGCGAGAGGAGGGATCTGGCTTGAAAGAAATACTAGCACAGATCAAACAGTACAAGAAGGACTCCATTCTGACCCCTGTCTTTACCGCACTTGAGGTCTTTATGGAAATGCTTCTGCCTTTTATAATGGCGAAAATAATCGACGACGGCATTGAAAAGGGCAACATGACAAACGTTTATATTTTTGGTGGCGTAATGGTAGTGGCGGCAATGGTCAGCCTGCTTTCGGGCTTCCTTGCAGGAAAATATGCGGCTTCGGCTTCATCAGGCTTTGCCTGCAATCTTCGTGAAGCTATCTACCGCAAGGTGCAGACCTATTCGTTCTCAAACATCGACAAGTTCAGCACCGCAGGTCTTGTAACAAGAATGACAACTGACGTTACAAACGTTCAGAACGCATACCAAATGATAATCCGTATCGCAGTGAGAGCGCCGCTGATGCTTATCTGCTCAATGGCAATGTGCTTTGCAGTAAGCGGCTCAATGAGCATTATATTCCTTGCAGCTATCGTTCTTCTTGGCATAGTTCTCGGGATCATCGTTAAAAAGACGATGAAAGTTTTCACAGAGGCTTTCAAAAAGTATGACGACCTTAACGCAAGCATACAGGAAAACGTATCGGCTATCAGAGTTGTAAAGGCATATGTAAGAGAGGACTTCGAGCAGAAGAAATTCAAGAAAGCCTCAGGCAATCTCTATAAGATGTTCGTAAAGGCCGAGAGCCTTATTGCACTGAATAACCCTGTTATGATGTTCGTTATCTACTCCTGCGTAATGCTCATAAGCTGGCTTGGCGCAAAGAATGTTGTTGCAGGCACTATGAAAACAGGCGAGCTTTCATCAGTTTTTACATATGTTATCTCCGTCATGATGTCACTTATGATGCTCTCTATGATATTCGTTATGATATCAATGAGTACAGCAAGTATCAGACGTATCTCAGAGATACTCAAGGAAACACCTGATCTTCACAACGGTGAGAACCCAGCAAAGGATATGAAGGACGGCTCTGTTGACTTCAACAATGTAAGCTTTTCATACAAGCATGGAAGCGGAAAAATGGTGCTTAACAATATCGACCTGCACATCAAGTCCGGCGAAACTATCGGCATCATAGGCTCAACAGGCTGCGGAAAAACAAGCCTTGTAAATCTTATCAGCCGTCTTTATGACGTTGACGACGGTTCTGTGTGCGTTGGCGGCAAGGACGTAAGAGATTACGATATGGAATATCTGAGAGATCAGGTTTCTGTAGTATTGCAGAAAAACGTGCTTTTCTCAGGCACTATCCTTGACAACCTACGCTGGGGCAACGAAAACGCCACAGACGCCGAGTGTATCGAAGCCTGTGAAGCTGCCTGCGCTGACGAGTTCATTGAACGCTTCCCTGACAAGTATGAAACTTATATCGAGCAGGGCGGTACAAACGTATCAGGCGGACAGAAGCAGCGACTTTGTATTGCAAGAGCGCTTCTGAAAAAGCCAAAGGTTCTTATCCTTGACGACTCCACAAGCGCAGTAGACACTGCAACAGACGCAAAGATAAGAGCGGCATTCGCAAAGTCTATCCCAGGCACAACAAAATTCATTATCGCACAGAGGATATCAAGCGTTCAGGACGCCGACAGGATAATCGTTCTTGATGGCGGAAAAGTGAACGGCTTTGACACACACGAAAAGCTTGTTGAAACAAACGAGATATACCGTGAGATATATGAATCTCAGGTAAAGGGCGGCGGAGATTTCGACGTTCAGTCAGCAGGAAAGGAGGAAGCTTAAATGCCTAAGCCAATGAATAAAGAAATGGGCGGCAAGCCTAAAATGTCAGGCGACCAGATGAAAGTCCTTGGCAGAGTAATGAAATATATGCTCAAAAACTACAAGTTCTCATTTATAATAGTTGTGGCGTGCATACTTATTCAGGCTGTCACCACACTTGCGGGAATGATGTTCATACAGTCACTTGTTGATGACTACATCACACCAATGCTAAAGACCTCCAGCCATGATTTTTCACCCCTTGCAAAGGCTCTCGGTGGTCTTGCAGTAGTATACGTTGTGGGCATTGCGGCTTCATACGCATACAACAGGATAATGGTAAACATCGGTCAGGGTACGCTGAGAAACATAAGAGATGATCTGTTTCTCAACATGGAAACACTTCCTATCAAATATTTTGACACACACCCGCATGGCGACATCATGTCAGTATACACAAATGACGTTGATACTCTCAGACAGTTTATCAGCCAGAGCATACCTCAGCTTATAAACTCTCTTGCAACACTTATATCCACCCTCGTTTCCATGATAATCCTCAACATTCCTCTTACCATACTCTCTATCGCAATGGCATTTGTAATGGTAAAGGTGACCAACGATCTCGCTTCAAAGTCAGGAGCACACTTTGCGGCTCAGCAGCGTGACCTTGGCGCAGTTGACGGCTTTATCGAAGAAATGCTTGACGGACAAAAAGTAGTAAAAGTGTTCTGTCACGAGGATAAGGCAATAGAAGACTTTGTAAAGATAAATGACAAGCTGAGAGTCAGTGCAAACGAAGCTAACAAGTACGCTAACATCATGATGCCGATAAACGCAAATATCGGAAACCTCAGCTATGTGCTTTGTGCCATTGTGGGAGCTATCCTTGCCATAAACGGCTATGCAGGTCTTACCCTCGGCACTATCGTAACATTTGTATCCCTTAACAAGAACTTCACACAGCCTATCACACAGATAAGCCAGCAAATGGCATTCGTTGTTCAGGCTACCGCAGGCGCAGGCAGAGTGTTTGACCTCCTCGACCAGAAGCCTGAAACAGACGAGGGCTATGTTGAGTTCGTTAATGCAAAATATAACCTGAACGGTGAGCTTGAAGAATGCAAAGAGCGTACAGGCATATGGGCTTGGAAGCATCGTCATCAGGCTGACGGCACTGTTGACTACAAGAAAATGGAGGGCGAGGTCGTATTTGACGGTGTTGACTTCGGATATGATGACAGCAAGATAGTTCTTCATGACGTAAAGCTTTTTGCAAAACCGGGTCAGAAGATAGCTTTCGTTGGCTCAACAGGCGCAGGAAAGACAACTATCACAAACCTTATCAACCGCTTTTATGACATTCAGGACGGAAAGATACGCTATGACGGAATAAACATCACAAAGATAAAGAAGCCTGCTCTGAGAAAAACTCTCGGCATAGTTTTGCAGGACACACATCTTTTCACAGGCACAGTAATGGAAAATATCCGCTACGGCAACCTTGACGCCACCGACGAGGAATGTATGGCAGCCGCAAGGCTTGCAAACGCAAACGGCTTTATAGAAAGACTTCCTGACGGCTACAACACTGTTCTCACAGGCGACGGCTCGAACCTTTCACAGGGTCAGCGTCAGCTCATAGCCATTGCAAGAGCGGCAGTCGGCGATCCTCCTGTTCTTATCCTTGACGAGGCTACCTCCTCTATCGACACAAGAACAGAGAGCCTTGTTCAGGCAGGCATGGACGCTCTCATGCAGGGCAGAACAACATTCGTTATCGCCCACAGACTTTCAACTGTCAGAAACTCAGACTGCATAATGGTACTTGAGCAGGGCAGGATAATCGAGCGTGGCACACATGACGAGCTTATCGCCAAAAAGGGCAAGTATTATCAGCTCTACACAGGAAACTTCGCAGAAGAAACAGCATAAAAGGGGCTATTACGCCCAAAGAAAAACGCCACGGAGAGAATATCTCCGTGGCATTTTTGTGCAATAAAAATGCGGCTGACAAAAGCCAACCGCAATAAATCTTATTCTTCTTCCTCTTCGTCCTCATCGAAATCTTCTTCATCGATGCCCATTGGACGAGGCATATCATCTGTCATAGGCTCATCTGCTCTTCTGAAATATGAGTCGAAATCAAAACGTCCCATGCAGATACGCTCCCAGTATGGCTTACCCGGCTCAAGCACCATAACATTATGCTCATGAACTTCGATAACATCATAGATCTTGCCGTATGAATCCTTTACCTGATCGCCCTTTACAACATTGGTCATTATATTCACCTTCCTTGTCATATCTTGAATTATACCACATTATAAGAGCCTTGTCAATCGGCTTGGAAAATTTTTTGCCCTAAATACTTACCTTCTTCACAGCCGACCACTTGCCGTACACTTTGGTCTTGCCAATGGTCTTATAATCCCTTGCCTTGACGTAATATGTCTTTTTGCTTTTAAGACCTTTTATTGTGCCTTTGTTCTTTGAGTTTCCGCTGAGCCACAAGGACTTGCTGTTCTTAAAGCCGCTGTTATCAGCATATGACACCTGATAGCCTGAATTTGAGCTGTGCTTTGCAAGAGTGACCGCTATCTTCTTTCCGCTCTTGTCACCCTTGGCAGAAATGCTCTGTCCCTGTGGGTTTATCTTGAAAGTCTTTGTTATCTTACCTGTGTAGCTTCCCTTCCCTGTGACAGTCACCTTAGCAGTGCCTATACCCTTGTTTGCAGAGTAGCTTACAGTATAGTCCCTGTCCTTTTTGAGAGTGACATTTCCGTCCTTTACAGTGACAGCAGGCTTCAGCGCCTTACCTGTCCACACCTGATCTGACACCTTGACAGACGCCTTCCCGACAGATCTTTTCGTTGCTGATCTTACCTTTATCTCAGCGGAATATCCGCCGTATACCCTCTTGCCTGACACAGTTTCATAACAGCGTACTTTGTAATAATAATCTGTGTTTGCCTTGAAAAATCCATCTGTAAACTTTCCTTTTGCAGTCGTCCCCACGGCAGAGTATTTTCCCTTTGCGCCTGTTTTCCTGTATATCTCATAGCCGCATTTGTTAGTTGATCTGCCAGAAAAGCTGATCTGTATATCCGTGTTATTCACAGAGCTCACAGACAATCCTGATACTTTCGGCAGGCTGATAGAAGAATCAGCGCTCTTTGACACTGCCGCAGACTTTGAGCCGTTCACAGCGTTGTCTTTCAGCGAAGCCTTGCTGTGAGAGCTTACGCTTATGCCACTTTTTCCTGAGCCACTTATGCTGTTTGAATTTACGCTCACAGAACTGCTGTAATTTGACACGCAAATGCCGTTCTGCTTGCTGTTTGATATCTTATTTGAGCTTAGAGCCACACTGCCGCAGTGGTCTGTAACAAGCACACCATGCTTGCCTGCGCCAGAAACAGTGTTTGAGGCCGCCTTGCCCGAAGCGTTCTTGCTGAACACGATACCATGCCCCACGGCATTTTTAACTTTGTTGCCTGAGCACTCGCCCTTTGAGCCGTTATAAATAAGAATGCCCGTGTCCCCCGCCTTTGAAATGCTGTTGGACTTTATCACAGCCGAAGAATTTGCAGCCACTGCTATGCCATGCTTTTTCGCTGAATTTACGCTGTTTGAGCTTGCAATATTGTTCTCAGAGCCGTTGTAGATATTTATTCCGTTCATTCCAACGTTCTCTATGGTATTGTTCTCAAGGGTATTCCCTGAGCTGTCAGTAAGGGAAGCACCGTTTCTGGCTGAGCCTGAAATGTAGTTATCTGTTATCTTTATATTGTCGCACTCGTTGAGAGTAAGACCATTTTTATCCTTGTAATTAACACCGTCCTGCTTTGTAACGAGAATATTCGATTCGATTTTCGAGGATCTTTACTCCTGCCACTCTGAAATTATAGTCAGGGATAACACCGTTGTCCTTGACCTCATACCCTGTCAGGCGTATGCCGCTTGTAATGCCATATTCGTCATCACCGCTTACAGAGATAGTGTTAGATGAAATAACAGAGTTTGCATCGTCATCAAAGCCGTCAACTGCTTCCTCCATAGACTTCACCACAGGGGGATTGAAATTGTTGTTAGGCAGGCTGGACATTGCCTTGAACTCTATACCGCTTGCGCAGTTTGTGATAGTGTTATTTGTTATGGTACAATTCTTGTAATTGTACATTATCATTGCCATATCGTCGAGATTCTCAAAAACATTGTCTTCGATAAGGATATCTGTGTAATAGATACCAAGAGTGGCGGAATGAGAACCAAGGCCTCTGCAAATGCCTGAGAAAAGATTATTCTTTATGACCACATTTTCGCATGATGTATCGTCAAAAGGCGCATAGCCTGCAAAAACTCTGCTGTTGTTCATGCAATCAAGCTGAATGGCTTCTTTTTTCCTGTAGCCTGTATATCCTGTAAAAGTACAGCCCTCTATGGTGACGTCAGCCGCACCGCCTATCTCCATATGATGACCGTTCTCGTTATTTTTGACGTGCATATCTCTCAGAAGAATATTTCTGCAATGTGCAAATCTGATATTTGAAAAATCTGCGGTATTTGGCCACTGATCTGTGTTTCCGTTCCAAAGCCCGCCCTCAACGATAACATTTTTAACGCCGTCATAGCCGCCGATACCATTATTATCGCACCTGAGCATAGGTCCATAGGAAATGCACCTTTTTATCTCAACACCCTCTTCACAGTATATCCAAGTATCGCTGTATACCACAAGTGCAGAAGAAATAAGATACGTTCCCTTTGGTATCACGACCTTTGTGAAAATGCCCTGTCCTGAATTTTCCTGTGCAGCGTCAAGTGCCTGCTGTATCTGCTTTTCGGTCATGGCGTTTCCTGTGTTGTCTGCACCGAAGTCATTAACCACGTTATAAGTGACGATTTCCATGCCGTCTGTATCAAAATACGCACCTGTCACAGCCGTATCTGCCGCTTCTGCCACCGATGTTATAGCCGTAGAGAAGCCCTCTGGAATCACTGTGATAACGAGCAAGAGCGTTGTCAAAAGTGCCGCTATCCGTCTGAAAACGTTTTTTTCACTGATAATTCTGTAGTCTTTAATGTTCATTCTTCTGTGTTCTCCTTAAAGTTCGGCTATATTTTTCTTGCCGCTGACAATTATTCGTACAAATAGTATTATAAATCATTTATAAGTATCTGTCAACAAACGCTAAACTTTTCGTGAACACTGCACAAATTTGGCTGTGTATTTTTGGCACAAAAAAAGCTCCCCTGACGCATAAACGTCAAGAGAGCCTTTAAAGCAAAATATTTTACTGCACTTCCACTTTTTCGCCCATGATAGACCTGATAGCGTGGACACGACACACCTCTGCACACTTTCCGCAGTTTGTACACTTTTCATAGTCGATAACAGCGTGGTTGTTCTGCACTGTAACGGCACCTGACGGACAGTTTTTCTCGCAAAGCTTACAGCCTATACAGCCGTTAGGACAAACAGACCTTGTCACTCTGCCCACATCTCTTGATGAACAGCAGATATCCACAGCCTGAGAGATCCTTCTCACTGTGATAAGACCATTTGGACAGGCTTTTGCACAAAGCCCACAGCCCATGCACTTTGCTTTGTCGATAACGGCAATACCGTCAACGATAGATATTGCCCCCTGAGAGCAGACCTTGATACAATCGCCGTAGCCTAAACAGCCGCTTGTGCAAAGCTTGCTTCCGTCATAAAATCTGTTGCACGCCGCACAGCTCTGAATACCGTCAAAATCGTATTTATGCGGTGTATGAGAGCAATCTCCCGAACAGCGCACGAAAGCCACCTGTAGCTCTGTTACAGTCACTTCAACGCCCATTATCTCGGCTATCTTCTTTGCAGCGGCCTCGCCTCCAGGACGGCAAAGGTTACATTCTGCACCTTTGTTCACGATAGCGTCGGCATAGTCTGCACAGCCTGAAAAGCCGCAAGCACCGCAGTTTGCCTGCGGAAGTGCTTCTGCGATAGCGTCAACACGCTCATCCACCTCAACGGCGAAAACCTTTGAAGCCACCGTCAGCAGAACGCCTGCCAATATGCCCAAAGCGGCAAATATAGCCAAAGGGATCAAATATTCCATATCATTCTCCTCTTTCAGAATTTCAGTTTTTGTTGTGTTTCATTATATTATTATCCATAAAATCAAGGGTCATCTTAATGCGGTTTTTGATATTAACGTCCGCTGTTCCCGAATCGTGATCGACCGCCGTTATGATGCTGTCTGGGTAGAGCTTTTTTATACGCTTTATTATGCCTCTTGCACAGGTGTGGCTCACAAGGCAGCCAAACGGCAACAGCATCACAACACCTTTGCAGCCGTTCTTCAACGCTGAACACATTTCTGCACCGATAAGCCAGCCGTCCCCCATTGTTTCGCCAAGGCAGCCAAAGTTTTCACCGTAGCTTTTCAAGGATCTATAGTCTTCCATAGGCTCGAAACCGTTTTGTACAAGTGCAGAATTCATTTTGCACCAAAGCGTTTTCATATAGGCAATAAGGACTTTTGCTCCCACACCTGCCAAGGTTTTTCTTCCGTAAATGTTATCATCATTTGTACAGGAATCGGCAAGGTACATTATGTATGGAACAAAGCCGCTCATATATATCTGACAACCGAGATCACGGAGGTATTTCTCCGTTTCGCCGTTGCCGAGAGCACAGAATTTTATGTAAAGCTCCCCTGTTACGGCGACCTTTTTGACCGATCTGCTTTTATCACAATTTATTGTAGCAAAGCTTTCGCATATCTTGCGGAATATGACGCACATTGAGATCGGATCGGCTGCTTTGCCATGCTCAAAGAGCCGTGACAGCCTGCTGTTCCATAGGCGGACTTTATCAAGCGTTTCACCCTTCTTTAGTTCATAGGGTGAAAGCTCATTATAAAGATACAAAAGCAAGTCACTGTAATAGATCGCTGCACAAGCCGTCAGCACCATTTTAGGCGTTATGGAAAATCCCCTGTGTTTCTCAACGCCGCTGACATTAAGTGACACCACAGGAACATTTTGCAGACCGGCTTTCAAAAGAGCTTTTCGCAGCAGCATAATGTAATTGCACGCTCTGCACCCTCCTCCTGTTTGAGGCAGCAGCAGGGCTGTTTTTGCGGTGTCATATTTGCCGCTTTTCAATGCACATATGAACTGTCCTATTATGAGGTTGCAGGGAAAGCAGACATCATTATTTGAATATTCCCAGCCTGCGTTTATCATTTGTGACCGACTGTATTCGTTCACCCCGATAACGTCGCACTTATATCCGCCGCTAAGAAATGCATATTTAAGCAGCGGAAAGTGGAAGTCAAGCATTGATGGTATCAATATAGTGTGGGTCTTTTTCATCGGCTTTGTAAATTCAACCCTTGATCGTTTCATATCGATAAATTATTATCAGATTATTCCCGAAAAGCCCATAAAGCTTAGCGAAACGATAGACGCCGCAATGAGCGTTGCAGGCACGCCCTTGAAAGTTTCAGGAAAATCGCAGTTTTCTATCCTTGCTCTTACTCCGCTGAAAAGCAAGAGGGCAAGAGTAAACGCAAGTCCTGTTCCAAGTGCGTTTGTGAGGGACTGAAGAAAATTATAGCCGTTGTCTATGTTTCCGATAGTAACACCGAGAACTGCACAGTTGGTTGTGATAAGAGGCAGATAAACGCCCAGTGCCTTATAGAGAGGCGGCATCATCTTTTTCATTACTATCTCAACAAGCTGAACGAACATTGCTATAACAAGTATGAACGCCACTGTTTTAAGATACTCTATGCCAAAATGCTCAAGAAGTCTGTATACAGGATATGTGATAGCTGTTGCGCATATCATAACGAATATTACCGCTGCGCCCATTCCCACAGATGATTTCATCTGCTTTGATACGCCAAGGAAAGGACATATTCCCATGAACTGAGAAAGCACAACGTTATTTACGAACACACAGCCGATAAGTATAAGTATGTAGCTCATTTTTATGCCTCCTCACTCTCTGTTCTGCACTGACCCTTGCACAAAGCCGCATTTGGGCAGCCTGAGCAGGAAATCTCCTTTGGCGGCTTCTTGTTCGCTATCTTGTTCACAAGTGCGATAAGACAGCCAAGCACGAAAAATCCGCCTGCCGGCATGATGAACACTGTCATAGGATCATCGCACAGGAAAGGTATCTTGAAACCGAACCATGAGCCTGTGCCAAGTATCTCTCTTATAGAACCCATTGTGAAAAGTGAAAGTGTAAATCCAAGGCCCATTCCAAGTCCGTCAAGTATGGACGGGAATATCTTGTTCTTGCTGGCAAAAGCCTCCGCTCTGCCAAGGATAATACAGTTTACCGTGATAAGTGACAGGAATACGCCTAAGGCACTGTAAAGCTCAGGTATATAGCCTTTCATAAGAAACTCGATAAGAGTAACGAAGCCTGCGATTATTACGATAAAACAAGGCAGTCTTACAGCCTTTGGGATAACGTTTTTCAAAAGGGATATAACAAAGTTTGAGCAGACAAGCACGAACGTTGTGGCAAGTCCCATTCCGATACCGTTTTTCGCCATTGTTGTGACCGCAAGCGTCGGACACATACCAAGAAGCGTAACAAGCGTCGGGTTTTGCTTTATGATACCCTTTGTAAATTCATACAGATTAGAATTTTTCTCAGCCATTGAGTATCTCCTCCTTATGCTCGTCAAAAAGCTTCACAGCCTTTTTGCACGCAGATTTCATTCCCTTTGAAGAATAGGTGGCAGCGGTAACATTGTCGATAGAATTTTCATCAGTGTCAACGCCAAAGCCCTTTAGCTTTGAAAGAAAACTATCGTCCTGCACCTTTGTGCCAAGACCCGGAGTTTCGCCTATAGAGAGAAATTCTATCCCCTCCACAGTTCCCTCGCTGTTTATACCGATAAGCAGATGAAGTCCACCCTTTGAATAACCGTCCTCAGTTATCTCGATAACGCATCTGCCGTTATCTTTATCTGCGATAATGGAGTTCACGCCCTCTGCATCAAATGTGACCGGGGTCTTGCTGTCACCCTCGCCGTCAAGCATTATCTCATAATCGCCCTTGCCGAATATCTCCTCACAGCCCTTTTTCATATCGTCTGTAAGAACACCTGTATTGTCAACATATGTGGCATTATAGGCAAGCACCAAAAGTCCGCTGACAACTATACATATTATAGTCAGAACCAATGGAGGCATTATTTTATCTTTCATTCAGACTTCGCCTCCTTCTTCTTTGTTATAGCCCCTAAAGGCTTAGTTTTTGTTACCATGTCGATATATGGTGTAAGTATATTCATAAGCAGTATTGAGAATGAAACACCCTCAGGATAAGAGCCGAAGAAACGTATCACACAAGTGATGATACCACAGCCGATACCGAATATCACCTTGCCTGTTTTTGTAACAGGAGTTGTAACATAGTCAGTTGCCATAAAGAATGCACCGAGCATTACGCCGCCTGCAAGTATCTGATAGATGCCGTCCTCGCCGCAAAGATATGAGAACACGAAAACTGTGCCGATAAATGCAAGAGGTGTATGTACTGAGATTATCTTCATCATTATAAGGTATATGCCGCCAATAAGCAAAGCCGCCGCAGACACCTCGCCAAGACAGCCGCCTACTTTTCCAAGGAAAAGATCGAGATAATCGGCAGGGGCGGAATGTGCCGCCGCAAGAGGTGTTGCACCTGTTACGATACTGTCAGGGTCATAGAAAGGCACTACCCAATGGGTCATGTTGCCTGTGAAAGCAAGCATAAGAACTATTCTTCCCACGATAGCAGGGTTGGCAAAATTCTGTCCCAGACCGCCGAAAAGCTGCTTTACTATAACGATAGCAACGAATGTGCCGATAGCAGCCTGCCAATAAGGCATTGTCACAGGGAGATTGAACGCCAAAAGCATACCGGTCACAAGTGCCGAAACGTCCTTTGTGGAATCAGGTCTTTTCATTATAAGATTGCAAAGCCTTTCCCATATGAGTGCCGTTATCATGCAGAAGCCTGTGAGCATGAGCGCACGTCCACCGAAAACGTAGGCAGACATTGCAAGTGCAGGGCAAAGCGCCACAAGCACATGGGTCATCACCTTAGAGGTAGAAATATTATCCCTTATCTGAGGCGAAGGGCTGACAAGCATTTTTTCCATATTTTCTTACCTCCTTATGTTCTTATGAAAGCTTTTGCAAGCTGATTTTTCTCTGCAAGATCTCTCTTTGCAGGACAGACGTATGAACACGAACCGCAGTTCATGCAAAGACCCACCTTGAGCTTCATAAGAGCTTCCTTATCACGCCTGTCATAAGCCTTTTCAAGCTCTGTAGGCATAAGATTCAGCGGACAAGCAGAGATACATCTTCCGCACTTTATACAGTTTGTCTGTGTGCACCTGTCCTCGATGCCCTTTTTCTTATCAGCCTTTTCACCAAATGCAAGAATGGCGTTTGTGGTCTTTGTCACAGGGGTGTCAAGCTCATAAAGGCACATTCCCATCATAGGACCGCCAAAAAGGGCTTTTCTAACCTTTTCTTTATCGCAGTCACCGAATTTCAGTATATCCTCCGCAGAAGTTCCTATAGGTACTCTCACATTGCATGGAGTAGATACCACATCGCCGTCAACAGTTATACGCTTTGATATGAGTGGCATGCCTGTTTTGGAATACTCTCCGATAAAGCCTGCTGTGGTAACGTTCATTACGATAACGCCCTGATCTGACGGAAGCTGACCCTCGCCAACTACACGTCCCGTGGCGTTGAATATTATCACCTTTTCTGCGCCCTGAGGATAGCACGACTTCAGCACCTTTACTTCGATACTTTCATCATCAGCCGACTTTTCACGCATAAGCTTTATAGCCTGCGGCTTATTATCCTCGATACCGATAACGACCTTTTTAAGTCCGAGCATATCACACACTAGCTTTATTCCGCACATAACATCGTCAGCGTTCTCCATCATCTCACGATAATCGCTTGTTATGTAAGGCTCACACTCAGCGGCGTTTATAACAAGGGTATCGACCTTGTATTTGTTCTCGTCAAAGTTGAGCTTTATGTGCGTCGGGAAGCCTGCGCCGCCCATTCCGCAGCAGCCTGACTGCCTTACGGCTTCGCAAAGGCTCGCCTTGTCTGTTATAACAGGCGGCTTTACGTCAGGTGATACCTCCTGCTCTCCGTCGGTGTCGATCTCCACCATTTTGCACACCTTTCCGCCTGCTGTGAGCAGTTCGGATATCGCCGCCACTGTGCCTGACACAGACGAGTGAACAGGGCATGACATAAAAGCGTTGCTTTCGCCTATGACCTGTCCCACAAGCACTCTGTCACCCTTGGCAACTGTCGGCTCGCAAGGTGCTCCCATGTGCTGTGACATGGATATCTTCACTCTTGCAGGCAGCGGCATGGCGATAGTTTCGCTGTTTTCCGTCCCCTTTTTGTGGGAAAGAAAAATGCTGTTGAGTTTCATAATTTTCCCCCTTATCATACTTTATGACTATTCAAACCTGAATTTATCATCACTTATACTTATCCTGCTCTTTATACTGTCAGAGCAATAAACTACGCCATTTTCATCAATGGCAATAACTTCTATATCTTCATCACCGAGCCACCTGTCAAGCTCACCGCTTCCGCCAATAAAAATGCAGGTAGACAGAAAATCGGTTTCAATGCCGCTCTGCCCTATCACAGTGACTGAAACAAGGTCTGTTTCGCATGGATAGCCTGTTGTCAGGTCAAAAATATGGCTCCACTTTTTACCCTGTGCTTCAAAATAACGCTCATATCCCCCGGAAGTGGAAACAAATCCGCCGCCGCTTGTGAAGCTAAGGCAGGTGTTATCGTTATCAAAAGGGTCTGTGACTGCGACCTTGAAATCTGTTTTATCAGGCTTCTGCCCGTAAAGAAGTGTTGACGAGCCAAAGCTCACCACCGCACAATCGGCTTTTTCGCTATCCAAAAGCTTTTTCACTTCGTCAAGTGCAAAGCCCTTTCCGTCACAGCCCACATCTATCTGTGTGCCGTTTTCAAGGACACATTCGCTCCCCGAAAGCTTTATATTCCCATATCCCACAGCGGAAAGAGCAGTCTGTATCTCACTTTGCTCAGGCACTCTCGGCTCATCGCCAGTGACGTTCCAAAGTTCCGTCACTGCCCCTGCGGAAATATCCGCTCCGCCGTATTTTTTTGTAAGCTCTATGCTCTTTTCTATAAGCTGTGCAGTTTCCTCAGAAAGCTCAAACCTGCCGCTCTCATTGAGCCGTGATAACTCCGAGCCTTCCTCATAAGGCGAATAAAGCTTTTCCAAAGCCTTTATCCTGTCCTTCACCGCCTCAGCGTCGCCACCGTATACAGCGGCTGTGCATGGGCAATCCATGGCGAAAAATGTCGCCTCGTCAGGCTTTTTATCTAAGTGCATCATCACCGCTCCGCACACCATAAGAGCCGCCGCACACGCTACCGATACAAACAGCCGCCTTTCAGGCTTTTTCATTTTTATACCTCACTTGAAATTAGTTGAAAAGTGTGTTATAATATCCGAAGTATGATAACATCGGTATCAAAATTCTTATGTACAAGCGAGCAAAATGTGTTCGCACTCTTTGATAAACGCCCTCAGTTCAGGATTTTTTCCCACTGAAACCTCGAGCCTGTTCACCTTTTTTCCTGCCATGCCAAGGATCCTGTCAAGGTCTTTAGGCTGAGCAGAAAGATATTTCACACAGCGTTCCATGGTTTCCTCAGTATCAAGCTCAAAAAGCTTGTGGGAGTTGTGAGGATTTTCAGAGTAAAGCTTTCTCAAAAGCATATAGGTGCATATTTTCACCGCCATGTCCGTCTGAGTTTCAAGACCCTTTATGCCGCTGTCTTTTATAAGCTCCCTCAGCAGCTCGCTTCCCTCGTCCGGATAGCCTAACGCAGAGTTTTTTTCTCTGACCTTGACTAAACCGAACACATCTTCATAGGAAGCTCCGTAAAGCTTTATAAGAGCAATGATGATATTGACGTTCTGCTTTTTGCCGTGTTCAACGGCGGATATGCAAGACTGGCTGGTGCCGACTGCTCTGGCCGCACGGCTTTGTGTATAGCCGCTTTCTATCCTCGCGGCGGTAAGCTTCTCACCTATCCTGAGAGTCAGCTCATCTTTGCTGTCATTGCTCATGTAATATCTCCCATATATAAAATCATATTGGTTTTTCAACCATTATTCTATTATACTATAAATTTATGTATTTGTAAATATAAAATCTATAAAATGACGTATTTAAGTGAAAAAAATTTGTGCAGATTTTAAAGCACTTATCATAAAAGAAAAAAGAAAGCAGGTATTTTAAATATGAAAGGCTACAGAATAGCATTTATCCGTCACGGAATGACGCAGGCAAATCTTGACGGACGTTATATCGGTACTACCGACCTGCCGCTGTGCAGAGAGGGTGCTGACCAGCTTTATGAAAAGATAGAAAAGTATGATTACCCTTCGGTGCAGAAGGTCTACACCTCGCCTTTAAAAAGGTGCAAACAGACTATATCTATACTCCAGCCTAACAGGCTTGTGGCTGAGATGCCCGAGCTTCGTGAAATGGACTTCGGCAAGTTTGAGAACAAGACCGCTGATGAGCTTATGAACGACCCTGATTATGAGCAGTTCATAAAAGGAGGACTTGACAATCCTCCGCCGAACGGTGAGTCAACAAGAGATGTCATAAACCGCTGTTATGAAGCTCTGAACATCATCATTTCCGATATGATGTACGAGGGTCTTACAAATGTTGCGGTATGCACCCACGGAGGTCTTATAATGAATATGCTGGCAGGCTTCGGCGTGCCGAAAAGAAAGCCTATGGACTACGCCTGCGATTTCGGTGAGGGCTTTGAAGTCATGGTGACAGCTTCCATGTGGCAGCGTTCAAACGCTTTCGAGGTAATAGGAACTTATCCGCCAAAATATGAGGAAATGCCTGATTACACTGTTGAGGATTATTATACCGACGAGGAAGATAAGTAAGCAAAAAAAGAAACGAGGGGGGAAAAGGCTTGACAAACAAAGAGATAAAACAATCGGCAAGAAAAAATATAAGCCAGAACATGGGAAACTGCGTATCGCTCACGGCATTTTTGTTTGCGGTGTTTGTATTTCTTGGTCTGTGCGAGCTTGCCCTTTTTATGCTTTTCAAACGCATCGGCTGGGAGTACTTTTTCTCGTGGCAGGGAATAAAAGATCATGTTTCCGTAAGGCTATTCTGGTTTCTTGACCTCATTGTCGTTATACCTTTTGCAGCTTTTGAAATGTGGACTGTCCGCAGATTTTTTGTTGATATTGCAAGAGCAGACAGCTATGTGGGATCGAGGCAGTATATAAACTCACATTCTTATGTATATTATTCCCACACCATGTTTTCTTCCATTATAATTAATTTACTGAAATTATTTTCCGCAGTACCTTTCGCTATTTCAACCTACAGCGTGTATTATTGGGGCTGGGTATGCAAGCTCAGCGAGCTTACCTCCGCAGGTCTTCTTTGTTTCATGTTCTCACTTGGTCTGTCTGTTGTGTTTTTCGGACTTATGGTGCATTACTGGATATCCCTTGCCCTTGCGCCATATATAATGACGCTAAACCCACGCACCAACATTTTTGACGCCTGCGATCTTTCTGTAAGGCTCATGGACGGTCAGCATGGCAGATATATCTCGTTCCTGCTGAGCTTTGTTATGTATATCCCCGCACTTCTGTTAGTATATCCTGTTTTTATCATCTATCCATATTTCAGACTAAGCTATATAGTGTTTTTGCAGGATATAATGGGAAGCTACTGGCAGGACAAAATGCCGTCAATGATAAAGCGCTGGAGGAAATACAGCAAATGACTGTGACAATAACAAAAGAAGAAAATGAAAAAGCCCTTGAATGTGTACTGCGTTCAAGGGGCTTTTCAAAAAGGCTCATAACAAGGCTCAAACGCACTGAAAACGGCATGACAAGAAAGGGCGTCCTTATCCGCACTGTTGACCTTGTATATGAAAATGACATCATCATGATAAACGAGGGTGACGGTGAAGCTCTTGACCCTAATCCTGACCTGAAAGCTGATATCCTCTATGAGGACAGCGAGGTGGTGGTGTTCTCAAAGCCGCCTTTTATGCCCTGCCACCCGTCAATAAAGCATCGTGACGATACGCTGGGAAATCTTTTTGCCGCACTTTATCCAAGCCTCGCTTTTAGACCTGTCAACCGCCTTGACCGCAACACGAGCGGCTGCGTGCTTGTGGCAAAAAGTCAGCGAAGCGCCGCAATGCTCCAAAAAAGCTTTGAAAAGACCTATGTTGGAATAATAAAAGACCTGCCCCACTGCGGCGGGCGTATCTGTGCGCCTATCGCAAGGGAGCAGGAAACTATAATAAAACGCTGTGTGAGGGCTGACGGACAATATTCCGCAACGGATTATCTTGTACGCAAAAGGCTGGGAGATCTTTCTCTTGTGGACTTCTTTCTTGAAACCGGCAGAACGCACCAAATAAGAGTACACTCGGCTTTTATGGGCTATCCTCTCCTGGGTGATGACCTTTATGGCGAGGCAAGCCCTCTTATAAGCCGTCAGGCTCTCCACTGCGAGAAAATGACCTTTCAAAGCCCTGAAAACGGCAGGATAGTGACTGTTACCGCACCGCTTCACGAGGATATGCTCTGTCTTATGACACCCGACAGGTGATATCCGTTTCAAGCTCCACCGAGCCTAGCACTTCATCAAGGCGGTCGGCATACTTTAGATAGCTTTGCGGATATTTGTGACGGAAAAGCCGCCACACATCAAAAATATCCGTCCTGTTCTCATACAGGGCTTTGTTCCACACCCCTGTGATGTTTTCTTCAAGGCGCTGTTTCACAAGTGCCGCCACCTGGTCTGAGCTTTTCTCGTCACGGATGTCAAGAGAAGTGTGTGCAAGAACAGTGAGCTTCAATCTGCATACGAGCCTGCCGTTCTCGTTATCAAGCTTCAGGCTGTGGCTGTCAGAGGTTATCCTAACGTCCATGGGGCTTCCATTATATTCGATAATATCAGAATACTGCTCTGCCTTTCCCGTGAGCCACAGACAGCCTGATGCGTCAGCGTGGGAAAGATAGCTCTCAAGCACCGTACCTTTTCGTATAAGGGCGGTCTTTTTTATTTCCAAAAGCGGCTCCTGCTGTTCCGCTGACTTTTCCTCATGGCTCTCCGCAAAATCTCCCAGCGGTTGTTTGATAGAGATAACCGGCATTGCGATATACTGCGGTGATCTTATGCAGGAAAGCAGATCGATAAGGCGGCACTCCACCGTTATGCCGTTTTTCACACCCATTTTTATGACCTGTGTGAAGTTTTCTGAGGACATCGTTCCCCTTGTTAGCTGAACGTTCATAAGCTCCTCTGCAGTATTTTCCGCCAAGCAAAGCTCCACTCCAAGAAAAACATTTTTGTCCTTTATAGCAAAAGAGAACAGCTCCTCTGGAGAGGAAAGATCTATATTTTTATTAAAGCATATTATTTGAAGATGGCCAAAAAATATCTCCCTGCCTATCTGATACTGACAGCCCTCAATGGCGTCTCGGATACTCCTGCCTTTGCAATTGACAGTCTGTATATTGGACTGGCTCACATCGAGAGGAGTGTCAGAACCCATACTCTGGGTCTTAAAGACCTGCAGTGACACATTGTATTCCCCATTTTCATAGTCAACGCCCATGGCGTGGCAAAGAACACGCTCCTCGATATCCACCTGCCTGCCAAAAGAGGAAGACAACAGCGTCACTGCTGCGATAAAAAGCACAACAGCCACCTGTATCTTACGCTTTTTCATCAGATCTCGCCCCCTTTTTCACAAATATCAGGCATAGAAGCGGTATTACGCCTCCGAGAAATATGAGTGGGATAGGGCTGAGCCCTGCGTATGCGATGCTCTCCCACTTGTGAGGCAAAAGCCAAAAGAGCGTTGCCGCCGCAGGAATCGCCGCTGTTATTATCACGCCCGATCCAGAACCGAGCTTGGGAAAAACATATCTCAGGCATCTGCCTGAACAATGGAAATATACTCCCAGCTTATATACCGAGAGCATTACCCACACGCCCATAACAGCGGCATCATAGCGTTCTATTATGGCAGTGCGTGAAAATGCCGCAAGTGCGAAGAATGGCAGTTTTGCAAGAAGAGTGTAATCTCCAAGTATCATTGTGATAAAACCTAAGACTATTTCAACAAGGGCAAGCCTTGTGAGCAGAAAATACACAGACGTTTTTGCTGCATTGCCCTTTGTTGAGGGTAAGAGAAAAACTATCACTGCAAGATAAGAGCTTCTTGCAAGCTCGCTGACAGCAGAATGAAAAATGCCTTTTCCAACGTTTCTTTCCGCAAGGTGAAAATCAACGAATGTGAAATCTTCAAGAGAGCTTATAACAAGGATGGATGTCACAAAGAGAAAAAGTACAAAAAGCACTGTCCCCGTTTTTCCTATGACCCCAAGGCCTGACATTGCAATATATATCCCGCAGGCGGCAACGCTGAGAACTATCATGAGCCGTGGTATATAATCAGAAAAATAATAATCCATAAAATAGGTGAAGGTTCCGATAACATAAAATGACACTGTAAGAAAATATGCAAGATACATTGTACAAACTCCCCTGCCTGCCCACTTTGAACGGCTCACCACAAGGGTGCATGGGTCATCATTAGGAAAGCGCTTGAGGAAAGCCGCCATACCGCATATCATAACTATCTGAAAAACTGTAGACAGCACTGTTCCAAGCATAAGCTCCAAAGCGTTTGCGGTGCTTTCAGGGAGAAATGTCATCATTGAAAAGGCTCTTGTACAGATAAGCATTGCAAAAAACTGCGATGGCGTAAGCTTTTTCATTGGCTTCCCCCCTTTTCGTCAAGCTTGTATTCTTTAATGGTGCTGTGAGTTTTCTCATATGACCGAAAGCTCCGCCTTGAAATAACGTCCTTTATACCCTTTGAGAAAAATGGCGTAACAGGAGCGGTGTAAGATACTGCAAGGTCGTCCATGGAGTTTATATTTATCATCAAAAGCACAGTGCAAAGTGCAATGCCATAAAGCCCCGAACCGCCGCCCACCAGGATATACACTAGCCTTAATATAGCCGTCTGCTGATAAAGGCTCGGTATAACGAACGATGATGTTGTGGTTATCCCCACCACTATAAGCAAAGGGGCGGACACAAGTCCGCTTTTTACGGCAGCGTCGCCTATGATAAGACCGCCCACTATAGAAACAGTGCTTCCCACAGCCTTTGGAAGCCGCAAGCCTGCTTCTTTCATTATCTCAAATAGAAGCATTAGCACAAGCACCTCCACTGTCAACGGATAAGGCGTTGACTCCTCTGAAACTGCAAGATTCAGAAGAAGCTTCAATGTGAAGACCTCAGGGTGAAAGCTCGCCAGTGCAACATACAGACCCGGAAAAGCCACCGCTAGAAAGAACGCAATATATTTCAGCCACCGCATAAAGGTGACGTAAAAAGGCTTTTCCGCAAAATCGTCCATGGTCTGAAAATTTTCCGCAAAAAGCGATGGGCAGATAAGCACAAATGGCGTGCCGTCCACAAAAACACATATCCTGCCCTGATTTAGCCTTGTGCATATCATATCAGGTCTTTCGGAATAAGCCATTTGTGAAAACACTGACGAACCGAAGCCTTCGTCGATAAAAGGTTCGATATATCCGCTTGTAAGAACAGTATCGAGCTTTATGCCTTTGAGCTGTTTTCTCAGCCTGTCCACAGCGTCTGAGCTTGCCCGGTCGCTCATGTAGACCATGCACACGTCGGTGGAAGAACGCTTTCCTATCTGCATCATCTCAAACCTCAGCGATGGTGTTTTCATTCGTCGGCGCACAAGAGAAATATTAGTTCTTATTGTTTCCGTAAAAGAATCCTGTGCGCACATTATAGTCTGCTCGCTTGCAGGCTCAGAAACCGACCGCTTGTCGTAACCCTGGATACCGTAAACAACAGCCTTTGAAAGCCCCTCCACAAATATGACCGCAAAGCCCGAAAACAAAAACTGTATGACGTCACCATAATTAAAGACCGTTTTTCTCTCGGCGGCAAGCAGGCTTTCTTTTGTTAGGAAGTCGAATACCTGCTCTGCATTGCCCTTTGACTTTTGTGCAGAAAGCTCCATTATAGGTCTGAAAATAAGCTCTGACATTGCGCTCGTTGAGATCATTCCCTCTATGGATACCAACGCACAGCTTACGGAGCATATCTTCACATTCATTATGTTAAGATCCATTGAATTGCCTGTTATGGTGCGAAGGGAAGTCATGGCGGCGTCAATGGTCTTATCTATCTCAGCGTTTTTGTAATTTCTGAAATCGGGTGTATTCATTTTGTTTCTCCTACATGAAATTTTGTTGTATTTATTATCTGCGGCTGTTATCAGAATATTCTGCATTAAAGCTGCAAAAAATAGCTTTGACCATATTGGAGGAAAACAAAATGCTGATAGTTTTTTTCAGAGCCGTGATACTTTATATACTCATTGTCATAAGCATACGCCTTATGGGCAAAAGGCAGATAGGCGAATTACAGCCCTCGGAGCTTGTTATAACGCTTTTGCTTTCAAACATCGCCACCCTGCCTATTGAGGATATGACTATACCGATGTCAATGGGCATAGTGCCTATATTCACGCTGGTGTGCCTTGACGTTATACTCTCTCACTGCTCGCTTAAATTCAGAGGGCTTAGAAAGCTCATATGCGGCTCTCCGAAAATAGTCGTGTCCCGTGGGATCATAGATCAAAAGCAGCTCAAAGACCTGCGTTTTTCTGCAGACGATCTTTTGGAGTCCCTAAGAAGCATGGGTATATTCGATATAAACGAGGTACAGCTTGCGGTGGTGGAAACAACAGGCAAGATATCGGTCTATCAGAAAGCACAGTTTCGACCTGTGAACAATGGCGGAATGGGCGTAAAAGACTCTCAGACCGACCCTCCGCAGCTCGTTGTCGACAACGGCAGGATAATATACTCCGCCCTTGATCTTATCGGCAAAGACGAAAAGTGGCTCATGAAAAAGCTAGGAGAAAAGGGTATGCCCCTGAAAGATGTTTACATCTGCACCGCTGACCCCTCAGGGCAGATAGTTGCCATAAGAAAAGACAAGGGCAAGAAAAAAGTATAAAGGAGCAAGCTCAATGAAAAGATTGTCCGCCTGCATTATTATTCTCACTGTCATAGCCGCCATGTCAGTGTTCTCCGTATTTGCGGTAAAAAAAGAAAACGATAAGTTCATAAGCCTTGTGAACGCCGCTGAAAACAGCTACAGAAATGAGGACAGCGACACAGCCCAACGGCTCGAAGAACTCGAAAATGCCTGGAATAAATATTATGTAAGAATATCATATATAGCACAATCCTGCACACTCGATGATATCTCCTATGCAGTGGCAAAGCTCCCAGCCCTATTGGAAAAGGGCTCTGAGGAATTTTTGTCAGAGTGCGAGAGCATACGCTCATGGACAGAGAAGATATACCACACTCAGTATCCCCATTTATATTCGGTTTTTTAATGTAGAAAATTGTGTCTAAAACGTTATCAAAGTGTATGATTTTTTCTTGCGTTATTGTACAAATCTACAAAAATCATACAGAACAAGGCGGTTTCAACGAGTTTTTCTTGACTTTTCTTTCTGCTAATATTATACTTAGAATGTATGAATAGGATAAAAAATTTTATCCTGTTTAGAAAAGAAGTATCAATGGAGGTATGAAATGAACACTATCAAGTTTTGTGCTAAGTGCGGAGCGCCAATAGGTCCAGAAGAAAAATTCTGTGGCGGCTGCGGTGCGTCTGTCGCCGAAATGGAAGCCGAAGCAGGCATTTCCACACAGCAGGCAGCACCTGCTCAGGCACCCGTTCAGCAGACTCAGCCTGTACAGCAGCAGGCTCCTCAGTATGACCAGCAGTATGCACAACCAGCAAACAACTACGCTCAGGCAGCAGCTCCTGCAGCTGCAAAGCCAAATCCTTTTGCTAAGCTTGGCGAATGGGTAAAGGGTCATAAGAAGATAACACTTATCGCTGCTGCAGCTCTTATCGTTGTTATCGTTGCGATCATCATTCTGTGCAACATTCTTAAATATCAGGTGATCGACGCAAAGGATCTTTTCAAGTTTGAATTTAAGGGCATTGACGGCTGTGGCTATGTTGAGGCAGAGCTTAACTGCTATGACAAGAGCTACTATTCAATGTCAGATGCTACAAACGCTCTCAGCGACCTTGCTGACGAGGCAGATCTTGACCTTGGCGACCTTGATGATCTTTCCGACTATGCAAGCTCATCTGACAAGTCATCAAAGGTAAGCAAGTATTTTGCACTTGACAAGAAAACTCTTACAAAAGCATTTAACAAAGCTGACGATTTTACAGAAGCTAAGCAGATGAGAAATGCCCTTCTCAAAACAAACAGCGATGGCGAGTATAAACTGAAGATAAGCTTTGATAAGAAAGCAAACAAGAATCTTAAAAACGGTGACAAGGTAAAATGCACTGTAAAGTACAACGAGGATTCTCTCAAGGACAAGAACATAAAGCTAAAGAACACTGAGTTTGAAGTAACTGTAAAGGATCTTAAAAACGGTGAGGAGATCGACTTCTTCAAGGGCGTTGAGGTCAAGTTCTCAGGCTTTGACGGAAACGGCTCTGCTGACGTTTCATATGACTCAGCATATCCATTTATCTACTATGATTATGACTACAAGTCAGATCTGAAAAACGGCGACAAGTACACTGTTACAGCTAACATAGACGTTTATGGCGCAGAAGAAAGCGGTGACATGACTTGGTTTGAATATGACGACAAGTATTATACATACAAGACAGCCGACGTTAAGGACGGCAAGGTAACAAAGGATTTCACTGTTGAGGGTCTTGAAAAAACTCAGGAGATCGACCCGTTCGAGGGACTTGAATTTGAATGTTCAGGCGGTGTTCCATTTGTTAAGCCTTACTCAGTAAAGAGCGAGTCTATCCCTGCTGCTCTTAAGGACAATGTTTCTTACTCAGTATCATGCGATGATTATATTGGCATCGGAGGCACATTCAAGGTAACTTGCAGCCCGTATTCCTCACTTGCAAGAAATGGTATCACACTTTCCGGCAAAACTGAAACAAACGATTGGGGCGACACTGTTTATGTTAAGGAAATAACAGTTGACGAAACATTCCCTGCATATGTAACAGCTGACAACGGCAAGGCTGCTATGGACAGCTATCAGTCATATATCGACGACAAGATCGAAGACATGAGAAAGGATGTAAAGGGTCATTACGCTCCATATCCTGCTGACTTTGACGGCAAGGTAACATCTATCGAGTCTTTTGATTACGTTGACACTTATGTTGCATTCACAAACAAGAAGAATTATGATTCTTGGGAGAACACAAATGCACTCTACAATCTTTACAAGATAACTGTAAAGACAGACAAGGAGAAAAAGGCAGTTTCATTCTATGCTTCGATCTACTGCTCAAATATCGTTGCAACAGGTGAAACATTTACTGAAGAGCCTTACTTCTCAACATCTTACTACAACAAAGAAGCAGATTTCAAGAAGAAGGTAATTGAAGCCGAGGGTTACACAACAACTAAGGCTGGTGCGGCTTCAAAGCCTGCAACTGACGATTCTTCATCGGCTGCAGCAAGCGAAGCAACAACCACCACAACTACAACAACAAAGACCGATTCTTCTGTAGCTGAAACAACTACATCTGCAAAGGATAAGGCAACAACTACTACAACTCTCGTTCCATAAGAGTTAATTAAGAACACACGCCGCGGAATTTTTCTGCGGCGTGTTTTTATGTTTTGACAACTCTTGAAAACCTTGTCAAAATGTGATATAATATTTGTTACGATAATAAAAAAGCAGCTCCGAAGAACCGGAGCTGCTTTATGAAACGATCGTTATTTAAGGCACTGTGAACCATTTTCAAAAAGCACTTTGTTGAGCTTTGCCACATCATAGCCTTTATTTATTGCGTCAATGAGTATGCAATCACGGGTGTTTTTAGGATAAAGCTGAGCTTCACCCGCAAGGGTCAGAAGTCGCTGAACGGTATCAACATCAAGCTTCATTGCAAGTGCGATAGCGATTATCTTATCCTTGCTTGGAAGTCTTGCTCCTGCAAATATCTGGTATCCATATATTTGATTTAGCTGGGATATTCTTATGACCTCTATCTTTGTCATCTTTTTCTTTTTCACAAGCTCACAAAGATAACGTGCAAAATCCTGTCTGTCAAGAGAATCCTTATTGTTGCTTAGAAAACTGTTGATATCATCGCTTCCGTTTAGCTCTTCCATAAGCTGTGTTGTTTTTTTCATGTCACCAGTTCCTTCCTATAATAATTTATTTTTTACATTTTTACATTGGAGATGAGAAATATGTCACAAAAAAGCTTATATGATTTTGAAACAGAACAGATCGACAAAATGTTCGACTGCAAAAACTATCTATTTAAAAACAGCAAGCACGAAAAAGTCATTTTAGAGAGTGACACAGGTGTAAAAATGGTGCGGCACATTATCTATAAGCCTGCTGACGTTTCT
Organism: Ruminococcus sp. AM43-6; assembly: GCF_003461785.1. Taxonomy (NCBI): domain Bacteria; kingdom Bacillati; phylum Bacillota; class Clostridia; order Eubacteriales; family Oscillospiraceae; genus Ruminococcus; species Ruminococcus sp. AM43-6. Next base: position 78,101 of record NZ_QTXU01000009.1, read on the forward strand.
GTATATCAAAGGCTCGCATTGATAAATAATCCATATCTTTGCCGTATCTACGAGATCTCCGAAAGCACTGAAGCGTATACTATCTATGAAGAATTCTGCGACGGCATGACTCTTACGGATTATGCAAACGGCGAAACACTAGCAGAACACGATGCCCTGAACATTACCTGCTCCATATGCCAGGGATTGTATGCTCTTCACAACAGCGGCATAGTTCACCGTGATATAAAGCCTGATAATATTATAATATGTGACGACAATAATGTCAAGATTATAGATTTTGATATTTCTAAAATTTATAAATCCAATCAACGCTCTGACACCCAGACTTTGGGAACTGTAGGCTTTGCCGCACCTGAACAATTCGGTATGCAGCAATCTGACGCAAGAACAGATCTCTATTCTCTGGCAGTGCTTCTGAACGTTCTTTTGACAGGTGAACACCCGTCGGTCAAAATGTGCGAAAACAAGAAAATTCTGAAAGTCATAAAGAAATGCCTTTCTATCAATCCAGACGACAGATATAGCACTGCGGAAGAGCTATACAATGTGCTTAATAAGATCAGGAGAAAACTAAAATATGAAAAAATGTCCTAATTGCGGAAGAATTCTTCATGACGATTCCATTTTTTGCTTTGGATGCATGAGCGAAATAAACAAGAGGCAAGAAATAGTTCTCGCTACCCCCAAAAAAGTGTTTTTAAAAGCAAAAATAGCCACACCAATAATCGCTGTGGCATTAGTATCCGCAACTGTTTTCGGGGTGTATACTTATAATAACAATGGTGATAAGACCACGGCTGTGAAAAAAAGCACACCTCGATCTGCTGCCACTGTCACCACAAATACACCTGTGACAACTACTCTGCCTCCCATCACCACTGTCATGACTACTACCACAAAAAAGCGTGAGCCTGACAAGGCTGCCCTTGCGTCAGATATTGCAGAAGGGGCGGCATTAGCAGAGTCAAAAGCCGCCGCAGTCACCACCACTACCACAACAGAAAAAGTGACTGAGCCTGAGACAGAGCCTGAGATACAGCAGGATATACCGCAGGAAAACAAAGAAGATACTCAGCAGGACGAGCCTGTCGAGCCTGAATATTACTCCCCTGATGGTGCAAGTCAGATGACCCTTGACCTGCTCGATTATGTAAATCCTCTCCGTGAGAAATATGGTCTGCCGCCGTTTCACGCAAGCGGACAGCTTAATGAATGTCTGCAAAAGAGCCTGTATCAAATGGACGACTACTGCCAAGGCATTGGCAACGTATACGAACATCTCTCTGAGGTCGGTCTGCCTAACAACAGCAAAATACGACAATTCACAGCAAACAACAGCTGTGTTTCAGACTATGACGAGGCATATACAGAGCTTTTTACTTGGTTAAAAAATAATGCAAGCTTCGGTTTCTCTTACGGTGACAATCTGATCAACGGCTTGGAAGATTACACATATCTTGGTGTTTGCTTTTTCCATGATGATATAGTTCAGGAAAGAAAAGATCATATGTGGAATGACCCAGATAATGATGAATACGAATCTATGCCGCTATATCAATGCTATGTTTATGTTATGAAATAAGACGACAATATCCGACTTGAAAACTGCGTCAAAGTATGGTATAATACTTACACAAAAGTGTGAAATAATCTGCAAAAAAAGAGGATAGCTATGGACGAACATGTAAATAACAGCAACACGACTGAAAACACAGACAAACAGCCATATAACAACTATGACTACTCTGATGAAGAATACGAAAGAATGCGCATTGAAATGGAAAAACGCCGTGCCGAAAGGCGTGCAAGAGAACACAGGCGTGTTATGAAAAACCGTATCATTGCCATAGCAATTCTTTTGGTGATAATTTTTGTGATAGTGAAAGCCTGCGGTGGAAAGTCAGACAACAAGCCTGTTGCTGATTCATCATCACAGACCGAAAGCACAAAGCAGGCGGAAGCAAAAAACACCACCAAAAAGAAAACCTCCGACAACAGCAAAGCAGAAGAAACAAAGCATAAGATAGAGCAGTCAAACGGCATGACCTTTGTTGACGGTATTCTTATTGTGAACAAGACCTACTCCCTGCCATCAGATTATGCACCGGGCGTAAGCACAATTGCACAGAACGCCTTTGACGAAATGGCAGCTGCAGCGGCTCAGGACGGCATAACACTCTTTGTAAATTCAAGCTATCGTTCATATCAGGATCAGGAGTATCTTTACAACTCCTATGCCGCAGAGCGTGGCACAGAAGCCGCAGACGAGGTATCTTCCCGTCCGGGACATTCGGAACATCAGACAGGTCTGACCTTTGATGTTAACACCACCGAGGACAGCTTTGCAGGCACTCCCGAAGCCAACTGGCTGGCTGAACACTGTGCAGAGTACGGATTCATTATCCGCTACCCTGAGGGAAAAGAGGATAAAACAGGATATGTGTATGAACCGTGGCATATCCGCTATCTTGGCAAGGAAAAAGCCGAAGCGGTCACAAAGAGCGGACTTTGCCTTGAAGAATATCTTGGCATCACCTCTGATTACAAATATGCTGAAGATCAGAACTCTTCAAGCCTGAACACTTCCGACACCCAGTCAAATCAGTCTGACGGCTACACAGACGGCTATTATCAGGACAACACAAATTACAATTATCAATACTGATACAAATACAAAGCGGACAGCCACGGGAAAGTGGTTGTCCGCTATTCTTTACCTTGTCATACGGGACGTCGAGAACGCCGTCCCCTACAGCCAAATATCCGTTACTTGTTTTCTGAGCTTTCTGTGCTATCAGAGCTTTCCAAACTGCTGTCATCATAGTGGACAGGCTCAGTTGTAAGACCCTTATCTCCTGCCTCTACGGCTTTCTCAGTCATATCATCAACTATGCGTTTGAAAACTTTGAACGCCTTATCATAATTCTCCTGCATAGTTTCCTTAGAGTCGCCCAAAGTCTTAACCGGCGTTCTCATTGAAAGGTGGATATCATTCGGCATATTCTCGAAGTTAAGCTCCTTTGCCATGATCTCCATGTTCCAGCTCATACCCATATCATCAACATACTTGTTGTTCGGAAATTCCTTTGGCAACTCAGGAGTCATTATTGACTTGAACTCCTCGTCAGTGTTTGAGTCTGTTATAACAAGTATAGACTCGCCCCCCTGAAGCTGTGCCAAGAACTTAGTGCTGTTCACGTTCTGCTGCTGATAATCGTCGCTGTGAGAATTTAGCGGAATCATAATGACCTCAACATGGACATAACCATTGCCGTCAAGATCGTCCGTGTATTTTTCAAAGAACTCCTCCAGTTCCTCCTGACGTGTTTCCAAGCCGTTGTTTGCGATCATAAGCACTGTCATGTCAGCCTTTTCACGCCTTGCAGCGTCAATAAAAATAAATGCCGCCACCGCTATGATAAATATTGCAAAGATTATCCACACCTTGTTGTGATAAAAGAAATTCTGCACCTTTTCAAAGCCATGAAGCTCTCTTATCTGGTCATGCTCTTCCTTTATGGAAGACTCGCTTTCATCAATAACTCCGCTTTTGAGTTTCATAAGCTCGATACGCTCCTGAGCAAGCCTGCGTTCACGTTCCTTTTCTTCCTGACGTTCACGCTCACGTCTTTCAGCTTCCGCCTGCTCTAAAACCTGCCTTTCACGCTCCTCAGCCTCACGCCTTTGCTGAGCCAGCGTGCGCTCATACTCTGCGTCATCAGCGTCCTCCAACAGACCCTGACCCTCCAGACTTTTGTCGAGCTTTGATATATTAATGTCCTTTTCGTCTTTTTTTGACATATCACTGCCGTCCTTTGCGAGATATTTTATATCATATTAGTATAAACCAATAATATTAACTCCGTATTAACAAAAAAGAGATAGCATTTTCATGAAAAATGTCTATATACAATTAAAGATAAAATGTGTATAATATACATAAATCAAATAAATTAAGTTGTGATAATAACAATTTAGTGAAAAGAGGAGAGATAGCAATGCTTGAAAAGATCATACAGAAAAACACAGAAAAACCAGAGATATCCGAACAGCTAAAAGCTCTGAGAGAACAGCTCACCCTGCTTGAAAACAAGATAAAGACCGCAGGAGTGCCTGTTATAATCACATTTGACGGCTGGTCTGCCGCAGGAAAAGGCTCGATGATAGCAAAGCTCATACGCTCTCTTGACCCACGTTTTTACAAGGTGGTGTCATTTCGTGCGCCAAACGAGCAGGAAAAGCGTATGCCATGGCTGTGGCGTTACTGGCAGACGCTGCCGAAAAAGGGCGAGTTTCTTATCCTTGACCGAAGCTGGTATCGTGACACTGTGAACGCCTGTATGTACGGCGAGATAGACAAGGACACAAGGGACACACGTCTTGAAGATATCTGCACCTTTGAAAGGCAGCTTACAGATGACGGATATGTTATCGTGAAAATTTTCCTGCACATTACCGAAGACGAGCAGAAAAAGCGTATCGAAAAGCTGGAGAACTCCTCTGTTACAAGCTGGCGTGTGGAAAGCCACGATATAAAGAACATGGAAAAATACGATAAGTTTTTCCGCAGATATGACAAAATGCTTGAAAGCACAAACACGGCATTTGCTCCGTGGACTTGCGTTGGGGCAAATGAACGTGCCTCTGCTGAGCTTGAAGTGCTGACAGCGGTCACAAAGGCAGTAAGCACTGCAGTTTCCGCCAAGGAGAAGGGCGAACATTATATTCCCGAACCACAGTTTGACACCTGCGGATACAATTATCCTGAATATAAAACTATTGAAATGCCTGCTCTTGCAGAAGTGGATATGAACAAATCCCTTGACGAAGCGGAATATGAGAAAAAGCTGAAAAAATATCAGGACAAGCTTTTCAAGATGCAAAATCTCTGCTATCAGAAGAAGATACCTGTTATAATATGCTATGAAGGCTGGGATGCAGCAGGAAAAGGCGGAAATATCAAGCGTATTGCGGCTGCCCTTGATCCAAGGGGCTATGAAGTTCACCCTATCGCTGCACCCGAACCGTCAGAGCTTGCAAGGCACTATCTATGGCGTTTCTGGACACGTCTTGAAAAGAATGGTCACTTTACTATCTTTGACCGCACATGGTATGGCAGAGTAATGGTAGAGCCTATCGAAAAGCTCACCCCCGAAGAACGTGTGAACATGGCTTATCGTGAGATAAACGAGTTTGAAAGCCAGCTTCATGATTGGGGCGCAGAGATAATAAAATTCTGGGTGAATGTTGATAAAGACGAACAGCTCCGCCGTTTTAACGAGCGTGAGAACACGCCTGAAAAGCGTTGGAAGATAACCGATGAGGATTGGCGCAACCGTGAAAAGTGGGATACCTATGAGAAATATGTTGACCGCATGATAACACTTACCTCCACAGATATAGCACCATGGACGATACTTGAGGGCAACGATAAAAAATACGCCCGCATAAAAGCACTGAAAACTATTGTGAAACGCCTTGAAAAGCGTTTGGAAAAAGAAGATAAATAAAAAAAAGCGGCGAAGCGTAATGCTCCGCCGTCTTTTATTTGCCGTCAGATCAGCATCCGCAGCCGCCGCAACCATTGTCGCAGCCACAACCACCGCAGCCGTTTCCGCAACCACCACAGCCATTTCCGCAACCGCCGCAGCCACAGCAGAATATGAGAATAAGGATAATGATCCACCAACAACCGCCAAATCCACAACCGTTCATAAATGAAATCTCCTTTTTTATTAAGATTTATAAAGCTGAAGCTTTGCTCCGTTGCTTTATATTACAGTTTATGACGCAGAGAAAAATGTGTTACAAAAAAATCTGCAAGGAGAATTTGTCCTGTGCATAAGAATATAAAAGCGATAAAAATGCGAGAATAACAAGACGCAAAACTGTCAAGAATGTAGCTAAGACAAAGCTTTGTCTTAAACATTTTAAGGGGTGAATTTTATGAACGAACAGTTTTTTGATAGCGATAGCTTTACACCAAGGGCAAGAGAGCTTGTGAAAAATGCCGTCACTCTGGCAGGAAGCTGGGGGCATACTTATATCGGCACTGAGCATATCCTGCTCTCTGCCGCCTATGAGGAGGACTCCACAGCCTGTGCAGTGCTTCTGCGCCACGAGGTCACAGCTCAAAGGATAGAGGAGCAGATAGAATACATCATAGGCAGAGGCACGCCATGCCGTCTTACGAAAAATGACATCACTCCTAACGCTGCCGCTGTTTTAAAAGGTGCAAAAAGGCTGTGTGAGAGCATGGGTGGCGGTATCGCAGGAACGGAATACATTCTTGCTATGATACTCCGCCGCAGCGATTGCTGTGCCTTTGAGATATTGCAGCAGTTAGGGGTGAACTGCAACAAGATGTACAACGATTGCTCATTGTCAGGCAACGAGCCTAATATTTTTTCAGACAGAAATTATCCCAAGCTAAAGACCCTTGAACGCTACGGCAGAGAGCTTACACGCAAAAGCGAGTGCGAAAAATTCGACCCCTGCATAGGCAGAGAAGCTGAAACAGAACGTATCATGGAGATACTCTGCCGCCGCACAAAGAACAATCCCTGCCTTGTAGGTGAGGCAGGTGTGGGAAAGACCGCTGTTGTGGAGGGGCTTGCGAGAAAGATCATGCTTGGAGAAGTGCCGTCTGCGTTATCCTCAAAGCGAATCTTCTCCCTTGATATAACTGCCCTCCTTGCAGGAGCAAAATATCGTGGTGACTTCGAGGAGCGATTGAAAAGCTGTATGGACGAAGCCGCAAAGGCTGGAAATGTGATACTTTTCATTGATGAGCTTCACAACATAATGGGTGCAGGAGCGGCAGAGGGTGCAATAGACGCTGCAAATATCCTGAAACCACAGCTTGCAAGGGGCGGTCTACAGCTCATAGGCGCAACGACTTTTGAGGAATACCGCAAAAATATTGAAAAAGACTCAGCTATGGAGCGACGCTTTCAGAAAGTGAAGATAGATGAGCCTGATCAAAGCCAGACCTGCCGTATCCTCAGCGGTCTTATAGACAAATATGAACAGCACCACAGCGTTGACATCTCCCCTGACCTTATCCCATATGCAGTTAAGCTTGCCGCAAGATATGTCACCGACAGATTTTTTCCTGACAAAGCAATTGATATCCTAGACGAAGCCTGTGCCTGTGCGGTCATAGAACAAAGCGAAAACAATTCTGGTGAGAAAATATCAGACGCTTTCAACGATTATGTGAAAGGCAAGCTCACCCGTGACGAATATCTCACCGCCATAACAGAGTGCCGCCCAAAGCGCATACCACTTGAAAAAAGGCACATTGACAGCGTTATTTCATCGCTCACAGGCATAAACTGCGCTGATATCGGACAGGACGAAGCCGCAAGGCTCACAGGGCTTGAAGATAAGCTAAGCGAAAGCATTGTTGGACAGCAGACGGCTATAAAGTCACTCTGCTCTGCCGTCCGCCGCTGTCGTGCAGGGCTAAAGGTCAGCGACCGCCCCATGGGAAGCTTTATTTTCTTAGGGTCAACGGGAGTGGGCAAGAGCCAGCTTGCAAAAGATCTTGCCAAAACGCTTTTTGGCAGAGATAATGCCATTGTAAAGCTTGATATGTCAGAATACATGGAACGCCACAGCGTTTCAAAGCTCATAGGCTCGCCCCCTGGATATGTTGGCTTTGACGAGGGTGGCAGGCTCACCGAACAAATTCGCCGCAAGCCCTACTGTGTGCTTCTTCTTGACGAAATAGAAAAGGCTCACCCTGACATCTACAACCTGCTTTTGCAGATACTAGAGGACGGCTGTCTTACCGACTCCGCTGGCAGGACAGTTTCTTTCTCCAATGTCCTTATAATAATGACCTCGAATATCGGCGTGAAAAAGCTTGCCGAAACCAAGGCCGTGGGCTTTTCAAACAGCAAGTCAAATGGCGAAGCCAAGAAAAAAGCCATGCTCTCAGAGCTTAAAAGCTTTATGTCTCCCGAGCTTTTAGGCAGGATAGATGAGGTGATTGTTTTTAACGACCTTACCCTTTCCGATATGGAAAACATTACACGCCTTGAAATATCCGCTCTTGAAAAAAGGCTCTCTGAACTTGGCTGTACACTCGCCTGTCAGCCAGAGGTCTACCATTTTATCGCAAAGCAGGCACTTTCAAAAAGCGGCTCTGCACGAGAGATACGCCACATAATTACCGCCCTCATAGAAAATCGCATAAGCGATATGCTTATCTCCTCCGCCTGCCGTGACTTTTCTGTTTGCGTATCTGAAAACACCTTAACTGTCGCACAGCACCGCAGACAACTGTGTTCATAGAAATTTTACAAAGTATAGTTGAGGGATATTTTACAAAAGCCCGCCCATATGTTATAATATTTTTATATTGTTGCCCAAGCGGCAAAAGGAGGATAAAAATGTCTGACAGAAAATACAAGCTATATTCCGACTCCACCTGCGATCTGTCGGAGGATATATTAAAAAATATGGACGTGACGCTTCTGGACTTATCTTTTGAAGTAAACGGTGTTGTAAAGAGCAAGAATGACATGACGCTGCCTGAATTTTATTCCCAAATGCGAAACGGAGCAGTAACGAAAACATCGCAAATAGGTATCTCCGACTATGAACAGGCTTTTGAAAAGGAACTTGCCGCAGGCTATGACGTGCTTTATCTTGGATTTTCGTCAGGTCTTAGCGGAAGCTTCAACACTTCCTGCATTGCAAGAGATAGCGTAATGGAAAAATACCCGGAAGGCAAGATAATCTGCATAGACTCCCTCTGTGCTTCAACAGGCGAGGGTCTTTTGCTCATAAAGGCTGACGAAAAGAAAAAGCAGGGTCTTTCCATTGACGAGCTTGCCCAGTGGATCACTGACAACAGGCTTCACCTATGCCATGTTTTCACAGTTGATGACCTGAAATATCTCCACCGAGGTGGCAGAGTATCAAAGACTGCCGCCATAGCAGGCTCTATTCTTGGCATTAAACCGCTTCTCCACGTTGACAACGAGGGACATCTTATCCCAGTTGGAAAGATACGAGGCAGAAAGCAATCCATTGAAAAGCTTGTGGATATGATGTGCGAACGCATGGGAAATTGGGATAATTCCACAGTAGCCGTCTGCCATGGCGACTGCCTTTCAGACGCAGAATATGCAGCCGACCTTATGCGAAAAAAGCTTGGCAAAAAGACCACTGTGCATATCTGCTACACAGGTGCTGTTATAGGCTCACACTCAGGACCTGGAACTCTCGCTCTGTTCTTTATGGGCGACCAGCGATAAAAATACAATACAAAAGCGGACGAAGCTTTCGGGCTTCGTCCGCTATTTTTATATGTGATATCAAAGACCCTTTGCCTTTTTCAAAGTTATACCATTATCACCAAGAGGGATAGCGTGGTCAAGTCCAACAAATTTTCCGCTCTCCTGCCAAAGAACTTCCTTGACAAAATCGTACTTTTCCTCGTCCCATGTAACAAAATCGTCCTTTACAAGTCCGCCCGTATCACCTGAGTTTGCATTGAAGCACCAGAAAGTGTGATTTACATGATTGTCCTTTATGAGCTTTCTCATGTAGGTCATCCAAGTTAGGTTAGGCTCTGTCATAAAGCCGCCCCACTCGCCTATAAGAAGCGGTGCGATATCCTGATCCTGAATGTAGAACCAGTTGTCTTTCCAGCAATCTTTCATAAGGCTCTTGTATGTGTAATCCCCCTCGAACCAAGGCTGCTGATAAACTGTCGGACCATAGTCGTGCGGCGAGTAAACAAGCTTATTCTGATATTTGCCAAGGTCGATAGGATAGTCCTTTACGCCCCTGAGATTTCCGCCCCACCAGTTGAAATAGTAATCATCACTGTTGGTGGAGGAATAATCCCCGTTTTTCTTGATGTTCTTAGGGTATATTTCGATACCCTCGACCATTATAAGCACATTAGGATTTTTCGCAAGCACCTTGCTCGCTGCCGTTTCAGCCACATACTTCCAGTTGTTTGCGTCCTTTGAATCATTCCATATTGCCGCAGCGTCACCCTCGTTAAGCTTGCCGTGAGGCTCGTTTTTCAGGTCAAATGCAACGATAGTGTCATTGTCCTTATATCTGTCGGCAAGCCACTCCAAAGCATGGTAATAGTCCTTTACAGTGACCTTGTCAGTATACCACAGATTTACAGTATGACCGCTGGCATTGGTTTCCGCTGAATGGATATCAGGCATTACTTTAAGACCGTTTTCCTCCGCAAGCTTGAGAAAATAATCAAATATCTCAAGGCTGTTCATAGAGTTCAGCTCTTCATTGTACGCGTTATTGTAGTTCGCCTTTGGATATTCGCCCTCTGACCACTGGTTGATAAGCTCCGCTGACATAGGCACTCTTATAAGATTGAAGCCATGGTCTGCAATAGCCTCCACCGATGACACAAGCTCGCTGTTCCAAAGTCCGTCAAAGGTGTTAGTGCCTGTGTTGTAGCCAAACCAGTTCACGCCCGTGAGCCAAACCTCTTTGCCGTCCTTATCAAGTATCTTGCTTCCGTCTGTGTGAAGCCAATCATCACCCTGTTTAGCCTTTGAGGTACGCTTTAGAAGCTTTTTAACGTCCTTTTCCGTGACCTTTTTGTCATTATTCTGATTATTGTTGTTATTGTTATTATTCTGTGATACCTTGCCCTTTTTAACAGTACACTCCACACCGTTTAGCTTTGCAGACTTAACATTGAGCTTTGTTCCAGTTCCGATATTACAGCCGATAGAGGTCGAACCGCCCTTTGCGATCTCGCCATTGTAATCAACATTTGTGACCGTGAGTTTGTTGCCCTTGACCTTAAAGTTGCCGTTCCAGCCGTCACAGCTTTTGAGCTGGTCTATTTCAAGCTCCAGCGTCCACTCCTTGAGGGCTTCGTCGGAGTTGTTCTCAATGCCTATCTCCATGCCCGTCATGACCTTGTCGCCGTCCTGCCAACTATTGTCCCCTGAATAGGAGATGATAAAGCCCTTTTCCTTTTTATCGTCCTTGCTTTCCTGAGAGCTTTCCTCCTCATCAGCATCAGGCTCGTCCTCGCTTTCGTCAGCCACAGAGTCCTCCTCACTGGTATCATCAGTTTCTGAAGTCGCCGCAGAACTGCTCTCCGCCTTTGAAGCAGAGCTGTCCACGTCTTTTTTACCTGACGTTGCCACCAGTATCAGTGCAATAACAAGCCCCACTATAACAGCGCCCATGCCTGCAAAAGCGATGATAAGCTTTTTGTTTATGCCCTTTTTGCCCACATTCTCCTGCTGGCTGTTTACGTCTTTTTTCTCATCACTCATAAGCTTTCCCCTTTATTTTTGATTTTTACATATTTTGGTTTTGTCAATATCACTTGACACATTTTATTCGAACAAGAATTATGCAGCGAGAA
>NZ_QTXU01000090.1:0-577 GCF_003461785.1 Ruminococcus sp. AM43-6
TTTGTTTTTATTATACTTTGATTGTTTTGTATGTGTCAAGTTTTATTATACAGGATTAGGAAATGAAATTTTACTGTCCCCTTGAGATCAGCAGAGTACCTGAATGTTGGTCTGATGAGGAATACGAAAAAATCTCCTCCTATGAAGCTTCTGCTTACAAATCGGAGATAAATCATTTTATCAGCGATTTCAATTTGCCCGAAGAAAAAGAGCGAGGTCTGATGCATTGGTACGATAGAGGCAATTCTGTTGACCGAAAGGTGTTTTCCGCATTTATGTCGGTCGAAGAACATAACGGAGAACTTGTGGGAGTGGTCACAGCAAACGTTCACGGTCAGCTTACGGAAGATGAACTTGAGGATCTCCGTGAATATTGTACCGGGCAGTTAAGCGACGGCGCAGGAGAGAGTCTGGAGCAAAGACCGATAAAAACTCCCGACGGAGAAATTTATATCAGCTTTTGGAATTCCGACAAATGGTTTTTGCAGACGGAGGAAGAAATGAACAGCGATCAGTTTGAGGACATGACCGAAGAACCCGATATGGGAATGACGATGTGAGGTGTTATATGATTTAC
>NZ_QTXU01000091.1:0-563 GCF_003461785.1 Ruminococcus sp. AM43-6
CTCACAGCGGACAGCAAAGCTGACCGCAAATGTGCCGTAAATACGCAGTCTTCACACAGGTCTTGTGCATATTTCAGGCGGTCGCCTCATGGAGTCAAAATACGGCTTTTTACGAAAATCAGGGGTCGTAAGTGCAGAAATGTGCGAAAAATCGGCGTATTTTCAGGAGTCGTAAAAGAAAAAGGAGTTGTTTCATGGCAAAAGAAAAAATGGCTGTATATTTTCAGCCAGAAACAATTAAAAAGATCGAACAGGAGTATAAAGAGGATAATTGTGCCTCGAAAACAGAATTTATTGAGAAAGCCGTGAAGTTTTACATCGGCTACCTTCGTCAGCAGGAAGAGGTAAACTACCTCTCCCCACTGATTACGGAAACGGTCAAGGCACAGATAAAAGGTACAGAACAGCGGCTTGCCCGTCTGCTTTTCAAAGTCGCAGTGGAGCTTGGAAAGCTGTCGCATATGACTGCGGCGATAAATGATGTTGATGATGAAACATTGCAAAGTCTGCACGCTATGTGCGTAAACGAAGTACGGAAGATCAATGGAATTATCGATTACGAG
>NZ_QTXU01000092.1:0-267 GCF_003461785.1 Ruminococcus sp. AM43-6
ATCAGAAAATGTGAGACTTGCGGTGCAACTGAAAGCAAGAGCTTATCAGCTAAGGGTCACACAGAAGTTGTTGACAAGGTGATCCCGACCACCTGCACAACAGACGGCAAGACCGAGGGTTCACATTGCTCAGTTTGTGGTGCGGTAATAAAGGCTCAGGATATAATAAAGGCAACAGGCCATAAGTTTGGCAATTGGACAACCACAAAATCAGCTACCTGCACAGAAAGCGGTACACAGATCAGAAAATGTGAGACTTGCGGTGCA
>NZ_QTXU01000092.1:277-555 GCF_003461785.1 Ruminococcus sp. AM43-6
GAGACTTGCGGTGCAACTGAAAGCAAGAGCTTATCAGCTAAGGGCCATACAGAAGTTGTTGACAAGGCAATCCCTGCCACCTGCACAACAGACGGCAAAACCGAGGGTTCACATTGCTCAGTTTGTGGTGCGGTAATAAAGGCTCAGGATACAATAAAGGCAACAGGCCATAAGTTTGGCAATTGGACAACCACAAAATCAGCTACCTGCACAGAAAGCGGTACACAGATCAGAAAATGTGAGACTTGCGGTGCAACTGAAAGCAAGAGCTTATCAGC
>NZ_QTXU01000093.1:0-262 GCF_003461785.1 Ruminococcus sp. AM43-6
TATTGTTTTACGTCGAATACTGCGATATATTCATCACAGACACCTAATTGGATATTGTATCCCGGAAGAAGCTGATCGTTACCCATATAGTCCTTTTTCATACGCATAAATGTTGCATCATGATCGGTCTTGGAATAACTATTGCGTTCATCTCCGCATATTTTTATGTGTTCTGCATACTTTTTTAGCCTTGAAATGTATTCCGAAAGCTTGTCATAATGCCTCTGTTCAATTGTTTTATGATGTCCCCGTCCCCGAATTG
>NZ_QTXU01000093.1:272-550 GCF_003461785.1 Ruminococcus sp. AM43-6
CTCTGTTCAATTGTTTTATGATGTCCCCGTCCCCGAATTGCAGTTTCCGGGTCAAAGCCGCAAAGCTTTGCATATTGCTGCTGTATTTGCTCTAAATACTCAATAGCATATTCTTCACGAATGCCGAATTTTACGCAGAATGAAGAGATCTTTTCATTCATTTCACCAAGCAATTCTGTTATCCTTGCAAATACCTTCAGACGGTTTTTCTCACAGCTTTTTTTCCATACCCAGCTGTATTTGTTTGCGTTGGCTTCTATCTTTGTTCCGTCTATGTA
>NZ_QTXU01000094.1:0-542 GCF_003461785.1 Ruminococcus sp. AM43-6
TGCAAATTAATTTCTGCGTTTTCAATATCACGTCCTACACAATAAAGTTTTGCATTACGGCTGCCACGCTTGTTTTCAATAAGCACCAAACTTCCGTCAACACAGCCGCTGATTCCTGTACTTCCCGAGATCATATTGAACGGGTCGATATCTTTGCATTTTCTAGTATGATGTACAACTATTATTGCGATTTCAAGTTTGTCAGCAAGTGCTTTCAGCACAGACAGCTCTTTGTAATCTGAACCATAGCTTGAATCAGTATCGCTGCGAACCATTTGCAGAGTGTCAATGAACACAATTTTTAGACCGCAATGTTCAATTTTAAAACTTTCGATTTGTTCTTCAAGTCCGTTGCCGATAGATTCAGACATAACAGAGAAGTACAAATTTTCAGTTGGCACATCAGTTATTTCATACAAGCGATTTTGAATACGAACGTAGCTATCCTCTAAACACAAATACAATGCCGTGCCCTGCAATGTTTTCTGACCTAAAACACTTTCTCCTTTCGCTATTGACAAGCACATATCAAGTGCCAGCCA
>NZ_QTXU01000095.1:0-521 GCF_003461785.1 Ruminococcus sp. AM43-6
TCTTCGCCGAAAATACTTGGATGGTAACGTCCCGGTAAGATAGGGTGCTGCCGACACCTATGCACCATTAGCTCAGATGGTAGAGCAACTGACTCTTAATCAGTGGGTCCTGGGTTCGAGTCCCCGATGGTGCACCAAATTTCCCGTAACGGGCAGATATATTTTTGCTCGCTGCGGTTTTTCTTTATATGCTGTAGCTCAGCATTATATGGCCCGTTGGTCAAGCGGTTAAGACTCCGGCCTCTCACGCCGGCATCGGGAGTTCGATTCTCCCACGGGTCACCAATATTTCCTCTCGCTTGCGTGAGGTCGTTATGCAAGCTTCTCAAAAAGCTTACTATTTTTTTGCTCTATGTGGACCATTAGCTCAGTTGGTTAGAGCAACCGGCTCATAACCGGTGGGTCTGGGGTTCGAGTCCCTGATGGTCCACCACATTTTTTATCTAGGGGTATAGCTCAGTTGGTAGAGCAGCGGTCTCCAAAACCGCGTGCCGAGGGTTCGAATCCTTCTGCCCCTGCCA